>NZ_CP084530.1:2362500-2702500 GCF_023704175.1 Paenibacillus sp. YPG26 | reverse complement strand
GTTGGGCTGTTCGCCCATTAAAGCGGTACGCGAGCTGGGTTCAGAACGTCGTGAGACAGTTCGGTCCCTATCTGTCGTGGGCGTAGGAAATTTGAGAGGAGCTGTCCTTAGTACGAGAGGACCGGGATGGACGCACCGCTGGTGCACCAGTTGTTCCGCCAGGAGCACAGCTGGGTAGCTACGTGCGGAAGGGATAAGCGCTGAAAGCATCTAAGCGTGAAGCCCCCCTCAAGATGAGATTTCCCAGTATGTAAGACCCCTTGAAGACGACGAGGTAGATAGGCTGGGGGTGGAAGTGCAGCAATGCATGGAGCTGACCAGTACTAATCGGTCGAGGGCTTATCCAAGATAACCCCACAAAGTGAAGAACGGCTTCGCAGCTGATTCCGAATACTTTGCGGGGACCCCGAGAACAACGGGGAAGCTACGAAGAAGACTAACACGCATAATTCGTTTCGTATCTAGTTTTCAGGGAGCAAACTTCACTTCTGCTTCGAAGCAAGTCTTCGGGGAGAGGGAACAAGCTGCAGCATTTGGCGATGCTGATACCTGAATTTAATTTTCAGAAGCTTAGGCTTCGAGAAAATCCCGTTTGGTGGCGATGGCGGAGGGGTTCCACGCGTACCCATCCCGAACACGACCGTTAAGCCCTCCAGCGCCGATGGTACTTGGACCGCAGGGTCCTGGGAGAGTAGGACGCCGCCAAGCAAAGAGTAAGAGCACTACCTTTATGGTAGTGCTCTCAGATTGCAGACAAACTCCTTGTTCCCGTTAGGAACACAGGAGTTTGTCTTTGTTTTTTTTCTGTAAGAGATCATAAATAAAGCGAAATATCGCTTTGAGCCACCGGACTTCCAGAGCCAGGTGGCTAACTTTTTGAGGTTCATGCAAGCAAAAACGAGCATCGCCTGCATGGAAACTTTACGAAGTCCTCGTAAAGTCGTCCATCGCATGCCATGCTTTTCCTTTAGATCTGCAAATACGCGCTCAATCGTTTCCTTGCGCTGTGAGTAAATTTGTTTGTTTTCATCGGTATGCCGAAGGTGGTCTGCTTCTTCCAGATAGTCAGCCCAAATATGGCGGCTAATTCGCTTAGTGAAGTCCTTGCTTTCGGTACACTGACTCAAGAAGGGGCAGTCTTTGCATATTGTGGGATCGGAACGATACATCTTGTACCCTTCCCGGTTCGTCAATTCATAGGTTAGAAACTCATGGTTCGGACAGATATAGGCATCGTAGTGCTCATCGTATACGTAATCATACTTCTTGAAAAAGCCATCCTTCGTACGAGGTCTTGTGTATGGCATAACAGGCCGTATCCCGTCATCGATCAGCAATTTACTAATGTAGGGAGTCTTGTATCCAGCGTCAACTGCTACAGCTGTGGGCTTGCCCAGAGACTTCTTTACGAGCTCAAGCACATCCTCAAACACCTGGCTGTCATGTACATTTCCTGGAGTTACTTTCGCACCCAGAACAAAGCCGTTGCGGTCGCAGGCCGTATGAAAACTGTAGGCAAATACACGTTCTTTTTCGCCCTTTACAAATAGTCCGCTCTCAGGGTCGGAGATGCTTGTTTTTGTTTCTTTCAGAGCGGACTTAGGCTTTTTTCCGAAAGGCTTCTTCCCATGCTGGATCCGGTCTTCATTAATCTCTTTATCAAGCTGCTCTTGGTACTTTTTGCTTTGCTCCTGTACCATCGTTTTTTCATATTTATTTTTGTTGGCGTTTGCCTTCACATGCGTTGCATCCATGAAAAGCACGTCAGGCTCTACAAAGCCATGCCCTAAAGCTTCTTCCAGAATACGTGCAAAAATGGATTCAAAAATATCCGTGTCCTTAAACCTGCGAACATAGTTTTTACCAAAAGTGGTGAAGTGGGGAATGGGCTGGGTAAAGTCATAGCCGATGAACCAGCGGTAAGCTACGTTCGTTTCAATTTCCCGAATGGTTTGGCGCATGGAGCGAATGCCAAATAGATACTGGATAAGCACGATTTTAATCAGAACTACGGGATCGACACTCGGACGCCCTGTAACCGCACTGTATTTATCTTGAACCAGCTCGTATATAAAACTAAAATCGATCGCATTTTCTAACTTGCGAACCAAATGATCCTTAGGCACAAGGTCGTCTAGCGCATTCACAGAAATCTGAAAGCGACCTTCATAATTATTTTTACTAATCATCATTTACACCTCGAATCAACCTTTTCCTTGACTTATTCTACAAAAAAAGTCTGTAGACCTGCTCCTTTCGGAACTTTGTCTTCAGACTAAGAGCACTACCTTTATGGTAGTGCTCTTTTTTTATGGTCTATTTTTCTCAAAAGAGAGTTAATATATTGTCACATAAAGTACACCTTTTAGTAAAAAAAAGGTTAATTGATATAATGATTTTGTCGCTAAATGTCGATATATAACCAATATATTAAAGGAGCCTATAAATGAATTTGAATAGTATCCGTATAAAGACATTGCTATTAATATTGCCTGTTTTGATAATTATTAATTCTGTGATTTCTGGAATTGTATTTTTCTCTGCGCGAACACTACTTTTGGATGAGACCCAGAAAGAATTGAATGCACAGCTTCAAATGACCGAACAGAGGATTGAAAAACGCTTGGTGGCTCACAGCAGCATAACCGAGGCTGTTGCCAAAACCTTGCAAAGTCAATATCAAAAGCTTACCTTAGACGATTATGATCATATGCTTGAGAACACCTTACAGGTGAACAAGGATACTTTTGGATTAGGAGTGTTTTTAGAGCCGCAGAAATACAGCTCAGATACCAAGTTTTTTTCTTCCTATGCATATCATACGGGTTCAACGATTTCCGTTACGCATGATTATAGCAATCCTAATTACAACTACCCTTCACAGGCTTGGTATAAGCTGGCGACAACTAACAAAGGGCTTGCCTACACCGATCCTTACTTTGATGAAAAAACCCAATCTACGATGGTTACGGCCTCAATGCCAACGCTGGATGACCAAGGTCAGTTGATTGGCGTTACTACAGGAGACATTAGCTTAATTACTATTCAGAATATCATTAAGGATACTAAATTAGGTGAAACCGGCTGGGCTTTTATGATCAACAAGGACGGTACTTACCTGGCTGGACCTGATACCGGGCTGATTATGAAGCAGAAGCTTCAGGATAGTAAAGATATAGAGCTTGCACGAGTCGCCAAATCTATGCTTAGTCAGGGGCATGGAGTGGATGCGTATGAGGCAAAGAACGGAAATAACCATGTCTACTATGCCAAATTAGCCCAAACGGATTGGATTCTGGCCATGGTCCTGCCTGATAAGGAGTTGAGCTCAAAAGTTAATGCATTGATGGTCAAAGTGATTGTAACCAGTCTAGTTGGAATTGTGTTGGTCATTGCTCTAATCGTGCTGTTCACTAATCATTTGGCTAATCTAACCAAGCGGGTTAACAAGATGGCGGAGCGAATGTCGCAAGGAGACTTCACTTATAGCTTAAAGGTTCAATCCAAGGATGAGTTCGGGCAGATGGCAGCAAGCTTGAATGAAACCAGCAGAACGCTAAGCGGTATGATTAGAGAAGTAAGGGATCACGCCATGCATGTGGCATCAACCTCAGAGCAGCTAGCTGCAAGTGCCGATCAGACAAGCAAGACATCAGAGGAGATTACGCTGACAATACAGCAAGTTGCGTCCGGAGCAGAGGCTCAGCAGCGCGGAACCCAAGAGAATGCCAGAGCCCTTGAAGAACTTGCAGCAGGGATTCAGCGAATTGCAGAATCTTCTTCTACCTTGCATGAGACTACACTTAGCACGTCAGAGAAAGCTCAATTAGGTAATCAGACGGTTCAGATGGCAGTTCAGGAAATGAACGAAGTTAACCACATGTTCACGGGCACTGCCTCCATTATGCAGCAGCTATCAGACCGTTCAGAAGAGATTGGTGACATTATCAATGTAATCACCGAGATTAGTTCAAAGACGAACTTACTCTCATTCAACGCAAGCATTGAAGCAGCACGGGCAGGTGAGCATGGAAAAGGATTTGCCGTTGTGGCTGCAGAAATTCGGAGCCTTGCTGAACAGTCCAAGAAATCGGCTGATCAGGTTCGGGAGATTATTCTGAAGATTCAGAGCGAGACTGCGGCGGCCGCAGCGTCTGTACAAAGCGGTGTACACACGGTACAAGCTGGGACCGTGCGGGTTGAGGAAGCGGGCCATGCATTTACAGGGATATATACGGAAATACAGCAAAATGTCCTGAATCTTCAAGAGGTCTCTGCGGTAGCTGAGCAAATGTCAGCAAGCTCTGAGCAGATTAGTGCCACAGTCGAGAACCTGGCATACATTGCGGGTGAAGCCTCCGATGGCTCACAGAATGTGGCTGCAGCCAGTGAAGAGCAGCTTGCCTCTATGGAGGAGGTAGCGGCTTCGGCACAGTTCTTAGGAACGATGATGCAGGAGCTTCAAGATCTGTTATCCAAATTCAAAGTGAACGAGTCCTCAGAGGATGGATCACATTTGTAATAATCCTGAAATATTATTTTCATCTGAGCTTAAGGTTAGGAACCTATAATGAAGTTACCCCTTTAAACAATATATAAATTAGACCCGCAGCCCGTTGCTGTGGGTCTCTTTTTTTGAGTGCTTGGCAGAGCTGTTCCCGGGCAATTTGGATCCTGTCTGAAGTAATCCACCACGATGGTGGTAAGGATAGGTATAATACACATGAAGCTCACGAAGGAGTGATGACAGATGAAGAAGAATCGATTGGGTCATTCAGACCTGTATGTTAGTGAAATCGGATTTGGATGTATGTCTATTGGGACAGAAGAGACAACAGCAATCCGTCTTATTCATGAAGCTATGGACCAGGGTATTAACTTTCTGGATACTGCGGATCTCTACGATGAAGGGCGTAATGAGGAGCTTGTGGGAAAAGCGATTCAGGGCCGCCGTGAACAGGTAATCCTCGCGACCAAGGTCGGCAACAAGCGAATTCCCGGACAGGAAGGTTGGGTATGGGATCCATCGGGGTCCCACATTAAATCTGCTGTGAAGGAAAGTCTAAGAAGGCTGGGGACGGATTATATTGATCTGTATCAGCTCCATGGCGGCACTCTGGATGATCCTATTGACGAGACAATTGAAGCATTTGAGGACTTGAGACGGGAGGGGCTCATCCGGGAGTACGGAATCTCTTCGATACGCCCGAACGTGATTCTTGCATATGTGAATAGATCGAATATCGTCAGTGTGATGAGTCAATACAGTATTTTGGACAGAAGACCCGAGGAACAAATCCTTCCCCTGCTTGCAAAGCATGGAATCAGCCTTATCGCCAGAGGTCCGCTGGCTAAGGGGATCCTTACTGAAAGTGGGAAGGAGAAAGCAGATAAAGGATATTTGGACTATACCCCCGAGCAGCTTGCATGGTTACGTGAAGACCTGAGAAAAATATCAGATAACAGAGGTGCTCTGCACCAAACAGCGCTTCGGTATCCTCTTTATCATCCTGTCGTTGCAGCCATTATACCGGGAGCGAGTTCTGTTCAGCAAATTGTGAAAAATGTCCAGGCTGGCAAGGGAACGGAGCTGTCCTCCTCGCAATATGAGCAGATTCAGCAGGTAACTAAACCGGCTGATTACGATCAGCAGCATAGGCTTAACCGACTCGATTAGGATATATTTTAAAAGCCAGGATTTCATGTCCCTGCAGTGCAGCGAAATCGGTAATAACGATATAACTTTGACCAGATTGTGCATGTTTCAGCCAGTTTGTTCATATCAATTCCTGTGGAATCGGAATAGAATATATAACTATAATCAAGGATTTTTAACAGGAGGAACAACTGACGATGATCAACCTTACAATATGGAATGAATATGTTCATGAGAAAATTCACGATGAGGTAAAAGCTGTCTATCCTGAAGGCATCCATGCTGCATTGGCAGAGGGATTGTCTGGTGAAGGCTTTGCCATTCGTACGGCTACTTTAGATGAACCAGAGCATGGGTTAACGGAAGAAGTATTAAATTCCACAGATGTTCTAATCTGGTGGGGACATATGGCACATGAACGGGTTAGTGATGAAATTACGCAGAAGGTAGCTAAGCGTGTCCAGGAGGGCATGGGACTGGTTGTGCTGCACTCTGGACATTTCTCCAAGCCATTCAAAGCGTTGATGGGAACGAGCTGTGACCTTAAATGGCGTGAGGTGGGTGAGCAGGAGATTCTGTGGAATGTGAACCCGTCGCATCCTATTGCCCACGGCGTTAATGCAAGTATTATTCTGGAGCACGAGGAAATGTACGGGGAGTTCTTTGATATACCTGAACCGGATGAGCTGGTGTTCATCAGCAATTTTGAAGGGGGAGAAGTATTCCGCAGTGGCTGTACGTTCCGCCGCGGTGAAGGCAAGATCTTCTATTTCCGCCCGGGTCATGAGACTTACCCAACATACTACAACAAGGAAATCCTGCGTGTTATCGCTAATGGTGTGAATTGGGCTAATTCTGTTCATACCTTGAAGCCTGTATTTGGCAAAAGCGAGCCGGTTAGAGCCATTAAAAAAGGCGTGTTGGTATAATATTCGTTCTGGGATTTGACCGTTTGTCCGTGATCAGTTGCGGACCAACGGTCTTTTTCCTATTGTCAGAACCAGGGGGTTCAGAAAGATGGAGATGGGCCCGAGTCTGTGATAGAGTGAGAGGAGACCTATATTTTACCATATGAGTTGGAGGAATCTATGCTGGGCAGACTTAATGAAGTGAACATCACAAATAAACTGGGTATGCTCCTGCTTCTGTTCGCGGCTTCGGTTCTATGTCTGATGCTGGGAAGTTATTTAAGGACGCATACGGGCAGGGACATCTACACGTTTCTCTATTGGAACATGTTCCTGGCGTGGATACCGGCAGGGTTGGCCTTATTGCTCGACTGGATCTACGTGTATATACAGCGGAAATCTGTCACAAGAATAATTCTGTTCGTGGTGATCGGTACACAGTGGCTGCTATTTTACCCTAACTCCGCTTATTTGATTACAGACCAGCTTCATCCCTTTGCCAAGTTTCAGATGGAGAACGGTGTCCGATCCTGGCACGGGATCGAATTCTGGTATCATATACTGTTATTCTTCTCTGTAGCTGTGATTGGTGTGCTGCTCGGGATCTATTCGCTATTCTCTGTTCAGGAATTAGTGAGGAGATCACTTGGAAGGACAAAGTCCTGGATTTTTGCGGTTGTTACTCTGGCGCTGACGAGCTTCGGAATCTACCTCGGCCGCTTCATACGCTGGAACAGCTGGGATGCGATTAACAGCCCGTGGCAGGTTATGGAACAAGTAGTGTCTATGTTCGCGGATGCGGAAGAATTAGGACGTATGATTCCTTTTACAGGTATGATTATGACAATTCTGCTGTTCAGCTACCTTATTGTGTATGGCTTCAGTAAGATGAGACAGTAGACTCTGGATACCGGGAAGTGGTTCCCGGTATTTTATTTTGCATCGGGATAGTTGACAAAAAACTTAGAAATATATTAAGATTTATAAATCGTAATAATTACTATTAAGGTAAACTGAAGCAGATTGGATATCGATTTGAACTGTGTTCAATCAGGTGAATGGACGGCTCGGATAAGTAGGAGTCCAGTTAAATTGAGGAGGAGTGTGAAGTATGGCGATAAAGTCAAAAGTTGCAAAAGAGAAGCAGCGCCGGGAAATGGTCGCGAAGTACGCGGAGCGGCGGCGGGAGCTTAAGAAGAACGGGGAATACGCTTTGCTGCACAAGCTTCCCCGGAATGCTTCACCTGTAAGGTTAAGGAATCGCTGTGAAGTTACGGGCAGACCGAGAGGGTATTTATCCAGATACCACGTATCCAGGATTGTCTTTAGGGAGCTTGCTCATCATGGACAGATACCCGGGGTTAGGAAGGCCAGTTGGTGAGAGGAATTCATTTATTAATAGGAGAGATGAAGAATGAGAGTAATAGTAACCTTAGCTTGTACAGAATGTGGAGACCGCAACTACACGACTACCAAGAATAAAAGAAATCATCCCGAACGTATGGAGCTTAGAAAATATTGTCCCAGGCTGAAAAAGTATACCATTCACAGAGAGACCCGTTAGGTGTTGAATGACAAATCAGATTGTGGATAATGATGTTGAGTAGAGAGGCAAGCCCTGGTGATTGGGGTAAATAATGAAATAGCAGTTCACTTCTAAAGGTGGTGCAGGTTATGGGAAATTATAATCTGGATAAAATGCAGCACCATATCCTGATCTGCCATGGTTCGAGCTGCAAGAGGAACCGTGCAGAAGAAATCACATCTGCCATTCGTGGTGAAATTAATCTTCTGAAGGCGGGTTCCATCCTGGTGACCCGAACGGAGTGTCTCAAAAGGTGCTCAGATGCGTGTAACGCAGCTGTCTATCCTGAAGGGATATGGTATAAAGAAATGACGCCTAAGGCTGGACGCAAGCTGGTTAGGAAGCTTAAGAAGGGGAAGCTCATGAAGAAGCATATCTCCTATCATATCACCAATAACAAAGAGGCAACCTAGGAGGCTGCCTCTTTGTTGTATCAATCCACTTGGTTAATCTGCTTCTGCTTCGCTGCACTTCTGCAAAGTCTCAAGGAATACTTCAGCAGGCTGGGCACCTGTGATGGCATATTTACGGTCAATCAGGAAGAAAGGAACAGCACGAATCTCAAGCTCCGCTGCTTCCTGTTCGTCCCCGCGCACATCGCTTGCAAAATCCTCACTGCTCAGCATATTGGCAGCGGCATGCGGATCAAGGCCTGCCTCACCTGCAAGTGCGGACAAGACGGCATGATCCCCGATGTGCCTGGAGTCCGTGAAATAGGCTTTGAACAACAGTTCCGTTATCTCCGCCGCCTTACCCTGCTGAGCCGCGAAATGAGTCAGACGATGGGCATCGAATGTATTCGTCTGGATGGTTGTATCTAACCGATACTGAAGTCCGAGTGACTTGGCCTGTTCGGTTACATCATTATTCATTGCAATGGCTCTCTCACGAGTCATTCCGTATTTACCGGCCAGCATGTCATGAACATCATAGTCCACATCCCGCTTGGCATGGGGATCAAGTTCAAAGCTTCTGTAGATTACCTGCACGTTAGCTTTATCTGCGAACTTGTGCAGGGCCTGTTCAAATCGGCGTTTTCCCATATAGCAAAAAGGACAAGCATAGTCAGACCATATTTCAATCTTCATCATTAACCTCCATTGCCGCTTAGAAAATTTAATTATCTTACTGGGATTATCATAGTTACTTTATAAAAGGGTGTCAAATCCAAAGGATTTATATATAAATAATTATATATATAAATATTGACGTAATAATTAAACTTGTAATATAATATTTACATATCCAATGTTTCCGAACAGAAGCCTACGGGAAACGGGCAGCTTATTTTGATGTGGAGGTTATTATAGTATGGAATCAGAGTCTAAACTAGCCGGAGATCTTCAAGGATCTGCCGGTTTATTGTCTCAGCCCAAAGCCGTTTGGGCTGTAGCTTTTGCTTGCGTTATTTCTTTTATGGGGCTGGGTCTTGTTGACCCGATACTGCCGGCCATTGCAGAGCAGCTGCATGCGAGCAAGAGCCAGGTATCCCTTCTTTTTACCAGTTATAATCTGGTGACCGGTATAGCCATGCTTATTACCGGTGTTGTATCGAGCAGGCTGGGGGTAAAGTGGACACTTCTGTCGGGGATGGTACTGACCATTATCTTTACGGCACTGGGCGGAGCATCGCATACGATTGGCCAGATTGTCGGCTTCCGTGCAGGCTGGGGACTGGGCAATGCCCTCTTCATTGCGACAGCTTTATCGGCAATCGTGGGATTCTCCAGATCTGGAACCGCCAAAGCGATTATATTATATGAAGCCGCTCTGGGTCTCGGGATATCGGTTGGACCCCTTCTAGGCGGTGAGCTCGGCTCCATTTCATGGCGTGGACCTTTCTATGGGGTTAGCGTATTAATGGTGATCGGCTTCATCTTCATCCTGTTCGTACTGCCCAAGACACCTAAGCCTAAGCAGACGAGCTCGATTGCGGATCCTTTTCGGGCGCTAGGGTATCCGGCTCTACTTACACTAGCCATCGTGGCTTTCCTGTATAACTTCGGATTCTTCACGTTGATGGCTTACTCTCCGTATGTCATGAAGCTGGATGAGCATGGACTCGGTTATGTATTCTTTGGCTGGGGGATAATGCTGGCCATTACCTCCGTTCTGGTGGCACCCAAGCTGCAGAGACGCTATAGTCTTGTTAAATCGATCAGCTGGATGCTCACTCTGTTCGCGGTCGATCTGGGTGTAATGGCCGTGGGAACGATCAATCATTCTCCGGCAACGGTAATCGTGGCGGTCATAGCAGCAGGCATCTTCCTAGGGATCAACAACACGTTGATTACGACTGCTGTCATGCAGGCCGCACCCGTCGAACGGGCGACGGCATCAGCCTCCTACAGCTTTGTACGCTTTCTTGGGGGAGCGCTCTCCCCTTGGCTGGCAGGCAAGCTGTCCGAGTGGTCGACTCCCCAGTCGCCTTTCTGGTTCGGCGCTTTCATGGTCATGCTGGGTGTTATGGTCCTGATTCTGCGCCGCAGACACTTGGATCATATCAATATGAGTACCGGACATTAAGGAGGCGTTAGGCGAGGTTCAATACGTAACCTCAATCGTAATCTCAATCGTAACTTCATTACGATGATGGCTCGGCACGCCCAGGACACACGCCTGAAATTGTCAGTCCACCAGGTGATTCAGCAAGCTTCTTGCCTGCTAGGGAATAGATTAAATTAGGTGGAATAAGAAGGTCCGTCATTCTGATAAGATTGGCGGACTTTTTGTATGTGTACATATTTGTCCATGTATCATCATGTACGAGCACATAATACCTATTTACAGAGCTGGAAAAGAACAATATATTCATAAATGATTATATTTTGACGAGGGAGCCTAATCAGACTTCGTGAATGAACTATACAAGCTCGAAGTAGAAGTTACACTCGCTTCCGAATAGGAGAAGATGAGATGAGTGCAGCAGTAATTACAGTTACTTTGAATCCGGCACTTGATAAGACAGTGACACTTGAAGAGCTTCAGGTCGGTGCTCTTAACCGCGTCCGGGCGAGCAGAGTTGATCCTGGCGGCAAAGGCATTAACGTGGCGAAGGTACTTGGTAATTTCCAAGTCTCTGTAACAGCGACAGGCTTTGTTGGAGGATACAGCGGACGGCAGCTTCTTGAGGGTCTGGATGAACTCGGGGTTCAGCATGCCTTTATCCAGGTGGATGAGGAGACAAGAACAAATCTCAAGATTGTGGATGTGTCTACATCGATTACTACGGAGATCAATGAACGAGGCTCACTAATTAAAGAGACGAATATGCTTGAATTCATGGAGCAGATGGAATCAATGCTTGAGGGAGCTGAGGTTCTGGTCCTGGGGGGAAGCATCCCTCCAGGAATACCGCCAGGCATCTACCGGACATTGACAGACATGGCAAGCCACAAGAACGTGAAGACGATACTCGATGCGGATGGGGAGGCTCTAGCCGAAGGGCTTCAAGGAAAGCCTTATGCCATCAAGCCGAATATTCATGAGCTTGAGCAGCTTGTGAACCGGAAGCTGGAATCAATGGAGGCCATTGTTCAGGCATGTCGTGGCCTGCTTCAGGAAGGAATTCAGCTGGTAGTTGTGTCCATGGGAGCCGATGGCGCGATTTTTGCAAGCGCTGATGAGGTGCTAAAGACTAGTCCTTTCTCTATTAAGCCGAAGAGCACGGTCGGGGCTGGGGATTCCATGGTAGCCTCCATGGCTTCCAGCATAATTGCCGGACATGATCTGGAACGGCTTGCCCGGGCGGCCACGGCTGCCGGATCCATCACTGCCTCTAAGGAAGGGACAGAAGTATGCAGCAAGAATGAAGTTAACGAGAGTATGAGCCTGGTAGGTATAGACCATGTTGATTGTCTGGATGAATGATAAGCTTGCGGATAATGCAATCGATCTTGGAGAGCGAGCTATTCACGCAAAAAAGAGCCGCGTATTGACTAGCTAGTCAAGCGCGGCTCTTGTGCATAATTTATAATCTTAATCCTGCTGTTGTCTTGAGATCACGAACAGGGCGGTCCAAATGAAAATGAATCCAACAAATTGAGGCATGGTAATGACTTGCTTAAAGACAATCCAGTTCACCAGCACAGCAACCATCGGGAAGCTCAGCTCAGCAAGGGTAGCGAAGGAAGCCTTCGTTGTAGATAGCCCTCTGTAGTAGAGAAGCAGACTAAGCAGACCAGGCACCAAAGCTTGGAGCAACATGTTCACGGAGGTGACTGTTAGTTCGCCCGTACCCGAAGGCAGCGTCCAAGCAGCTCCCTCGGAGGAGGTGATCAGGAACAGCAGGGGTAAGGCAAGCATGAAGCGCAAGGAGGTTACCGTCTCATATTTCATACTCCGGAGCATATAACGTCCCATCACTGTGGATCCTCCCCAAAGTGCTGCTGCACCAAGAGAAAGCAGGCTTCCAATCTGAATGAAATCGCTGAGATTGCCTATCGGGAGTGTCCATCCAAAGGTTAGCAGATATGTTCCGGCAATAGCCAGTACAATGAGTCCTGAGAAATATTTAGGCAAAGCTTCTCTTAAAATAAATCTTGCCATCACAATCGCGAACAGAGGCTGCATCTTCTGAAGCAGAAGTACGGCATTAAGATTGCTGCTGCCCGAAGATAGGGCCTGGGTGAACAGAATGGATGCGACCGCAGAGCCTCCCCAGGAAATAAAGAGAAGCGCAGCTGCCTGCTTGAGACGGACGGTCTTCAGCTCATTGCGGTGTGACCATAACACCGGAGCAGCGAACAAGAATAACAGGACATGTTCAACAAGAACGATCTGCGCCGAGGTGAGGTGCTTCAGCAGCTGAATCCGGAATAATGGATCGGCTCCCCAAAGAGCTGCGCCCAGGACGACGAACCAGAAACCTGTGCCTACCCGTCTACGGGTGTAGGTTAGTGCGGGGTTAATATTAACATTTTCCATATTCAAAAACTCCCAACATATAGTTCTGAATATAGGACCTCGATGTAGAAAACCCCCGCATATACTTGATTAAGTATACACGGGGGCTCATCAAACAAGCCACTGCGCACAGGTAACAAGACTGTAACACGGCCTGCTGTATGATCTTCTCCCATCCGGACTGTACCGTCGGCCTTGGAATCACACCAAGTCAGTCGTCACTTTGCTTGAGCAATCATGACGAGTCGCGGGCTTAAGGTTCACGCACGAACCATCACCGCCGGTCAGGAATTTCACCTGCCCCCGAAGATCCATATTCGATTAATTGTACATCCATCTAACTACATGGAAGCGTTTACTGTCAATATGACAGATTCAAAATATTTTCTATACGTGCTCATCTATCAAGCGGCGTTAGGTGCAGTACTTTGTCTTGATGATTCCTGCGGAACGTACCTGGTGTACATCCCGTCCAGGCTGCGAACTGACGGCTGAAGCTCTGAACATTCTCATAACCAATCCGGTGCCCGATGCTCTCAATTGACTCACTGCTGCTGACCAGCATTTGCATCGCTTCCTGACGCTTGAGGATCATCAGATATTCCCGGGGGGACATGCCATAGAACTGCTTGAACACCCTGTGACAATGTCTGCGGCTAACCCCCAGCTGATGCGATATATTCTCCAGCCAGTCACCCGACGCATCTGAAATATCAGTATCTGAGGATAATACTAATGTCTCCACCTGCTTCGCAATCAGGTAGGAGAGCTCTGAACGCAGATTGGGCTCCTTGCCCTGGCTCTCTTGCTCGAAATAAGACTGAAGCTCAGTAATAAGTGTGAAGAGGTGGAGAAACAATTTGGAGGTTGACTTAGAGTCTTCATACAATGCTTCCATCAAATTCTCTACCAGGGGAACGAGCAGGGTATTCAGCGGATCTCCCTTCGTATAGAGCCCCTTATTATTCATTTCGAACAGCTTGAGGAATAAGGGGTCATCCACTTGAAAATGCATCACAAAAAAGGTTGCATTCTCATGCCCTCTGATTTGATAATCATGCATTTGCATGGGAGAGATCAGCATCAAATCGCCAGCCTGCTGCTCATATTCAGTGGAACCGGCAATAGCGGTCTGGGTACCCTCAAGCACGAGGTTAATCTCAAATAACATGTGGTGAACATGGCGCCCGCAGGTCCAACCACTTCTAACGGTACGTGTATGTGTAGAATATATACAAATCTCTGAACGTATATGAGGGAACCAGCGTTCCGGCGGCAGCTTTCTCATGATGAATAACAACTCCCTGAATGTCCGATTTAGTTAAACTTGTGTTAGAATCGGGGCCGATTATGTTATAGATGATCCAGGCCCTTAGAATTATACTTATTTCTGTGCTGTTCGGGCTGATCTAAACAGGAAGTCCCTATTCATATCATAAGTAAAAAAGCGGGTGAAGGAAATGGCAAAATTAGAAACACTGGATTACACAAAATGGTTCGAGAGTGAGCAGGGGGCGAAGATGAAGCCGCTAAGCCTGCTGGCCAGACTGTTCAAAAACCACGGAAGCAAAGTTGCGCTATCGGCTTTTTACTATACACTAAAAGCACTGCCTGTCTGGGTACTTCCGGTGGTTACGGCGAATATCATCAATCTGGTCAGCTATCCGGACCGGCACTCGGTATCGGAGTTCTGGATTAACCTGGCGGTCATTGTGGTCATCATTCTTCAGAATATTCCCACACATACGCTGCACATCAGCAATATCAGTATGGCCGTACGGCATGTGGAAGCCGGACTGCGCAGCACGCTCGTGCGGAAGCTGCAGCAGCTCTCGCTCAGTTATCACGGCGATATGAATGCGGGAAGGCTGCAGTCCAAGGTGCTTAGGGATGTGGAGGCTATCGATTTCCTGTCCAGACAAATGATGATGACCATAATTCCATCAGGAATCAGCTTAATTATCATTATCGGACTTACTTTATACCATAGCTGGATCGTAGCTTTATTCTTTATTCTGATGGCGCCAACGTCAATCTACCTTGTCCGGTTCTTCCGAACAAAGATGTCGAACAGCAACCGCGAGGTTCGGCACAATATTGAGAAAATGTCGGGGACCGTATCCGAGACGGTTGAAATGATCCCGGTGACACGTGCGCACGGACTGGAGGAAGTAGAGATCCGCAAGGTGGATAAAGCTCTTCAGCACATTCGTGAGCGAGGATACAAGCTGGATGTGCTTGAAGCCTACTTCGGTTCAACCAGCTGGGTGGTCTTCCAGCTGTTCCAGGTTGGCTGTCTCTTCTTCACGGCTTATTTAGCCCGGATCGGAATGATGGAGATTGGCGACATCGTGATGTACCAAGGATTTTTCAATATGATTATCGGATCGGTAAGCTCTATCCTGAACGTATACCCGAACCTGGTGAAGGGCTTTGAATCCCTTCATTCCGTGTCAGAGGTTCTGCTGTCCCAAGAGACGGAAGAATACAAGGGACGTGTTAATCCTGAGGTTATTCACGGAGCTTATAAGTTCGAGAAGATGGGATTCAAATATAAGGAATCGGACCGCCATGTGCTGAGCGATTTCACACTGGACGTCAAGCCTGGCGAAAAAATTGCTTTTGTAGGCGAATCCGGGTCAGGTAAGTCTACGATCCTGAATTTGATTATCGGCTTCTACAAGCCGCAGTCCGGCCAAATCTGGATAGACGGGATCCCTATGGATGAGCTCAGTATGAAGAGGTATAGACAGTCGCTTGCGATTGTGCTGCAGAATAACATTCTCTTCTCGGGAACCATTCGTGAGAACATCACCTATGGGCTCCCTGATATCTCGGAAGAGCATCTGCAGAAAGCTATCTGGATGGCGAATCTGAAGGATGTCATCGACAGCCTCCCACAGGGGCTTGATACTTCTGTCGGAGAACATGGGGGAAGATTATCCGGCGGGCAGCGTCAGCGCATTGCGATTGCAAGAGCCCTGGTCCGTGATCCCAAAATTATTATTCTTGACGAGGCGACCTCCGCGCTGGATAACGTATCTGAACGGCATGTGCAGCAGGCGATGGAGCAGCTGATGGAAGGAAGAACTACGTTCATTGTCGCTCACCGCCTATCGACTGTTAGAAATGTGGACCGAATTGTCGTTATGAAGAAAGGCAGGATTGTAGAGAGCGGAACCTACGATGAGCTGATTGAGAAGAAGGGTGAATTCTTCAAGCTCAAAAATATGTAGCACAGGGAAGCAAAATAGATTTGGCATAAAGGCAGCCTGATAGGGGCTGCTTTTTTGTGTTCATTATTTGAAACATGCAACCTTCCAGCATTTGTAAGCGTCAGGGTGGAGAGATAGATAGTTGAACAGGAGGCTGAAAGATGAAAAAACGGGGGTTCATATGCAGTTTGGTGTTGGGTCTTTCTCTAGTGCTTGGAGCTTGTTCTTCGGCTGGCGGCAGTACAGCAAAAATGGAATTAAGCGGTTCGTCTTCATCTGACATGAAGAACGCCGCGCAATCCACGGCTGGATCAGCTGTGGATACTAACAGTGTCTCTGCGATAGATGACGCAGCCGCTGCTGCCACTTTAACGGAGTCTAAGCAGCCATCATCAGGATTTGCGAATAGTGAAATCAAGGCAGGGGCTGATAAGAAGCTCATTTATAAGGCCGAATTGTCGATGAGAGTCAAGGATTACAGAAAGGTTCAGACAGAAATAAGAGAGCACATCGCTAAGGCAGGCGGGTATATTGTTCAATTCTCCGAGAATCAGAGCGATCAGCAATTAGGAGGTAATTTTGTAATCAAGATCCCTGCGGCGGGATTCAATTCGTTCATTGACGGAATCGGCAAGATTAAGCATGAATCAATGGATCAGAATATTGAGGGACAGGATGTAACCGAAGAATATATAGATCTGGAGTCCAGGCTTAAGGCGAAAATGATTATGGAAGAGCGTTATGTGTCATTTATGAAGAAAGCAACCAAGACCGATGAGCTTGTTAAATTTGCAAAAGAGCTGGGCCGCATTCAGGAGGAGATCGAGCAGGCAAAAGGACGTATGAGATTCATTGATAACAATGTATCTTATTCTACGGTGACGCTCCACCTTTATCAGCGGGAGGGAATGGCGGGCACGGTTGATTCAGGTAAAGAGGACACTCCGCTAGGGGAGCGGGCTAAGGATGCATTGGCAGGTACACTTCACGTGCTGTCCCAGCTGCTTCAATGGACGGTTGTTGTGCTTTCAGGCGCCTTTCCTGTACTCGTATTGGGAGCAGTTCTGATAGCGATAATCTGGAGCGTGCGCAAAGCAAGAGCCCGGCGAAGAGCGGAAGCACGATTGGCCTTAAGAAATGACACAGGTAGACAAGCGCAGGAGAATGCAGAATTAAATATGAATGATGACAGCAACCCAAATAGCAAGTGATCAGATAACATGAACCCCTGACCGTGGCATTTAAGCCTGGGTCAAGGGTTCTTTGGACGTATAATCGGTTAGAATTTGAAGATATGTATCGTCTTCTGCAGCTGGAATACCGCTTGATTCATAGCTTCCGCCTCTTCAGCGACGAGCTTGATGCTGGCGATCTGCTCGTTCATGTGAGCCGATACCTGCTCAGTTCCGGCAGCTGATTGTTCCGTGATCGCGGATATATTCTGGATCGCGCCAGAGATCTGATGAGCGCTTTCCAGCATAGTATCGCTCTCCTTGGAGAAGGACTCAATCTGTTCAGTAATGAACAGGACACTTTGCACGATCTGCTGGAAAATCTCCTTGGATTCTTTTATCATCTCGTTCTGAAGGCGGACAACCTCTTCATTGATAGACATGTGCTCAATGGCGTGCATAACATCCATCTCAATGTTCCTTACGAGTTCGAATACTTCCCGGGTCGACCGGGTGGATTCCTCGGCTAACTTACGGACTTCGTCCGCAACTACCGCAAATCCTTTGCCATGCTCTCCAGCGCGTGCAGCTTCTATTGAAGCGTTGAGGGAGAGGAGATTCGTCTGTTCAGCAATGTCAGAGATTGTCTTGGTAATTTTGGTGATTCCTTGCGCATTTCTGGAGAGTGTATCAATAGTTGCACTTACTTTGCTGGTAGCCTCGATATTACGTTGCATGCCCTCCGCCTGCTTCTCTACGGCTTGACTTCCCTGTTCCACAAGACTAAGTGTATGAGCTGATCTTTCATTCATCTCCTTGGTTGAACCAGCATAGCTGCCAACCTTCTGTTCGATCTCTTGAATGGCTGTCGTCATTCCAGCAACGTCCTGGGAGATCTCATTAGCACCGACAGCGAGCTCGTGGGCTGACATTGCGACTTGATGCATAACTGTGGATAGCTCCTGATTTTTATCCGCAATTCCACGACTTGAACTCATTACCTGACTAGTAATGGCAGAGGCTTCCCGCAGAATATGAGTCAGCTTGTCCACCATGCTGTTGAAGGAGCGGCTGAGGGTGCTGGCAGATTGGGTCTCCTTCGCTCTTTGAGTGAAGTCTCCTTTGGATATACGATTAGTCACACTGGCTAACTCGTCAAAAGATGATGTGAGCGCTTTCTCAATCAGGCGCGAGAGTGGGTAAGTGCAGATAGCGAGTACTACAATTAGTACGATGCCGATCCATGCATTTCCTAACAGCAGGAACGTTACGAGAACCGGAATTCCGAATAATGCGGCGATCAAGTAGCAAGATACTGTAATTCTCGTAGACATTGGAAGCTTGTTCAACCATGACATAGGTAAATTGACCCTCCTCTATTGTATGTATGTTTCCATATTATAACATCGACTAGGAATAATGGTCTAGTATTAAAGATGGAAGATCCTTATTTCATAGTTAGAGAGTTGTGGTACTGCCAGAAATACAAGAGTGATTCATTAACTGTGCCAATAGAACTACCAGAGTGGGGAGGATGATTAATGTGCGGGCTAGAAGGGGCCGGGAAGACATTTGAAGACGCTATGGACGAGGATTAACGTAATGAGGGATAGTCATCCCCGTCCTGCTTGTCTCTGCTTCAAAATATAAGTTATGCAAATTCAGGTTGAACCATCAAATTCACTTCGCTTTGAGGTATTGTTCGATGAAATGGAGTGCCTGCTCTTTATGTTCCGCACCATCGCGTACCCCCAGAATGAGTCCCGTATGGGTAAGCTGAAGCTTGGCCGCAAGCGGGCTATTCGAGACATCAATACCGTAAATATGTTCAGCCGGATCGTCTAACTGCTTAGCCTTAAGTGCCTGAGATTCCTTTAGCCATGGCTTCAGTCTGCTCTTCGCTTCGTTATCCAGATTCATAAGAGCGTTACTATTGGAGATCCATGTATAGGCTTCTTTGTCCATAAGGAAGAGGTCCGGTCGTTCCGTGCCGATCTGCAGCAGCGCTTTCTGCTGCATGGCCATAGTGGCCTGTCCGAGACTCTGCTTAGGCAGATAGGAGAGCAGGGCGGTCACTCTTTTCCACTCAGGAAAAGGAGCCTTCAGTGATTCTTCTAACGCCGATGTATCTCCCTCAGCACCTGTTGAGGAGAAGTCTCCAAGTACCATCACTGACAAATCAACCGGAGGCAGCTTGGCGAGCCGCTCCTGCTCCGCTCTATGGTTCAGATAAGCATTAAGTCCGACTATTACTGCAATAAGGGCAATCAGACCGGCGAGAACTCTGCCTTTATACAGACGGAAGAAATCATCAATTTTCTCGGCGGGGCCAGCAAAACCTTTATATTTCGCATACTTCTGTCTGGTTAGCTCTTCGAACTTCTGCCTGTCCTGTGTACCCGTAATATTCCGGTACGCCTTGGCAATCGGCTCGAACTCTTCAGAGGGCTTGGAGCGGTACTGCCTGACAAGAATATCGAACCGCTTCTCCACTTCCTCCCGGGCTGCATTGTCCGGCAAACCAAGCACGTCATAAGAGTGCTTCAAATCAGAATCGTTATTCATATCATGTGAATTCCCCTCTATATGTGATCAAAATGTGATCAAAAGTTCCGCAATCTCAATTATAAGGTGTGGAGGATGGAATTGAAAATGCACTCATTCCCCCGCTCCTGTCATCAAGGATGCATTCTTCAACCATAGAGGGGATTTCGGAAACAGGATTAGATCATGTCTCTTGTTCGAAAATTTGACGTGCGGTGCTTACCGCATTAAGTACCTTGGGGAATCCTGTATATGGATAGCACTGCAGAAGGGCTTCGATCACTTCCTGCCGGGTTAGCCCTACTCGGAGAGATGCATGAATATGTACGCGCAGCTGCGGCTCGCACCCTCCCTGGGCGGTTAAGGCTGCCAGAGTAATGAGCTGTCTCTGACTGGCACTGAGAGGGGATCTACTGTAAATTTCACCAAAAGCAAAGTCGGTAATCTGATCAGCAAGCACAGGAGCAATACCTGCAAGGGATTCAATTACCTGCTCTCCATGTTCTCCGTCAATCTCTTGAAGCTTCTTAAGGCCCGCAGCGCGGAGAGCTTCTTCATTCTTCAGTTCATCTCGAACAGTGAAGTGAATCTCGTGGTCCTCGAATACCTGTTTGACGATAGTGATTGCATTTAGCGCGCGGGGGAAGCCGCTGAACGGGATCGTATGAGTGATTACCTCGATAATCTCTTCTGGCGCAAGCCCCACCTTCAGGCCGAACTGAACATGCCATCTCAGCTGGCTAGGGCAATCTCCAAGTGAGGTAAGCGCAGCGATTGTAATCATTTCACGTTGAGTGAAGGACAAGAGAGGATTCACAAACACTTGTCCGAAAAATTCAACAATATACCTGCTGATATGCGGGGATATTTCCTGTAAATGATCCAATACACCTGTGATGCCGTCTTGATGTATATTCATCAGCAGTTGTTCGCCTTTCTTATATGCAATCGTCATTTAGAATCCTCCTCAAGTGGGTAGTCTTCTTCCCATTGTTTGTAGATCTTAATTTTGTCCCCGATCGCTTCCAGATGGTCCTGAAGAGCGTCAATCTGATTCTTGATGGATTCCTGGTGAGCCTCGAGCAGTTGCCTCCTTTCCCTGGCAGTGGATGGGCCTTGTCTTCTGAGATGTGCGGCCTGCTGCATTTGCCGGATTGACATCCCGGTTGTCCGAAGGCGAAGCAGGAAGCGTATCCAGTCCAAATCGCCTGATGAATACTGCCGGCGCCCATTAGTTCCCCTTGCGATCGGATGGATGAGCCCATTCTTCTCATAGTAACGAAGGGTATAGGTGCTGATGCCGGTCAACTGGGAAATGCTTTGTATACTTAAATGTTGTTGTTCCATAACGTCATTCTACAACTTAGAGCGCGCTCTAAGTCAACAAAATGAGCTAAAAAGCAGACAAAGAGCAGCACACCGGGCCCTGACATATATGAACAAGAGACTGTTCGTATATGTCTGCTCCAGGATGCTGCTCTTAAGTTATTACTGACGAATGATCACACGTGTGCCAACAGGAACCAGAGGGGATAGAGCAATCACATCCTCATTATGCATTCGAATGCAGCCATGGGACACATACCGTCCGATGGAGGAAGGATCATTAGTTCCGTGAATACCATAATGGGGCTTCGATAATCCCATCCACAGCGCGCCGAAGGGTCCTCCAGGATTTACCTGTTTGTTAATAATTGTGTATTCACCCGTGGGCGTCTGGGTTAGCATAGTGCCAACGCCTACGGGAAAAGCCCGGGTGACCGTATTGCCGTCCAGCAAATACAGCTGCCGGTCCGACAGATCCACAATAATCCGATACTGCGGCACTTTCATCCACTCCCATACCTCTTCGTATCAGTACTCAGTGTATGAGAGTGAGTAACTAGTGGTGATTGTCGGTATCTTCAAATTCCTTAGGAGAGAAGTGTTGAGCAGGTGTTCCAAGCCACTTGAACATCCGTCTTACCGCTTCCAGATGAGTATTCTCAGGGAAATGATGTCCGTAACCCTGGTAAGTATGGAGCTCGGCAGGTAAGCCGAGCTCCATAAGCCGCTCATACATCTTCCATCCATGACTGTAATCAACCTGTTCATCCCGGGTCCCATGAATGATAAGAACAGGGCAGGGAATATGTTCGGCCAGCATAATGGGGGAACGGGAAGCGAAGGCCTCCGGCTGTCTGACCGGGGTTCCGCCGAGTACACGCTTCAGCATTCGCCGAAGGGTAATCCGCTCTTCGTAGGTCTGGGCAAGATCGGATACCCCGCTCCAGATCACAAGCCTGTGCACATCCCGCATCACGGTAGCAGTCTGGGTTGCATTGATCGATCCCCGTGAGAATCCCATCAGAGAGATTTGTGATTTGTCCACAAAAGGGAGGCTTTGGAGCAGCCGGTAAGCGGAGTTAACATCCTCTTGGTCCGCACCGCCAAACTCATCACGACCTTCTCCGCCCTCATTCCCCCGGTAACAGGGGGCAAATACCACCGTATCATGTCTTGCGAACTGCTCTATCCAGGAAGTCTTCACACTTCCGACCTTACCCATGCCGCCTCTGCAGTAGATGAGAACAGGCCAAGCCCTGGAAGTAATACTGCGGTTGCTGCGAATAAGAGATTCAGCAATTCTCTCTGCCTGAAGAGACGGCTTCCCGTAGAACCCGGTGATCCAGGAATTCAATTCGCTTAGGGATATATCGAACCCTTCGGGCAGACACAGGTACCCTTTAACCCTATTTCCGTCTGATAGATAAGTGATCTTGAATATTGTCATGGCGAAGATTATTTGGGACTAATCATGTTCTCAGGTCTGACATACTGATCGAACTGTTCTTCGGTCAATAAGCCAGTCTGCAGGGCAGCTTCCTTCAATGTAAGGTTCATCTTATGGGCCAGCTTGGCGATCTTGGCTGCATTCTCATATCCAATGTGTGGATTGAGAGCGGTCACCAGCATCAGAGAATTCTTCAGATTATGCTCAAGCTTCTCATAATTGGGTTCAATTCCAACCGCACAATTGTCATTGAACGCAATGAGTGAGTCAGCCAGAAGTCTGGTGGACTGAAGGAAGTTATATATAATTACCGGCTTAAACACATTAAGCTCGAAATTCCCTTGGCTGGCTGCGAAACCGATCGTTACATCGTTGCCAAATACCTGCGCTGCCACCATGGTGATGGCTTCACACTGGGTTGGATTAACCTTGCCCGGCATGATCGAGCTGCCTGGTTCATTCTCAGGAATCGTAATTTCACCGATCCCGCTGCGCGGTCCACTGGCCAGCCAGCGTATATCGTTAGCAATCTTCATCACATCTGCGGCGAGTGCTTTGATAGCTCCGTGGGTATAGGCCACCTGGTCGTGACTCGTAAGAGCATGGAATTTGTTCGCGGCGGATGTAAATGACTTGCCCGTTGAAGCGCTGATCTCCTGGGCAGATCTGTCGCCAAATTCAGGATGCGCATTGATTCCAGTGCCTACTGCGGTTCCGCCTATGGCAAGCTCCTTCATATACTGCACACTTTCGGTGATCATCCGGCGGCTCTTCTCCAGCATATGCTGCCATCCGCTAATCTCTTGTCCAAGAGTTAGAGGTGTTGCATCCTGAAGGTGAGTGCGGCCGATCTTGATTACATCCTTGAATTGTTCGGATTTCTGCTTGAAGGTCTCTTCCAGCTTAAGGATTGCTGGCAGCAATTGATCCTCCACGGCAATAACCCCGGCGATATGTAAGGCTGTAGGGAATGTGTCATTAGAGCTTTGGGACATATTCACATCGTCATTAGGGTGCAGGCGTTCCGCAGCCCCTTGTTCCTCAAGCAGCTGATTGCCGCGGTGGGCGATGACTTCATTGACGTTCATGTTGGATTGGGTTCCGCTTCCGGTCTGCCATACAACCAGAGGGAATTCATCGTCCCAGCGGCCAGCCTCGATCTCGTCTGCGGCTGTGGCGATGGCTTGGGCTTTAACTTCAGAGAGCTTTCCGAGCTTCTGGTTAGTCAAGGCCGCGCTTCTCTTTAAGATCGCAAAAGCTTGGATGACCTCTATTGGCATATGCTCAATCCCGATCGGGAAGTTCTCTCTGCTCCGCTGGGTCTGTGCTCCCCACAGCTTGTCCGCGGGAACCTTGATCTCGCCCATCGTGTCTCTCTCAATACGGTAATCCATTGTTATTAATCCCTCCAAATCGATGTAGTTATTTGAAATTATATCATCTTGTCCTGGATACGGACAGCGTTTACATCATGGAAGGACGTAAGGGACTATGGCAGCTTGAATGGTTTCTTGTAGATCGGATACAGCCACTTAACTCCGCTCGGGGTAAGTGTATCAGCTATAAGATGAGACAGGTAGCCCAGTGTGGCGGCGGTCATCATTCCCGGGAGCTGTAGCTGCTGCTCCAAGCCCTGTCCGATCAGGCCCCACGCGATCACCGCCCATACCGTGTGTGTCATCCCCCGGTGCTTAAGCCATGGAGCGATAGCAATGAAGACACCCAGTCCGAGCAGCCATGGCATCTGCCATAGAAGTGCGGCGTAGATGAATCCCCCGCCGATACCGCTGATCAGTGTATTGCGGAGCATCCCTTCGCTGGTTAGCAGCCCCAGCATGAAGAGAGCCAGAGAGGCCGCTGTGTATTCCGGATAGAACACGCCCAGAGAGAAGTATTGATAGATGAGTATAGAGGTGGCTATGAAGCCTGACCATAGAAGGAAATTTCTCAATGACCTGGATAACTTGCTAATCTTAGAACTAAGCATGCTCGGACCATCAAGGTCGGCACTCAGCGCAGAGAAGGCGGATACAGCCAAGTATAGGCTGGTGCTCTTCGGGGAGAACGGATATTGAGCAGCCGTAACTGCCCCGATGGCAATACCAATCGCCAGATGTGTGGTTCCTTTCATTTCTTCCTCCTGCCTGACAATATTTGATGTGTCATGCAAACATATGTTTGCTATCTTATTATACATGGACAGGTAGGGAGGAACAAGCCGGATTCGCGATTAAGAGTCTGTATACGCTAACCTCCAAAGAATCTGGTAAAATGACAAGAGATCCATAAATTTACGCTGCTGCACATATGAAGGGAGAGTTCTTTTTAGATGGCTGAAGTTAAAGCTTATGAGGGGGATTACCAAGGCGAGCCGGCGATCTGGCTTAAAGCAGGTCCATACGAGGCCGCGCTGGTGCCAGGAGTTGGAGGGAACCTGATTGCATTCCGCGATCATGAGAACGGTTACCGTTTCCTGCGCGAGCCGGGTGAGGATGAGATGGATGTCTTTAGAGAAGGCCCGGGTACATATGGAATTCCAATCCTATTCCCGCCGAACCGGTATGAGGACGGACATTTTCCGTGGAACGGCAGGACACTTGAGTTGCCAATCAATGAGCCGGCTACCGGCAATCATTTACACGGCTTCCTGCATACAATTCCTTGGGAAGTTGAACAATTCGGGCAGACTGAACTGGAGAGCTTTGTTACGGTAAAAGTAAGCATTAATCCAGACCATTCCGTGTATAAGCTCTTTCCGTTTGAATTCACGGTGAAAATGCGCTACACCCTTGGACAGGATGGATTGTCCCAACAGGTGAGTGTGAAGAATGATGGAGAAGAACCGCTACCTTGTCTGATCGCATTCCATACGGCGATCAATGCTCCGTTCGTTCCGGGTGGGAACGCACAGGATTACCAGGCTGAGATTACAATTGGTCAGCGTTGGGAGCTGAATGAACGCATGCTGCCAACAGGGGAGTATCAGCCGCTGACTTCGGACGAAGAGAAGCTTAAAGCGGGCGGCGTGAATCCGTTCTTCGCCTCCATGGACAACCATTATACGGCTGTGCCGCGTAACGGAAGGAACCGGGCGGAACTCACGGATACGAAGCATGGTGTAACGCTTGTCTATGATGTGGGGACTTCTTATAAACAGTGGATGGTATGGAATAACGGGGCGACAGAAGGCTTTTTCTGCCCAGAACCCCAGATGAACCTGGTCAATGCGCCTAAATTGGATCTGCCAGCCGATGAGATCGGGCTGATCAGTCTGGCCAAGGGTGAGATTTGGGAAGAATCTGCCCGGATCTATATTAAAAAATAAAATAAACGTAGGGCAGGCGGTTGATCATCGCTTGCTCTACGTTTTTTTGTGATTCGGGTCATTAATCAGATTCGCCAGCTCATTAAGCTCCTGCGTGGATACCATTCCTTTGTAAGGCTCAAGTTCAATGTGAACATGATCATTACTGTATCGCGGAATGATATGAAAATGGATATGCTCCACATCCTGATCAGCATACGGCCCGTTGCTTTGGATGACTTCATAATCTGAACACAAGTTACTGTTAACGAGCATGTTACAGGCTTTAATTAGTGTCCTGAACAGGTCGGCCTGGATCTCTTCCGAGCCCAGCAGGTGTAAGTAGGGGATGTGATTTTTGGGTATAACAAGCAAATGTCCTAAAGTAGCAGGATAAATATCAAAGAACGCCAGCGAGTACTCCGTTTCCATTAGAATTGCAGCCTCTCTGTTATGGACAATTTCGCAAAAAATACAGTCCGCCATATTTACTCCTTTTAAAAGTCGGTAGAGAAGATAAGAATATTACTTTTCTCTACCGACTTTTTATTAACTGTGAATATATATATTAGATGGATTTTTATACACAGTTAGGTCATCAATGTTGTTTTCCATTAAAGCAAGTCTGCGATCTTTACAAGGGTCACACGTTCCGCATTGTATCACACTGTTACTTGCACAACTCCAAGTTTCTTCAATCTTCAACCCTAAGTCAATTGCTAATCTAAATACTTCAGCCTTGGTTTTATTCAATAATGGTGCCTTAATTTTAAATTCTCTGCCTAACTCAATTGATATAGCCTTTGACATTGTTTCAAAAAATCCTATGTTATTTTCTCTATATACTGCATCATCTTTATGAACAGCATAAAAGAGTTCATCTGCTCCTATATCTGCGGCATATGATGATGCCAAAGAAAGGGCAATACCAGCACCAAAATTTTTAATTGGCTCTCTCGGATTAGCAGTTTTTCTTAAAATATGAATAGGATCTGGTATATCAAAAAAACCGTACAATTGTTTCATAGGATTTACGAAATCAACGAAACGATGAGTTTTACTAACTTTGTTCGCAATAACTTGTGCGTAACGTTGCTCAGCTTCTCCTTCTTGTTCTCCAAAATTAAAAGTAATAGTGTGCAACTCATAATCTTGACTTTTAAGCAGATAAGCAAGAGTACTCGAATCTGGACCGCCTGATAACATTAATACAGCTTTTTTCAATTTTCCATCCTCCTAGTAAAATATTAAATACATTACACATTTTACAATAAATAGGAAATTTCAAGCTGGATTGATATACTTATCTCAGGGTTCAGAACAAGGCGATTTATCTGGTCCGAATTACCGAGGTTATCGAACAAGCTGAAAACCGTCTCTCCACATGCGAAGGACGGCTTTCTTCATTTGCCAGCTTAGATGGCGATATGGTTCAGCTTGATGACCATGCGCCGTACTAGTTCCTGAGTTCTGCGTGATACGGGAATGCACTTGTCACCCGAAATTTTATCTTTGAAGTAGATTGCCTGGTTCTCAATATGCGTGATTTTGTCCAGGTTGACATAGAAGTTAGAGGTCAGACGAAAGAAGGAAGAGTCGGATAAGAGCGTGGCTTTCTCCTCGGAAGACATTCTCTTCTTTATGGTATAGTTCCTTCCGTGGAAGCTGATCAGACCATAATCTCCTACTTTGAAATAGTACGCGTCCAGCTTGGGATTGAATTCCTCATACACATTTCGTGACGGTGCTGCACTGTTTATTTGCAACATCCAGGTCCCCCCTTAAAAGATCATCGGAAGCGTTATCATCGTATCACAAAATAATTCCTCCGTGTACAGTTTTCCTCACATTTTTCACAATTTTTTTTGGGCAATTTGTATACTGACTTGTGCAAACGATTTAACTCCAAGAAGAGCCCCACGGCTATAACCGGGGGCTCATCGAAGGTCTTGTTATGCTTGCTGTGATGGGACAGTCAGATGGTGTGGAAGCTCAATGCTAACTTCCTTGCGTTCCTGAGAGGAACGAAGTACTCCGTCAATAATGGCCTGCTGGATTAAAATCTCTTCTCCCGGAATTGGAGCTGGACGGCCATCTCTGACTGCCTCGGCAAAGTCACGTACCTTCTCGTCGAACAGATTGATATCATCGTCCTTGAGAAGAATATCTCTTGATAAATGACCCATGTTATCGTCTTGGAACAGCTGCATGGAGCCTACCTTGCCCTGCCATACACCTGACCATGGCCCAATGCCTTGGGGCCTTACTTTCAAGCCCCCATCGGTACCGAGGAACATCGTCGGCCCCAGAGTATCCATGTGCATGGCCCAAGATATTTTGAATTGAAGCACCATATCATTCTCGAACCGGATCATGGCAACGCCGAAGTCCTCCACTTCAAACTTGTCAGCTTCCGGATGATACCGTTTGTTAGTTCCAAAGTGATTGGTGGTGAAGGCAGATACCGTCAGCGGTCTGGGATGATTCAGTGTATTCAGTACCAAATCCAGGGAGTAGCAGCCAACATCGGCCATGGCGCCCGCTCCTGCCAGCTTCTTGTTGATGAATGTACCGCCCGGCATTCCCCGCCGCCGCCCTCCACCTGTCTCGACATAATAGATCTGGCCGAGCTCTCCGGAGCTAACAATATCCTTGAGCAGCTTCATGTTGGGATCGTACCTTGGCTGGAATCCGATGGAGAGCATGCCTCCCGTCTGCTTGGACACATTTACCATATCAATTGCTTCGGCAAGCGTGACTGACATTGGCTTCTCGAGCAGGACCTGCTTGCCTGCCCTTAATGCATCTATAGAGATCTGATGGTGGGATACGTTCGGTGTGCAAATGCTCACCGCGTCCAATTCGGTTATCTTAAGCATTTCCTTGTAATCGGTAAACGCGCGGGTGTCTTTGAGATTATACTTCTCCGCGAACTGTTCGGCCCGGCCCGGTGTAATATCCGCAATGGCTATAATCTCGACAAACGGCAGCTTGCGGTAGGCTTTGGCATGAGCACCGGCAATTCCTCCACCACCGATGATTCCAACTCTAATGTTCTTCATCTTATGTCACTCCCTGAACTATATAATTAAGCGGATGGATATTATTGGTACTTCTGAGGTGAAGAGGGGTATTGACTTAAGGATACCTTATCATAACTAAAGTGTGTGTTTCATCCCTGAGCGGCAGGTGTATGCTAATAAATATATTTAACCACCTGGCGAGCGTGGTGATTCTGAAGAATAGGAGGGCTAATACATGGATGAGCAGCTTCGTTGGGGAATTATGGGCTGCGCGGGGATTGCCCGTGACTGCATCATGCCCGCTATAATGAATTCCACTAATGGGACAATCGAAGCGGTGGCTAGCCGCGGAGTCGAGAAGAGCCGTGCTCTGGCAGATCAATTCGGGGTGCAGAAGGCTTATGGCAGCTATGAGGAGCTACTGCAAGACAGCTCTGTGGATGCGGTGTACATCCCGCTGCCCAATCACCTCCATAAGGAATGGACCATTAAGGCGTCCCAGGCGGGCAAGCATGTGCTGTGTGAGAAGCCGTTCTCGCTGGATGCATGGGAAGCGGAGCTAATGATCAAAGCATGCTCGGATGCGGGCGTGCTGCTTGCAGAGGCGATGATGTACAGACATCATCCTGTTCTAAGACGCGCCCAGCAGCTGGTAGCCGGTGGCGGTATCGGAGAGCTGCGTCTGATCAGAGCCTCCTTCACTTATAACAATCCGGATCAGGCAGATAATATCCGCTTCAGATCGGCTTGGGGCGGAGGCGCCATCTATGATGTTGGCGGTTACCCACTCAGCGCGGCAAGATTCTTCACGGGCATGGAGCCTGAAGCGGTAACTGTGAATTCCTTCTTCTCCGGCGGGCATGACGGGGTGGACATGATGTCCTCGGGGCTTGTGGAATTTGCGGGCGGGTTGGCTATGACTTTCGACTGCGGCATGTGGGCCGAAGAGCGGCGCTGTCTTGAAATTGTCGGGTCCGAGGGCAGGATCGAGATCCCTCATGCCTTCTCCGGTAAGGAGCAATCGGGGTATTATCTGTTCTCCAGAGGGGAACTGCAGGAATACAGAGAGACTGAGATTAATGCATATGTACGTCAGATCGAAGATTTCGGAAAGGCGGCCTTCGGCCATATGCCGCAGCTATTCCTCCCGGAGGACGCTCTCCGCAACATGAAGCTGCTGGATGCCTGCCGGCTCTCGGCGGCAGAACGCAGAAGAGTGGAGCTCAGATAGACGCGGGAGTACCGATATTGACTCTGACCTGATTCCAAGCCTGATACGTCAGGCTTTTTCGCGCTGATTTCGAACTTTTTGAGACAACCTCCAACTTTAGAGGCTCAACTTATCCCAGCACAAGCGAAACCGCTCTTTCCCGTTCAGTACAGCTCTGCTATGTGGCCCGGGCTGGACTTTTGCATGAAATTGAGAAACAATATGATTACTAGGAAATGATCACTGTCGTTGTACAAATGACGGTTACATAAGGGAGGAATACAGATTGTCTACATCTACTAATCGATTGATGCTGTTCATAGGATCCTACGCCGAAGCGGAAGGTCCTGGTGTCTATGTATACGAGCTGCAGACAGACACAGGGGAACTTAGACAGCTGGACCAGGTGTCCGGCCTGAAGAATCCAACTTTCCTGAATGTGGATGAACAGAATCAGAGACTCTATGCCCTTACGGAAGCTGCTGTAAATGGGGGCAAGGGGGGCGCTGCTGCTTCCTACCAAATTGATATCTCTACCGGCAAGCTTCGTGAACTAAGCCGGGAAGTCAATCTGGAGAGCACAACCTGTCATATTAACCGGGACGCAGACAACAAATACCTGGTTGTATCCAGCTATCATGGAGGAACTGTCGGGCTTGTTGCACTGAACGGGGACGGAACGATTGGAGAACTTGTGGATACGAAGCAGCATACGGGACATGGAGCAGACCCGGAACGGCAGGACAAGCCGCACGTGCACTCAGCCTTCTTTAGTCCGGATGGCCGCTTCCTGTTCGTGTCCGATCTCGGAATTGATATTGTCCGCGCGTACACAATTAACGAGGCAAATCGTACACTTGAGTTTCATGCAGATACCCATTTGCCACCAGGGTCAGGTCCTCGTCATCTGGCTTTCCATCCGAGCGCCAAGTATGTCTATGTGATCAATGAAGTGAACTCTACGATTGCAGCGTTCAGCTATAATCAGGAAGAGGGCAGGCTCACTGCGCTGGAAGTCGTCCCTACACTTCCAGAAGATTTCCAGGGCGAGAATACGACGGCTGAAATCACTGTATCCCAGGATGGAAGATACCTGTACGGGTCCAACCGGGGACATGACAGCATTGTTGTCTATTCGATTAATCAGGACAGCGGCACGCTTACCTATGTGGAACATGTATCTACTGAAGGCGGCCATCCAAGACACTTTGCCCTGACCCCAGACGGGAGTCTGTTAATTGCAGCTAACCGGGATTCCAATAACCTGGCTGTGTTCCGTGTGAATAAGGAGACAGGGCAGCTGACCTTCACCGGTCAGACAGCTAAGGTATCCAAGCCGGTCTGCGTGAAGCCGGTCCAGTTCAGTTAAGACAACTGACGGGTAGACGAAGAAGGCAGCCCATGCGGGCTGCCTTCTTCATTGATTATCATCCGCCGGTAACAGCCAGGGTACCCCGGGCGATGCCAGACTCTTATTTCTCGTTCATATAACGGGCAATTTCAGACTGGGTAGCCTGAAGAAGCGGGTATTCAAGATTAAGACTTTCCAGTGTCTGCACGAGAATCCGCAGGACCAGATAGTTCCGGAACCATTTCTGGTTGGCAGGAATCCAGTACCAAGGGACCTGATTCGTGCTTGTGGATGCGAAGACTTCTTCATAGGCCTGCTGGTACTCATTCCAGTATTCACGCTCCAGCAGATCTGTCGGATCGAATTTCCAGAACTTCCGGGGCTCTTTCATGCGTTCATGAATTTTCTGCAGCTGCTTGTCCTTTGAGATGTGCAGGAAAATCTTGATGATCTTCGTCCCTTCACTCGTAAGCATGTCCTCGAAATGCTGAATATGCTTGAGCCGCTGCTTCAACGCTTCCTCTGTTCCTGTCTTATGTGCCCAGGGGACGAGGACGTCCTCGTACTGGGAACGATTGAAGGCGGCTATGTAGCCTTTGGCTGGTGCATGCTGGTGAACCCTCCACAGGAAATCGTGAGAGACCTCCTCGGCGGTAGGCTTCTTGAAGCTGGTTACACTGAACCCCTGCGGGTTCACACCAGAGAAGACGTGCTTGATGGTGCCGTCCTTGCCGCTAGTGTCCATGCCCTGCAGAATAATAAGGACCGAGTGCTTTTTCTCTGCATAAAGTATGTCCTGAAGCTCGCTCAGCCTTTTGCGGAGACCTTGAGTCTCAGCCTCGGCCTCTTCCTTGCTTTTGAAGGTGCCCGTGTCCATCGGATCAGCGTTTTTTAGTGAAAAATTATCATCAGGCTTGATCATGTACTTTTTGAGATCCATGCTTATCACTCCTTACTGATACGTATAAACAGGCATTTCCATTCATAAACATTTCTCAGGGGTTACATAAAAATAACTTTTTCATATAAAATAGTGTTACTATTACGGATTTTGTCCGTATTGTTATAAGTAGAGCTTGCTTTCTTGATTCAATGGATTTTTGTGGTCTATGATGGATAGGAGATTTATACAAAAAGATGGGGGAAAAGGAGCCATAGCTGAATGACTTTTTTTAAGGAGCTGTTTCAAGTTCCGGGAATCCGGAGATTTTTTGCGCTTGTGTTTCTGATCGTTGTACTGTACTTGTTCCGAAGTATGCTGAATCTAATTCTAATCACATTTATTTTCACTTACCTGATCAATCGGCTCCATAAATTTATCATTAAGAGCACGGAGAAGACGGTCCGGCTTAACAAGACCTTCACGGTCGCTTCCATCTATGTGGTCATCCTCTCATTAATGGGATACGTCATTTACAAATATTCACCTGTTCTGGTCAAAGAGGTTAACGAGCTTGTGAATCAGGTGATTTCCTTCTACAATAAGCCCCCAGTTGATCTTCCAAGCAATGTTATTGTGGACTATCTCATGGATTCGCTTAAGAAGATTGACCTGGCGAGTTATGTAGACAAAGGTTTGGACTTTATACTGAAGACGGTTACGGATATCGGGAAATGGAGCCTTAATCTGTTCATAGCCCTGATTCTGAGCTTGTTCTTCTTGCTGGAGAAGGAGAAGGTTGTCCGCTTCACCTCCAAATTCAAGGAGAGCAAGGCTGCTTACTTCTTCAATGAGCTTCAATATTTCGGCAAGAAGTTTGTTCACTCTTTCGGAAAAATTATCGAAGTGCAATTCCTGATTTCATTAACCAATGCCATTCTCTCCACTGCGTTTCTATGGATTCTCGGATTCCCGAATCTGATTGCGCTCGGAGTGATGATCTTCCTGCTTGGTCTGGTTCCCGTGCTGGGCGTATTCGTATCCCTCATTCCGCTGTGTGCGATTGCCTTCAAGATCGGCGGTATAACGAAGATCATCTATGTACTGGTCATGATAGTGGTACTGCATGCTATAGAGGCGTATATTCTAAATCCCAAATTCATGTCCTCCAAGACGCATTTGCCGATATTTTATACCTTTACGATTCTGCTCGTCTCCGAACACTTCTTTGGGGTATGGGGCCTCATCGTAGGTGTGCCTGTATTCATGTTCTTCCTGGATATACTGGAGGTCCCGGTAGGCGTCGGGGTACAACCTGCGCTGCAGGCCGCGGTCCCGGTAATTGAGGAAGAGAAGCCTAAATCCCAGCATCCTCCGTTAGATTAAGCCTGCCTCATAGATAAGACCCGGTCAGAGCGGTGCAGCCGTAATGACCGGGTCTTATTTATCCCGAAATGTATGTCATTGAAATCCGCTTCTTGTTTTCAGTACAATGGACTGCAAGACAATAGGGGACTGCAAGATAACAGGGACTGCAAGACATCAGGGAACGATAGATCAGCCCTCCGATTTTCGGGTAATTGATCTAAGAGTTCAACGAAAAGTTCTAAATGATGAGGGGTCGTTACTATGACATTACAGCATAACGAAGCTGTACTTGGGCTAGATATCGGGACAACGAGTCTGAAGGCGGTTCTGTTCGGTCAGCGGGGAGTGGTACTTGCTTCAAGTACGATAGAATATCCGTTAAGTCATTCCAAACCGGATTATGCCGAGCAGGATCCCGAACAGATTCTGCAAGCGGTAGTGAAATCCATCCAGCGCGTGCAAGATCAAGGCAGGGTCAAAGGGTACAAGATCAAGGCAATCGGGCTTAGCACCGCCATGCACTCTCTGATCGCTATGGATTCTTCGGATAATCCGCTTACGAAAGCAATTGTCTGGACGGATAACCGCAGCTTGAGGCAGGCGGAGAAGCTGATGCAGGAGCACGGTGGGCATGAGATTTATCTGCGCACCGGCACGCCTATTCATCCTATGTCCCCTCTCTCCAAAATATTATGGATGAAAGAAGAAGCACCTCAGTTATTTGCGAAGACCAGAATGTTCGCTGGCATCAAAGAGTTCATCCTGCACAGACTCTATGGCACCTATGTCAGTGACTATTCGATCGCTTCCGCAACAGGTCTTCTGCACTTGGAGACCATGGATTGGGATCAGGGCGTGCTTGATCTGCTGGGCATCTCCAAGGAACAGCTTCCCACGCTTGTTCCCACAACCCATGTGCTCACCGGGATGGCTCCGTCATATGCGCTTGAGATGGGCATTCCTGCGGAAACTCCCTTTGTGGTTGGGGCGAGCGACGGGGTTCTGGCGAACCTGGGCGTGGCGGCCACAGGCCCGGGTGAAGTAGCGGTAACGATCGGGACCAGTGGAGCGATCCGGACGGTAACAGACAGACCGGTAACTGATGAGAAGGGCCGCACGTTCTGTTATGCTTTTGCTGATCAAAAATGGGTGGTTGGCGGACCGACGAATAACGGCGGGATCATGCTGCGCTGGCTGCGGGACCAGTTCGCCACACCGGAGATCGAGGTTGCGAAGAAGCTTGGTGTCGATCCTTACGATCTGATGATCCAATATGCGGAGAAGGTTCCGGCGGGATCAGAGGGGCTGCTGTTCCTCCCTTTCCTTACAGGGGAGAGGGCGCCTTACTGGAATGCCAATGCGAGAGGAACGTTCTTCGGAATCAGTCTCCGCCACCAGCGGGAGCACTTCATCCGGGCTGTTCTTGAAGGCGTTGTGCTAAGCATCTTCTCTGTGGGTGTCGCTCTTCGTGAGTTAACCGGACCGGCCAAAGAAATTATCGCCTCCGGCGGATTTGCCCGCTCTGCAGTATGGCGCCAGATTCTATCGGATGTAATGGGCAAGGAGCTGCTGGTTCCGGAAGTGGCGGACGCATCTGCCATGGGCGCGGCTGTCTTGGCCCTCTATGCGACAGGCGATCTGGACTCTCTAGCCGAGATTCGATCGTGGGTGCGAATATCCCATAGACACCATCCTGACCTCAAGAACAGCGAGGTCTATCTGGAGCTCTACTATATGTATGAGAGACTGTATATGAAGCTGAAGGATGAGTTCGATATCATGGCAGAATTCCAGCGCAGCGGAGGATTTGAGACCACGCTGGACTAACATGGGGCTGTGATCTCAACATAGAGGAAAAGCTGCCCGTCGGGGCAGCTTCAATTTATGGATTGATCCTACGATTAATCTGATTCTGGCCCGGGTTCAAGCTTGTGTCATGAGGAGGCTTGATCAGCATGCCTTTACAGGTCCGGTTGACCGCCTTCTGAATTTTGCCCGGGAGCAGTGCCTTGAATTTGTCCGCTTTGTCGGGGCTTAACTTCCCCGAGGCTACACTGTGATCTATCCGGGCTGAGATTGAGTTCTTCAGCTTAAGGACATAATCGGCTTCGCTCCAGCCTTTCTTCTCTAAGGCGATCTGGCGCAAGGATTTGCCCTGCTTCAGCTCCGCGATCACCGCTTCATGTGAAATCCCAAGAAGGGATGCGGTCTCACGGACCAAGTGGCCGTAGAAATGGCCATGCTGCTTTCCGGTTCTGCCGTCCGCATGGCCGACCTCATTACCTGGCGGCCGGACTGCATAAGGCTCACTAAGAGCTGATACCTTGCCTGAAAAGGCACCAAATGCCGCTCCTGCCGTAATGAATACAGCTGCAAGCGCACGGACAAGCCGGAATAATCTTTGTTGCTGCATAGATCTTCCACCTTTTCATGTTGGAGTATGGGGAGCTGTTACAAGTGGGACATTACAAGTGTGGACCAAAATACATAGTTCATAAACCAGTCAGGCTAATATCTGATGAAATTTTGGGGTAATGATTGGGTAGGGCGTATAGAGAGAGGAGGAATAGCCTTGACGTTTGGAGCAAGGATGCTAAAGACCGGCATTGCGGTAACTTTGGCTTTATATTTAAGCGTATGGCTGAATTTCTCATCACCTGTTATTGCCGCGGTGGCAGCTATTTTTGCCATGCAGCCTTCGATATACAGGTCGTGGAGGTATTTGGTTGATCAGCTGCAGACCAACACCCTGGGAGCGATTCTGGCGCTTCTTGCCGGGAGTGTATTCTCCAAGGAACCCATTGCGGTAGGCCTGGTATGTATTCTCGTTATTATGATCTGTCTTAAGCTCAACATGGGAGATACTATTGGAATCACCCTGGTTACTGTAGTCGCCGTAATGGAGGCATCGGGACAGTGGGAGTTCGCGCTTAACCGGTTCGTGCTCAGTCTTATAGGCATCATATCTGCCTTTGTAATTAATATGGCCGTCTTCCCGCCCAAGCCCCGGGTTCAATTCGTGAGCCAGATTAGTCAGACCTTCAACAAGCTGTCTCTGCTGCTTCGGACCGTGATCTCTGATGAGATTAAGGAGACGGTATTCCGTAAGGAAAAGCGGGAGCTGGAAGACTCGATTAATTCTTTAACGGATAAATTCAAGCTGATGGAAGAAGACTTGAAGAAGCTGAAGACACCCAAATTCAGTGACAGCCGCAAGCTGGTTGTCTATAAGCAAATGCTGCATACCCTTCGTAAAGGTTATGAGGTTCTGGACGCGGTGGAACAGCATTACTTCCAGGCTGTGCGGCCTGAGTCCATCAATAAGGAATTCGATGCCCATCTGGAGAGGTTAATCCGGTTCCATGAGCATATTCTGCTAAAATTCGATGATAAGCTCAAGCCGAATTTTCTGGAGGCGGAGCTGCTCGAGCAGGACAATGACGAATTCCTTAGACGAATGCTGGATCACTATGCGGAGAAAAGAGTAGGGGTGCTTAGGCTGTCCATAGTCTCGGCAGAGATGTACGATTACGGTCACCAGCTCGAACGGCTTAACCGTCTGTCGGATCACACTGCAAATAAGCCAGATGAGCATTGAATCATTCATTAGCATATAACAACAAGAAAAAGTCCCGCCGGCTTGGCGGGACTTTATTATACGGTGCCTTTAGCGAACAAGCACCATTGATTTGCCGATGCAATACTGATAAAATAAAGTTTAGACTCTAAAGGGAAACCTATTTAAATAAATTGATCCTGTGTCAATTTTACCACGTTATATCGTGTGTGTCAATAGGCCTGGATGACACCGGAAAAGGGGCGAATGAACATTGAGTATAAATGATCAGGACTGGCAGGAGGAACAGACACGGGTAAGTGATGTAACTCAGCTCATTGGCAAGCGAATCAAGCGTTTGGAGCAGGAAGTGGGCAGCGTTCGTGGAGACGTTGTGGAGATGAGAAAAGACTTCTGGGATGAGGTGACAATGAATTTCAGCGAGTCTGATGATGTCGGAGAGACGTCTACAAGTCTTCGCCAGCAGTCTGAGATCCTGTCCGACCGGGAGCGGAGTCACCTGCATGCCTATGCCGCCCTTGGCAAAATGAAACGCCTGTTCCAATCTCCTTACTTCGGAAGAATTGATTTTGCTGAAGAGGGGGAACAGCCGGAAGCTATCTACCTCGGCATTGCATCTCTCCTTGATGAGAAGGATGAACAGTTTCTGGTCTACGACTGGCGTGCCCCAATCTCGAATTTGTATTACGACAGCACCCCGGGTCCCGCATCCTATCAGACTCCATCAGGCCAGATCGAGGGGACGATTGAGCTCAAGAGGCAGTATGTCATTCGTGACGGTGAGATCAAGCTTATGTTCGATACAGGCGTAACCATAGGGGATGAGCTGCTGCAGCAGGTGCTCAGCCGTTCCTCTGATGCGCAGATGAAGAGCATCGTAGCAACGATACAGAAGGAGCAGAACCGGATTATCCGCAATGACCGGAGCCGGATGCTGATTGTCCAGGGTGCGGCCGGGAGCGGCAAGACCTCAGCGGCTCTTCAACGCGTGGCATATTTGCTCTACAAATACAGGGAGCATTTGAAGGCAGAGCAGGTCATCCTGTTCTCCCCGAACCCCATGTTCAATAGTTATGTCTCGACCGTTCTCCCTGAGCTTGGCGAAGAGAATATGCGCCAGACTACATTTCAGGAGTATCTTGAACACCGGATCGGCAGGGAGTTTCAGCTTGAGGATCCTTTTGAACAGCTGGAATACGTGCTCTCCAGGTATGATGAAGAGGGTTATAAGGCTCGGATAGAAGGTATCCGTTACAAATCCTCCCATCAGTATTACAAGGCCATTAATAACTATAGAGACAAGCTTGAACAGGGTCTGATGCGTTTCAGGCCTTTGCGCTTCCAGGGGCAAGAGATTGTAAGTGCAGCCTCTATTCAGGAACGCTTTTACGCTTATGACCGTTCCGTTAGACTGGCCAACCGGTGTGAATTGTTGAAGGAATGGCTGCTCAAAGAGCTGGCGGCCTTCGCCAAGAGTGAACTTGACAAACCTTGGGTTGAAGAACAAATTCAGCTGCTGGATAGCGAAGAATATCAGAGGGCTTTCCAGCGGATGCGCCGTAAAAATCGCCGGAAGAGTGAGTCCTACAATGATTATGAGGACGAGAAGACGATTTTGGCCAAAATGGTGGTCAGCAGCAAGCTCAAGCCGCTTCGCAGATGGGTGAAGGCTCTGCGGTTCGTTGATAACAAGCAGCTGTATGCCCAGCTGTTTGAACAGCCGAAGCTGATGCAGGAGCTGAATGAGGGAGAGCTTCCGGAACACTGGTCCGAGATCAGCGCCTTCACTCTGAACAAGCTTAAGAAGACTGAACTCGCTTACGAGGACGCAACCCCGATGCTGTATCTTAAGGAGCTTATACTCGGGTTCCATTCCAATACATCTATCCGCCATGTCTTTATTGACGAAGCTCAGGATTATTCACCATTTCAGTTGTTCTTCCTCAAAAGGCTCTTCCCTAGAGCCCGGATGACCGCACTTGGTGACCTTAACCAGGCCATTTATGCCCATGCTTCGGCACTTCAGCAGTCTTCGGTGCTGACCGATCTCTATGGGGAAGAGGAGAGCGAACAGATTATTTTGACACGGAGCTACAGATCGACGAGAGAAATTGTTGAATTCACCAAGGGAATGATCCCTGGAGGAGAGCAGATTCAGGCATTTAACCGGGCCGGGGAGCTGCCTAAGGTTCAACGTGTGAAGGATCATAATCAACTTCATCAGGCTTTAGCGGAGGATATAGAGATGCTGCGGGCTGAGGGATATGAGACGATTGCCGTCATCTGCAAGACAGCCGCAGAGAGCCTGGCCGCCTATCAAGTGCTTGAAGAGGTGCCTTCGGTAAAACTGATCAAGAAGACAACCCTGAATTTTGAGCGGGGCATTCATGTAATCCCGGCATATCTGGCTAAAGGTGTGGAATTTGATGCCGTGCTTATATATGACGGGTCGGAAGCTTCCTATGCCCGTGAGACAGAGCGGAAGCTCTTCTACACGGCATGCACCCGGGCTATGCATCTGCTCCATATCTATTCGGTTGGCGAAATTAGCCCCTTTATTGCACAAGTTAATCCGGACACCTTCGTGAGCCTGACTTGAATGACTGAAGCCAAGCGGGATAATTTCACCTCGATCTATCCACAATAACAGGTAATCGAGCCTGCTCGTTATCTGAAAGGTGGTAGTTAAGCATGGATGGCAAAAAAGGGGATCTTATTGCGCTTGCTTCCATTCCGTTAATCATGACCCTTGGGAATTCAATGCTCATTCCAATCCTTCCGGAGATTGCCCGGAAATTAAAGGTAGGCTCTTTCCAGGTCAGTATGTTAATTACCGTGTACGCTATTGTAGCCATTATTCTTATCCCGATTGCCGGCTACCTCTCGGACAGGTTCGGACGCAAAACTGTGATTATCCCGAGTCTTATTATTACTGGGCTTGGAGGCGCATTGTGCGGGGTTGCGCCTTGGTTCGGGGAAGGGATTTCGGTATACTGGATCATCCTCGCTGGACGGTTTCTGCAGGGGATTGGAGCTGCCGGAGCCTTCCCGATTGTTATCCCCCTTGTGGGAGACATGTTCGAGAACGAAGAGGATGTCAGCAAGAGTCTGGGATTAATCGAGACCTCCAATACGTTCGGCAAAGTGCTCAGTCCTATTCTGGGAGCCGCTCTCGGCGCATGGCTGTGGTACCTCCCGTTCCTGACGATACCAGTACTCTGTCTGATCTCGCTGCTGCTCGTCATATTTCTGGTCAAGTCGCCTAAGCGAAAAGAGAAGGATTCTTCACTTCGTGCCTTCCTCGGGGATGTGAAGGATGTTCTGAAGGAGAAAGGCCGCTGGCTGTACGCCATCTTCGCCATTGGCGGAATCTGCATGTTTTTATTATTCGGCGTCTTGTTCTACCTGTCGGAGCAGCTTGAGACCAAGCATCATCTGAAAGGGGTTATGAAAGGTCTGGTGCTGGCCATTCCCTTGGCTGCCCTGTGCCTCGCTTCTTATATTACCGGTAAGAAAATCGGAAAGAACAAAGTGCTGATGAAGTGGGCAAGCGTGGTGGGCATGGTGTTATCCACAGGCTCTCTAGTCGGAATCAGTATGTTCAATAACATCTATTTCGTGATCTCTTGTCTGATTGTCTGCGGCGCCGGTGTAGGAATTGTTCTACCCTGTACAGACACCTTGATCACCGAAGGCATTGAGAAAGAACAACGGGGCACGATTACCTCCTTATACAGCAGCATGAGGTTCATTGGCGTCTCCTTAGGGCCTCCGGTCGTATCCCTGCTTATCCAGACCAGGCATATGACCATGTTCATCGTGATTGCCGCCGTATCTTTGATCGCCGTTATCCTGATTCTTCTGGCGATCAGACCCTCCAAGGAGCCGGAGAGGGAACCTTCTGCAAGAAGACATGCCATCCATCAGCCATAGACAGAGTGGATCGTGTTCAGAGCGGAGCCTGCATGGAAGCAGGCTTTTTTTGATTGCCCCGAAAAGGGTGCCAACCCCTGCATACATTTGGTATGATAGAGGCAAGCCAATACATACCGGGAGGAACAGCACATGAATGGAAAACAAGCGGCAGGATATCTGGCCGCCGAATGGGTCAAAGACGGCATGACTGTGGGGCTTGGAACCGGCTCCACTGCTTATTTTACAATTGAGAAGTTAGGGGAGAGAGTAGCTGAAGGCCTCAGGATTACAGCGATTGCGACCTCGAAGGCTTCGGAAGAGCTTGCCCTTAAATATAATATTCCGTTGTTGAACCCATCTGAAGTGGATAAGCTTGATATTGCTATTGATGGCGCTGATGAGCTTGATCCAGAGCTGAATCTGATCAAAGGCGGCGGGGCCGCGCTTCTTCGCGAGAAGCTTGTGGCTCTTCATAGTGATCAGTTCATCGTGGTTGCTGATGGCAGTAAGGCAGTGGATAAGCTGGGCGCGTTCAAGCTGCCGATTGAAGTTGTGCCATTCTGTTATGAGTGGACGCTGCAGACTCTTCGTGAGAGCTATCCTGTACCTTTTGAGATTCGGATGAAGGGCGAGGATATTGTGGTAACGGATAATGGCAATTACATTATTGATGCGTCATTCGGGCGGATCGAGTCTCCGCAGCAGCTTGCAGAGGAATTGAAGCGGATTACCGGAATTGTCGATCACGGGCTGTTCATCGGGATTGCAACTAGAGCGGTTATCGGGTACGAGGATGGACGGACTGAGGTTATTCAAGGTAACTAAATACGTTGGATGACAGAATAACCTCCCTAGGGAGGTTACAGTCTGTAGACAAAGTTCCGAAAGGAGCAGGTCTACAGACTTTTTTTGTAGAATAAGTCAAGGAAAAGGTTGATTCGAGGTGTAAATGATGATTAGTAAAAATAATTATGAAGGTCGCTTTCAGATTTCTGTGAATGCGCTAGACGACCTTGTGCCTAAGGATCATTTGGTTCGCAAGTTAGAAAATGCGATCGATTTTAGTTTTATATACGAGCTGGTTCAAGATAAATACAGTGCGGTTACGGGGCGTCCGAGTGTCGATCCCGTAGTTCTGATTAAAATCGTGCTTATCCAGTATCTATTTGGCATTCGCTCCATGCGCCAAACCATTCGGGAAATTGAAACTAACGTAGCTTACCGCTGGTTCATCGGCTATGACTTCACCCAGCCCATTCCCCACTTCACCACTTTTGGTAAAAACTATGTTCGCAGGTTTAAGGACACGGATATTTTTGAATCCATTTTTGCACGTATTCTGGAAGAAGCTTTAGGGCATGGCTTTGTAGAGCCAGACGTGCTTTTCATGGATGCAACGCATGTGAAGGCAAACGCCAACAAAAATAAATATGAAAAAACGATGGTACAGGAGCAAAGCAAAAAGTACCAAGAGCAGCTTGATAAAGAGATTAATGAAGACCGGATCCAGCATGGGAAGAAGCCTTTCGGAAAAAAGCCTAAGTCCGCTCTGAAAGAAACAAAAACAAGCATCTCCGACCCTGAGAGCGGACTATTTGTAAAGGGCGAAAAAGAACGTGTATTTGCCTACAGTTTTCATACGGCCTGCGACCGCAACGGCTTTGTTCTGGGTGCGAAAGTAACTCCAGGAAATGTACATGACAGCCAGGTGTTTGAGGATGTGCTTGAGCTCGTAAAGAAGTCTCTGGGCAAGCCCACAGCTGTAGCAGTTGACGCTGGATACAAGACTCCCTACATTAGTAAATTGCTGATCGATGACGGGATACGGCCTGTTATGCCATACACAAGACCTCGTACAAAGGATGGCTTTTTCAAGAAATATGATTACGTATACGATGAGCACTACGATGCCTATATCTGTCCGAACCATGAGTTTCTAACCTATGAATTGACGAACCGGGAAGGGTACAAGATGTATCGTTCCGATCCCACAATATGCAAAGACTGCCCCTTCTTGAGTCAGTGTACCGAAAGCAAGGACTTCACTAAGCGAATTAGCCGCCATATTTGGGCTGACTATCTGGAAGAAGCAGACCACCTTCGGCATACCGATGAAAACAAACAAATTTACTCACAGCGCAAGGAAACGATTGAGCGCGTATTTGCAGATCTAAAGGAAAAGCATGGCATGCGCTGGACGACTTTACGAGGACTTCGTAAAGTTTCCATGCAGGCGATGCTCGTTTTTGCTTGCATGAACCTCAAAAAGTTAGCCACCTGGCTCTGGAAGTCCGGTGGCTCAAAGCGATATTTGGCTTTATTTATGATCTCTTACAGAAAAAAACAAAGACAAACTCCTGTGTTCCTAACGGGAACAAGAAGTTTGTCTGCAATCTGTAACCTCCCTAGGGAGGTTATTCTTTTTTATATAATTTCACCGCAAATACCTACAGGATAAATGTGAAAAGTATGATATTATACTATGAAACTTATAAAAAAACAAGTGGAAAACTCTTGCAAATAGGCTTGGAATATAGTATTTTGAAATAGGAAATATTTCACAAGAGAGGAGGCGAGATGAATGGATAAAATGTGCATGCAAATGATGATGAACATGTGTATGGAAGATATGATGTCTAAGATGAACAGCATGAAGATGATGATGGAATGCTGCTCAAATATGGACATGATGAACATGGACATGGATATGGGCATGATGATGAAGAAAATGCAAGACTGCGATGAAATGATGACTATGATGATGAAGATGATGCGCGAGATGAAACAAACATCCGTGTAATCCGGATAACAGCTTACATTTCAGAATGAAGCTTAGGTCTCATTAATGCATGAATCATACCAATTGAATAACTGCAATGTTCACGGCAATCCCCAAAATTGCCATGAGTCATTTCATCGAGGCTGAGCAGTCCACTGCATGCCTCTTTTTTGATTTCCAGCTATCATTTCGAATGAGATTTAATTTGTTGTGAGAGGGTTACCCGCTCTAGCTTCAGCGTCCACATCTGTTCAAGCAGCATTTGCTTGGTGGTATCATCTGCGCTTCGGCGGATCTGAATAAATAGATCCATCATCCGGGCGTTTATTTGATCAAACTGCCTCCACAATTCTTCTTCCATTTCCTTGTGCAGCTCATCCTCGCTTGTATTATATAACGTCTCCAAGGTGAGCAAAATGTGAGTATGCCATTCCCCATCACCAATCTGCTTCGCATAATTGAGAAGATCCAGGTAATCATCAATTCGCTGGGAGAGCTTAACTGCCGCTTGAGTCATCATAACCATCACCTTCAATATTGTCTTTATACCAAGTATTATACTGGGAATTTAATGAATTGCAATATGTTTACTTTTGAATTTTGAAATTTTAGTTTGACTGATTTAACAAATTTGTTGTTAACCCTGCCAATAGAGTAAACTTACAAGTGATGTTTTTGACATAGAAGGGGCTGATTGCGTGTTAGTGAATGTGAAGAATCAAGTGGAGAGTCCGGATATAAGCCGGATCCTTGAATATGCTGTCTATTCGGATGAAGACCTGCTGGCGGAAGCCATTAAGCGGTATCAGGAGGATAGAGAGGCTCAGCTGTACGCGCTGAAGCATGAAGAAGAGTTGATTGGCCTTATCGGTTATAAGATGGAAGATCAGAACGCGCTGGTTATCAATCATCTGGCGATCTCTCCCGAGCATAGAAATCAAGGGTATGGCAGAGGGATCATACTTGAGGTTCTGTACCAAGAGAAGCCGGACAGGATCATCGCTGAGACAGACGAGGAGGGCGTTGACTTTTATAGAAATATTGGGTTCGTTATAGAGACCAGCAGCAAGCTCCCTAATGGAGTAGAACGCTTCCGCTGTGTATATGAGGCGGAGCTTCACGAGCAGGAGGAATAGTGCAGTTCGGGATATTCATGGAGTTCGGTTAGAATCTATCTGGAATGCCCGCATATAAATAATGGCCAGCAACCAACGAAATGATGTAGCGACTACATGGTTTCATTGGTTTTTTTGCATGTTCAAGTTGACTTTTGGGCCGGGGAGATTTAAAGTTCTATTATCGAACTATTTGAGGATTGAATCATTATGCAAAATGGGGGAAGAGGAGTGGAACAGCAGTCCAAAGAGCTGATTGAGCGCTACGTAACTGCTTCGGCTACCGTGACCAAGCGGCTCAGTAGTGAAATTGCCAAGATTGTTCAAGATGACATGACCGTTGATCAGTACCAGACTTTGTACTATATCAAGACACAGCACGAGTGTACTTCGACGGAGCTGGCGGATGCTTTCTGTGTGGGCAAGAGCTCAATTACGGCGATCATTACCCGGCTTGTGGACAGGGGACTTGTCGAGAGGACTCGTGATAAGGAGGACCGCAGACTTGTATATCTGTCACTCACAGAGCTTGGACATGAGATTTCAAGCAAGGCAGATGAGAAGGTACAGGAAGTGGTGGCCAAATATCTAGTCCATTTCAATCAGGAAGAAATTGAGTCTTTCATTACCAGCTTTGAGAAGCTGGCCAGACTGTTCGAAGAAGGGAGTAAAGAATAAATGAGATTTATACTAAAAGCGAGGTGGTGGATGATCCTCTTCTGGATCGCCGCTGCCGTAGGCTTAATGCTAACAGCTCCTTCCATGGCGGATCTGGTCCGGCAGAAAGGCAATTTGTCTGTGCCTCCCGGCTATGCTTCATCCGAGGCGTCTGACTTAATGAAGGAGATCAGCGCCATGAAGGGCGGAGGGAAAGAGACGCAGATCGCGCTCGTCTTTCATGAAGACAATCCTCTGAATCAGGAGGCCAAGGATTCCATCAAAAGCGGCATTCAGAAACTGAATGATGCCAAAGCCAAGATCGGAATTGTGTCCATAACAGACCCGTTCTCTACCCCGGACGCAGCCGATAAGATGATCTCCAAGGATGGCAAGACGATTCTCACCTCCCTCTCTGTTGAGATGGACGGACGTCCACTCAAGGATACCGTTAAGGATATCCGCAGTACGCTGGATTCTGTTCCAGTGAAGCATTATCTGACGGGCCAAGAGCAGATTAATGAAGATACGATTGCAAGCTCCGAGAGCGGACTTAAGAAATCGGAGTACATTACCGTTGTATTTATTCTTCTGATCTTGTTCATAAGCTTCCGTTCGTTCGTGGCTCCATTTATTCCTCTGCTGACCGTTGGGATCAGCTATGTAGTGGCTCAGTCGGTGGTTGCATTCCTGGTTGATTCTTTCGACTTTCCGCTGTCCACCTTCACCCAGATCTTCATGGTCGCGATTATGTTCGGCATAGGCACAGATTACTGTATCCTGCTTATAAGCCGGTTCAAGGAAGAGCTTCAGCATACGGATGATAAATGGGAAGCCATTATAGCTACATACCGTACCGCAGGGAAGACGGTGTTCTTCTCAGGTCTTGCTGTTCTTGTCGGTTTTGCGGCAATTGGCTTGTCTGAATTCATTCTGTATAAGTCAGCCGCTGCGGTAGCGGTGGGGGTTGCTGTTATGCTGCTCGCCCTCCTCACAGTGGTGCCGTTCTTCATGGCGGTACTCGGTACCAAGATTTTTTGGCCTGCAAAAGGGTCTCTGGAGCACAAGGAGAACAAGTTCTGGGGTATGTTTGGCGCCTTCTCACTTAAGCGTCCCTGGGCGGCGCTTCTGCTTGTAGCTGTATTCACGCTTCCATTCGTGTTCACTTACAGCGGTAAGGTATCCTTCAACAGTATGGAAGAGATTGGCGACAATTATGAGTCGGTCAAAGCCTTCAATATCATCTCTGACAGCTTTGAGCCGGGAGAATCGCTGCCTACTTCCATTGTAATCAAGAACAATGAACGTATGGATTCTGCAGAGTATATGACTTTGGCGGAGAAGATTAGCCGGGAAGTCAAGTCGGTTGATGGAGTTGCGAGTGTGCGTGGATTAAGCCGCCCAACTGGTGATGAAGTGAAGGACTTCAAGCTGACGGAGCAGGTGAAGACCGTCGGTGAAGGTCTTGGTAAAGGGAACGAAGGATTGAATACCATCAAGGATGGCCTTGCTAAAGCGAGTAACTCGTTAAGTGAGAACGAGCCGAAGCTCAAACAGGCGGCCGATAGCACAGGGAAGCTTGCTGAAGGTACGGCGAAGCTGAAGGATGGAATCTCCCAGCTGAATAACGGGTTAACAGCTATTGAGAAGGGAATACGAAGCGGCTCTGACGGGGCGGGTCAGCTTAAGCAGGGACTGCAGCAGGCGAAGAAAAGCGCACAACAGCTGGCCGCCGCGCAGCAGCAGCTTCTGAAGTCTTATCAGCAGATCGGGCAGGGACTTGGCTCGATTAACGGCGGGTTATCCAGAGTTAACGAGCAATTAACCGGGGCAGCGCAAGGGTTGAACGGCCTGAGCGGCAAATTCAGCAGCCTGGAGAGCAAGTATCCTGAGCTCGCGTCAGACCCCGATTATTTGACTATTCGGGGCACAGTTACAGAAACGGGCAAAGGTATGACTCAGTTAGCTGCCGGGCTCAAGCAGCTGCAGGCACCTCTGAATCAAGCCGCCGGCGGCCTCAAGCAGGCCAATGAAGGCTTGGCCAAAATCGCCGGAGGCCAGTCCGCATTAGCGGGCGGATTTGATCAGCTGATCAGCGGTATCTCGCAGCTCGAATCGGGGCTGGATCAAGCGGCTTCCGGTCAAGGTCAGATTATTGACCGAATCCCTTCGGTAGTGAGCGGGCTGTCTCAGATTGAGAACGGTCAGAAGCAGGTGCAGAACGGATTCACCCAGTTCTCGGGACAGATCTCGAAGCTTACTGACGGACTTAGTCAGAGTGCGGACGGAATTGCCAAGGTCTCCGGCGGACTTGATTCAGCCAAGGATTACCTGAATCAGGTCGGGACTGCAGATAGCGGACTCGGCGGCTTCTATGTCCCTGATGAAGCCTTGGACAATAAGGATATAACCCAGTTGTTCGATACCTACCTGTCTGCGGATCGCAAGATTATGACCTTGGATGTTGTCTTCTCTGAGAATCCGTATGGCACAGAGGCGATCAGCCAGGTGGATCAGATCAAGGCTGCGGTGGACCGCGCAGTTCAAGGTACGAAGCTGGCTGAGGCCGAGATTGGCTTCGGGGGAGTATCCAGTACTTTTAACGATCTGAGATCCATCTCTAATGAAGATTATACTCGTACGGTTATATTAATGCTGGCCGGTATATTCATTATTCTGGTACTGCTGCTTCGCTCGGTAATTATGCCGATCTATCTAATTGCTTCACTGGTGCTCACCTTCTATACTTCCATGGGAGTTACTGAGCTTATCTTCGTGAAGATTATGGGCATGTCCGGGATCAGCTGGGCAACGCCATTCTTCGGATTCGTAATTCTTGTAGCGCTGGGTATAGACTACAGTATCTTCCTGATGGACCGGTTCAATGAGAACAAATCGTGGAAGGTCGGAGATGCCATTCTTCATGCCATGAGAAATATGGGAACCGTCATTCTGTCCGCTGCGGTCATTCTTGGCGGAACCTTCGCTTCCATGTATCCTTCGGGAGTCATGTCCATGATGCAGATTGCTACCGTGGTGCTGACGGGGCTTGCCTTGTATTCCCTGGTTATTCTTCCATTCTTCATTCCGGTTATGGTGAAGCTGTTCGGAAGTGCCAACTGGTGGCCTTTCTCTACACGGGACGAAGCGGATCATGTTAAATCCTCCAAGGTTGAACATACCAAGATGAGCTGATTGCAGACTGGTCAGTAGATAAGGCCTCCACGCGTCTCAAGAGGCGCCATGAATTGGTATGGGTGTAATAATAAAAGAACGAGCCATCAGCAAGCAGATTATTCTGCCAGCTGAAGGCTCGTTCTTTTTTGTGGGAATTAAGCAATAACTATGCAGCAGCCCGATGGCTATACCTGCTGGCGCTTGAGCCAGCTTCGTAATGCCCACTTGCGTTCATGACGCTTCTTGTACTTGGGCAGAGAACGGTAGATGCTGATGGATTCCGTGTAAGCCCTGCGCGCCTCATCCTTCCGATTCAACGATTGATATACATTGCCAAGCAAAAAGTAGGCTTCGCAGGAAGACGAGTGAATTAGACTGAATTTCTCGGCATAATAGATAGACTTCTCTGCATTTCTGTTCTGATAGACAGCGGCCAGCTTAAGGAAGGGCTGTCCGTAACGGACTCGTTCATTAAGCTCCAGGGCGCGAAGCATATGTGCTTCCGCCTCTTCCACTTGGCCAAGTCCTAAAGCGGCTGTTCCGAGATCATCCCAATATTCTGCGGATTCCCTGGACGAAGACTCCATTTCTTGAAGTAAGGAATAAGCTTCGCTATACTTTTTTCTCTCAAGCAGAAGTCTTGCAAGATCGCGCTTGGCTGAAATGTCATGATGATTAAGCGCGAGCTGCTGACGGAGTAAGGATATGTCTCTCATCCGCCGGAAGGGTCTTGTCACACTTGGGAATACGCCGACAAATTGCCGGTCAAGCACATAAATAATGGCCAGCAGAATGATAATCGCCAGAAATGGGTTCCCAACAAGCCACCACAATGCGGAAAAAAGAATGAATTTAGACATCATGACCTCCGCGAGATTTGTAATTATTTCCGATTATATCACAAGCCGGAAGATCACCTGTGGATTAGTTCTAATTGCCTGGGATAAGGGTAAATTTATATATATTCGAGAACGCTGGTGGAATATTTGGATCAGAAGAGTAATGAAAAGTTATGGAGTAAGGGTACAGGCCGATACGGCGCTCTCTTAACTAGCATATGCTGTCTTAAGATAAAAGGAGGGATTGTATGCAGACCAGAAGCGGGAATCATGCGCAAGGTATTGATGTCTCCCACTGGCAGGGGGCTATTGATTGGCGGAAGGTGAGAGCCGCGGGCAAATCCTTTGTATTTATTAAAGCTACGGAGAGCAGCCGTTACACGGACAATCAATTCTTCAATAATTTGAAGGGAGCGAAGTCAGCAGGACTCCTGGTGGGAGCGTACCATTTCACCAGAGCAGCCAAACCTGCGGATGTGAAAGCGGAGGTGGATCATTTCCTAAGCGTAATTAATCAGGCAGGAGGACTGGACACTTTCGAGCTGCCCTTTGTCCTCGACATTGAGACCAAGGAGGCAGGGACTCGGGCCAATGTGACTGCCACGGTGCGCGCCTGGGTAGATGAATTCAAGCGGCGGACTGGCAGAACCCCGCTCCTGTACACGTATCCGAGCTTCATTGAGGGATATCTGGACTCAAGTCTTGCAGATGTGCCGCTCTGGTACGCTTATTACAGCAATGTGCCGCCCGTGAATAAGTCAGGCTGGAAATCCTGGGAGTTCCTCCAGTATACGAGTGAAGGCACCGTGCCGGGGATCGGTGGAAATGTCGATCTTAATGAATATAGGGGAAGTGAGGCTGAGCTGATGGCTGTCTACAAGAAAGGCAACAATGGATCGAAGCCGCCTGGTCACAATCCTGAAGTTCCAGCCTGGAAGGAATCCGGCAGACAGTGGCTGATCGATCATGCTGGAATCAGCAGCGACTGGAAAGCGGAGGACCCGGTTGATATTGGAACTCTTGGAGCTATTCTTGCCAAATTCACCTCAAGAACCAAAAACTCCTGAACCTATTCGAAATATATCTGCGAAAGAGCCATGAACCGAGCGTATACGCGGTATAGTGGCTTTTTTCTGTGGTTGGGAAGCCAGGTCAGGGCGAGTGTTGCATCTATCCAATAAATTTTGAAAATACCAATACAGTTGCAATTGTCTTTTGATTAAGGCTGCCAACAACACTGTTTCTCTAGACCCACACGGTGTCCTCTAGTTAAGATAGATTGACCGGCCAGAGCCGGGGAGATGTACGACAAATCACTAACAAGGCGGTATGTTCAAGAATGCAAGCAGCTAACAAAACATTTGTGGCAGTATGGATCAGCTTGATCAGCAATTTGTTTCTGACTGGAATTAAAATTTTTGTGGGCGTCCTGTTCAAAAGCCAAGTTCTCATTGCAGACGGTATACATAATGCTGGAGATGTAGTGGCTTCTTTTGCTGCGCTCACCTCTACCCGGATCTCGAAAAAGCCTGCAGATGAGGATCACCCTTACGGTCACGGTAAGGCAGAGGTTCTAGCTTCCGCGGTAGTAGCGCTAATTCTGGCTCTAGCCGCAATTCTGATGATAGTCAAGTCTATCGAGTCTTTCTTCGCTCCCGCCGAGGAGGCAAGCATTATCGCCCTGTCCGCCGCGTTGATTTCCTTGATTTGGAAGCAGGTATTGTACGTATATTGCATTCGGATAGGTAGAGCAGAGAACAGTAAAAGTCTGATGGCCACGGCCTACGACCATCTTGCGGATGTCTATGCGTCAGCGGCTGCTTGTGCGGGAATTGGTCTTGCGCTGCTAGGTGATTATTATGATATTCCGTTCACGAAATATGGAGATCCTATCGCGGGGCTGGTCGTATCTTACTTCGTAATCAAGCTGGCCTATAAGATGGGGCGGGAATCTGTGGATATCCTGATGGAAAAGAACATTGATCAAGAAAAGCTGGACTCCATTCATCAGATTGTGAACCAAGTTGAATATGTGAGACGGATAGATCGGATTCGGGCAAGAGAATTAGGGAATTATATTATTGTTGATGTCAGAGTTAGTATTCCGAGTGAGCTGACCGTTCAGCAGGGACATGACGTTAGCAAGGAAATTCGGAATTCGATAAAGAGCGGGGTAAGTTACGTAGAAGAGGTGCTGGTTCATATTAATCCTTGGTATCATGGAGATACAAGTGAAGAGAAATAGAGAAAAGCCATACAGGAGCCGATAATGAAGAGGACGATGACTGCAGCAAAGAGCATTAGAATTCTTTCGAATGAATCCAATCTTTTCACAGATAATCACTCCCCGTTTAAATGTTAACTAATTATACAATAATATCCATACGTTCGGGAAGATCCTACTAAAAATACTTTCATATATTCATAAATTCTATTTAGAAAGTACTAGAACTTTCCTCTGCACTTCCCTATAATTTAGTTAATAAGTAAAGGATGGTGCGGGATTTGTCGTCTTCTTATGTTTATATTGGCCTTGGGATTTTTGACGCCCTCGCCATGTTTGCTCTAATGATCTCCCTTTACAGGCTTCCTCTCTGGTCACATCGCTATAAAGTGACTGCTTTTGCAGTATTTATCGCTCTGTTCTCCTTTGTGATGAGGCTCTTAATCGAGATCCCCCAGCTTGATCTCCCGATTCAATATTTGTTCTTTTTGATTTTTATCAAATATGTGTACAGACTTAAATTCAGTCATTCCTCATTTGTTGCAGGGGCAGGGATTACGGCTTATGCGGTTCTGCAGCTTACAATCTCTTATGTTTATAATCTGGTGGGGATGATCTATCAGAGTGATCTGTTAAAAACCGAGGGTGCAGTGTACCTGATTCAGATCAGCTCCATTCTCGCTGCTTATGGTATATCGATCTTCCTTAAATATTTCAGATTGGGCTTCTCTTTTATCCAGATTCCGCAGGACGGACGCCCTTCTCCTCAGAAAGAGCAGACATCCTTGCTAATTGCCTCCATTCTTTCGACCATTACTATTTTTCTGATCAGCTTTTTTCTGTACAACGTAGACTTTCCGGGTCTTATCATCATGACATTCTCAACCTTCAGCATTTCTTATTACTTCTCTCAAAGGAGCGACTATGAAGGGGTTAGAAGCATTATCGAGGCATCTCTCGAGCAAGATAAAGGAAAGTGATCCAGAGGGACCGGTCAGCCTTGAAATTCTGGAATATGAGCTCGGAATAAGGCTGAATTTTATAGCTACACTGCTTATGACTGTACTGGCTGGATGGATAACCGGGAACTTATGGGAGGCCTGCCTGGCCATGGTCTCCTTCCTGGTGGTAAGACGGTTCTCGGGCGGCGTGCATATGAAGTCACTAACACTTTGTGCTCTAGTATCGGCTTCCATTTTTGTAAGTATTCCTTTCATCGTGCTGGACCCGGAGCAAATACGGTTATTCACACTTATATCTGCAGCCGTATTCTTGATTTACTCCCCTAACATTCTGGAGGAATTGAATCCGCCGCCGCTCACACCTTACATGAAAGCAATCTCGGTAGCTTTGGTTCTATCTAATTACATATTTCAGTCTTCAGCCATAGCTCTCGCCTGTGCTGTGCAAGCTTTTCTCATACTTCCTTTCTGGAAAGGAGGTGAGTCAAGATGAAGAAGCAGTTAGCCCGCAGTATCTCTGATTTTTTGTATAAAAGTGCGAAGAAATCCTCCATTTCTCCTAAGAGTTTTATCGGAGCTAAGCCGCTCCCTAGAGAATTACAAGAAATTAAGTCCAAGTAATATCCTATTACTTACAGCTTTGATCTTCCAGACAAGCAGTGAACCACATACTTAGTCAGTCAGGACAATCCAGATATAAGTCTAATAGAAAGCCCATGTGAAGACATGGGTTTTCTTCATACTTGATAACAGAACATATGTTCCTGTATAATGACATAAGACTGGTTCGGGAATGGTAATTCTATAGGTTGGTAAGCTGAGAAGGAGGGACCTTGTATGCTTCCGGATTTCGAGCGCAAGCTGCTGCGAATTCTGTATAATTACTCTTTGAAGTATCGGCGCATCCCGGATCTTCGGGAGATTCAGCGCCTGACGGGCAGACATCGTACTGAGGATATTAAGGAAGGGATCCTTCGGCTTGAGAAGGAGAAATACATATTGTGGGAGGACCGGGATGATGTTGGAACCATCCGGATTCTGGAGGGCTGGGACCGCGAGCAATCGGGATTCTCCCGGAGTGACACAAGCAGCAGTACAGAGTATTGGACGAAATATTAAGAGACGTAAGCGATCAATTTGCTGACAATTGGGTGGGTGTCCAATCCACCGAGCGACTCCGCGAATACAATACCAATGTATCTTAAATACAAGGAGGTTTTCGCAAATGAGTGAAGTAAGAGGCGGCGGCTACGGTGGTGGCGGAGTGTTCACATCCACAGGCGCAATTCTGGTACTGTTCATTCTGCTCGTTATTATCTCCCGTTCTATCCTGTACTAAGGAAGAATATCTGAATCCTGAGTGATTTGACGCGAATTCCCGCCAAGGTCTTGTTGCCCTGGCGGGAATTTTGTGCTGCGTGTATTAATCTGAAGAAGACCCGGTTAGGGTGTAATAGGGTTAGAACAAAAGTAAAAAAAGAAGCTGCATTAACAGCTTCGCAGAGAATTTAACTAATAAAAGGTAATTAATAGCGGTGACCTTTTTTTATTCTGTCTAATTTTTTATTAATTACATTTAACTTTGTATTGATCTGATTTAGACTTTTGCTTAATGCTACCAGGCCTTCACCTAAAGCTTTATCCTTAACATGCTTAAAATGCTTCCGTGCCTCTTTTGATTGCTTTCTGTATTTGTCTACTGCTTTGTGAAAAGAATGATCCATATACCTGATCTCCCTTCATGATTTGTAATTGTACAATGTAATAGATGCTCATGGCCGGAAAATCGTATGGACGAAAACCACATCAAAAAAAATATTCTCAAAATACATAACACCAACCTTGAATATGGATACTAGATATTCGAGGGTTTTGTTAGTAATCAGCATATTTGGCTAGTTCCTTTCTCACCCCTGACACATATGAATACATTAGAGGTGGACATGAATGACAAGCGTGGAGGAAGCTTGAATAAACTCCGGCAAAGTTAAGCTCATGCTTATCTATCTCTATCAAAAACGGAGGTGATCTTAATTATTTAGGAGGGAAAGAATTACTTCGAAAACCGTATGAAGGGAGGAAGAGGAAATGTATCTCTACGCATACTGCATTCTTCTAGGCCTGCCGCTGTATTGGCTTATTCTCCCGACAAAAACCGTAAAGGCTGCACCCCAAAAACTAGCATCTTCATCTGAGATTCTCCCCTTGGGAGGTGAACCGCAATAATGCCGGACTATCAGCAGTGGCTCGCATTCGGAGTTTTTGTATTCACCATTATTCTACTCATGTGGCGTCCCGGGAGAATGAATGAATCGATCCCCACTTCACTGGGGGCACTCATACTTGTCTTGGCTGGCGTAGTAAGTTACAGGCATATTCTCGAGGTGTTCGGAATCGTATCAGGAGCCGCGGTTACAATCCTTTCAACCATTGTTATGTCCATAATACTTGAAAGTATCGGGTTCTTTCGCTGGGTGGCTTTTAATCTGGTCGAGCGGGCAAGAGGCTCTGGTGTAAAGCTCTTCTGGCTGATACTTCTCCTTTGCTTTCTTATGACTCTTTTCTTCAATAATGACGGAAGTATACTCATAACTACACCTATTATTATTCAGATCGGTAACATCTTAGAGTTGAAACCAAAGCAAAAAATCCCCTATTTGCTCTCTGGAGCATTGATAGCTACGGTATCAAGCGCGCCTATAGGAGTAAGCAATCTGGCAAATCTAATTGCACTTCGCATTGTTGGACTGGATCTAAACCAATATACCGCCATGATGTTTGTCCCTTCGATGATTGGAATCTTATGTATTTCTGCTCTCTTATATCTCTATTTTCAAAGGGATATCCCCCGTGAAATCAGCAAAACTCCGATCAGATATTCATTACAGTCAGGGAGACACCCGCTTCTTTATAACCATAAGATTGATAGTCAAGTAGACTGGTGGCTGTTCAGAGCTTGTATAGGTATCGTTGTTTTTATTCGAGCGGGATTTTTTCTTGCCGAGGATATCGGTATCCCTATAGAGCTCGTTGCATTAATTGGGGTAGTACTCATGATCGTGGTTAGATGGTATCGGACGAAGAAGGGCCTTCGTGATGTTGTGACAAAAACACCTTGGCATATTCTGTTGTTCGCCTTCAGCATTTATATCATCGTCAATAGTCTTCACCGTGCAGGGATGACAGAATGGCTCATAACTTTATTGCAACCTTTTGCCGATAAGAGTGAAGCTGGTTTAATAGCCGCTTCGGGATTGATGCTGACGCTTCTCTCGAATCTGGTTAACAATCTTCCGTCAGTTATGATTGGTACTTTTGCCGTGACGGATATGGGGCTGGAACAACAGTCTCTTCAGCTCGCGTATTTGGCTAATATCATAGGAAGTGATATAGGAGCAGTGTTAACACCTGTAGGTACTCTTGCCACATTACTTTGGATGTATATTCTTAAAAATCATCATATTCCCATAACGTGGAAACAGTATATGAAAGTAACTCTAATCGTGATACCTATCGGTTTGATTGTTAGTCTGATGTCCTTATTTGTATGGACACAATTCCTGCTTTGAGAGGAGGAGGAGAATGCAGGTCTTCAAAAAATGGTTAAATCAAACTGTTGAGCTTGAGTTGTCTGGATGTAACGAACGTATCATCGGCAGATTAATTGATATTGGAAGCGACATACTAGTGTTATTTTCGGGATCAAAATTCATTTATATCCCTATACACCATTTGCAAAATGCGTATCTGTCGTTGGATGATCTTCAGTTGAATGATTCGAACCTCAGCCCTTCGTTGGAGCAGGAACAAATTTCATATCGAAAAATGCTTATGAATTCCAGAGGAATGTTCACTGCGGTCTCCATTGGCAATAAACGCTCCATACACGGATATTTGACCGGTATCATGAACGATTATTTTGTTTTTTACTCGCCAATATACGGAAGTGTATATGTATCTATTAATCATGTTAAATACTTGGTTCCTTACCCTCCCAATCAGACCCCCTTTAATTTAAGTCAAGATCATTTCCCTGTTCAGCCGGCCGCACTACCTATATCCAGAACTTTAGACCAGCAAATCAAGAAATTAGAAGGTGAACTCATTGTTGTGAATCTTGGCGAGAAGCCTTGTCATGCAGGACTCCTAAGAGCTCTAGATAATAATATGCTTGAAATGATCGATGCCAGTGGGGTGACTAGTCTTATTCATGGCGATCATATTATGACCATCCATCTGCCTAAATGAAATGCGCACTGATGTGGATATGTGAATATGTTCTTGACCACTCTGAGGAGTGGTTTTTATATGATAAGTGAAGAATTGCCGGTTGTTTTTGTTAGTACAGCTGAATTTGGTCATCAATCCACAAAAAAAAGGACAAAAACCCTCGTACAATTGCACGATACAAGGGCTTTTGTCCGGGCGCCCCTCGCGGGACGCCCATCATGGGAGAGGAGAAACCGGACGAAGAGCTTATGGGGAAACGTAAGTCTTCTCCGCGGTTGTCTACGACATTTGGTGATGTCGATATCTTTATTGTGTCCGCCTTTGCCGCTTTTATACCTGAAGTCTCAAAAAAAGGGAAAGATCGATTAATTCGCGTGTTATTGTTCAACCAGGGACGGGCGGATAACTAATTAGTGATATATGAGTTTTTCAATTCAGGTAGGAGTATGGTACGATATCGTCATAAAAAAAGCGACACGGATGTGACGAGGATAGGGTGTGACACGAATTGCGTGTAATTTCAGGAACTGCCAAGGGCAGGCCGCTTAAAGCCGTGCCTGGTACCGGCACAAGACCGACTACAGATAAGGTGAAAGAGGCTATTTTCAGTATGATTGGGCCTTATTTCGATGGCGGCAGAGCGCTCGACCTGTTCGCAGGAACCGGAGGACTCGGGATAGAAGCGTTAAGCCGGGGAATGGAGCGGGCAGTATTTGTGGATCTTGAATACAAAAGTCTGGAAGTTGTTAAAGCCAATCTCAGAGCAACAGGACTGGAAGATCGAGCCGAGGTGTACAAGAATGATGCAGAGCGGGCTTTGAAGGCACTGGCGAGACGCGAGACTTCGTTTGACCTCGTATTTCTGGACCCTCCATACCGCCTCAAGCATGGGGACAAGCTGATGAACAAGATGGACGAGTTGGCTCTTCTGGAGGACAAGGCTATCCTTGTTCTGGAGTATGAATCTTCCTATGAGTATCCGGAGAGGGTTGGCAATTTCACACGCGTACGCCTAGCGGAATACGGCGAGACAGTAGTCTCTGTATATAGATATGAGCCGGGCGGAGATGCTGAAGAGGCCGGACAGGAGGAAGAACAGCATGAGTCAAACTAACAAGAATCTAAGAATTGCGGTGTATCCGGGAAGCTTTGACCCTGTCACCATGGGACATATGGATATTATCCAGCGTGCTGCCAGGCAATTTGATGTCTTGATTGTAGCCGTCCTTAACAATTCGAGTAAAAATCCGCTTTTTACCATGGAAGAGAGAAAAGAGCTGCTTCAGCAGGCGACGAAGGATCTGCCTAATGTCGAAGTGGACAGCTTCAACGATCTTCTTGTGAACTATATGGTGCAGAAGAAGGCTCACGTTATTGTGAAAGGCGTACGTTCCGTGACTGACTTTGAATATGAAATGCAAATGGCCTCCATCAATCACAAGCTGAACAGTGAAGTGGAGACCATATTTATGATGACGAACCCGAAATACAGCTATTTGAGCTCCAGCGTGGTAAAAGAAATTGCCCGGTTCCAAGGAGAGGTTGTAGATCTGGTACTTCCCGAGGTTGAAGAAGCGCTGAGACAGAAGTTCACTTCGAACAGATAAATCTCTATCGGGATATGGGATAACGAAAGCGCCAAAGAACGGTGAACAGCATCAGGGCGGCTGTGATAGACAAGAGTGCGATGAACTGCCATCCCATCAGGGAGAAGGTCTGTGTCCAGCTCGGAAGCTGAAGGATGCCGTAATCCGGCTTGCCATGAGGGGATATATCCCCATAGACAGGGGCGGCTCCTGGAAAAAGCCTGATCAGCGGTTCCCAGAGCAGGAGTGTGAGTACATAAGCATAACTTCCGTGCAGAATCCGGGTGATCAGGAACCCGCCTGTACCAATCCCTGCGGGCCTGAGAATGGCACGAACCTGCAGATAGGCGCACAGCCCGCTGAACCCTAAAATCGCACCCAGAAGCGCAGCTTGCAGTGCTGGAGAATAGGTGTAGAGGCCTCCTGCAGCATAAGTGCCAAGATGAACTTCGAAGATTCCTGGAAGGAAGAAGGAAGGAACGAGTCCTGGTATATAGTACTGAAGCATACGAATAACTACTGCAAAGATTAGCATATACCCGCCTATCATCATTAACGTCTGAACCGCAGCAGCCACAGTATCACCTAGCAGCTTGCCGAAGCTGCGCCCGTCCAACCGGCGGGCCTCCTCAATGCTGCGGGCAATTTGCTGTGCTTTTGAGCCTGTGCGTATGGGTTCAGGCCCCGCCTGGTATAAGTCTCTGCGGCTCTGAAGAATGACCTTATGAAGAGTAAGGCCCGCAGCTATGCCGGCAATTCCATGGACCACGGCCAGAAGCAGGCCAAGCCCCGGCTTATGGAGAAAGCCGGTGCCGACAACGACTATAATCAGCATAGGATTGCAGAAATGTCCGGCAGCAGCTAGCTTTTCCGCCTGCCTGGCTGTAATTCTGCCCCCTCTGTACAACTGAACAGATGCCTCGGCGGCCGCGGGGAAGCCGGCAATAAGTCCGAGAGGGATTACCCAGCCGGCAACACCGGGTGTCCCGAGTCCTTTGCGAAGCAGGGGATCGAGTGTTATACCCACAGCATGAACTAATCCATAAGCAACCAGGATTTGGGACAGAACCAGGAATGGCAAAAGACCCGGGAATACAATTCTCCACCACAGTGTCAGGCCCTGAAGCGAAGCTTCAAATGCGGCTCCAGGTGAAATCACAATGCTGGCTGCAAGCAATACAGCGCTGCTGCCTAGAATGATAGTTACCCACAGCCGTCCGCCTTGCCGCTGTGTTCCCTCCATGAATGACTCACCTCATTATGAAATAAATGATGATGGAACTGCCTGCAATGAGAGTTCCTGATGCTCTTAAGGCTAGTACAAATTTATGCATGGCGGACACAGATCAGACCAGCCTTTGTCCATACTGCAGATTAAGGGAGAGGGAGACACCGGTGCAGCTCAAGAATTCAAGAATCTTCAAAGCGGCATTATATTTCATCGTGATGACAGTTGTTGTGTATGTTGTGGTGTATATGCCTACACCCTATATGATTAATCAGCCGGGTGCGGCCCTGGAGATCAAGCCGATGGTTAAAGTGGAGGAGGGAGATCCGGAGGAGAAGGGATCCTTCATGATGACCACGGTGTCTGTGACATATGCGAACCTGGCCATGCTGGTTACGTCCCAGTTCAACTCCGAGGCAGAGATTGTCCGCAAGACGCCCGAACAGGGTGGGAAAGAATACGAAACCCGGCAGGTGTACTATATGAGCGATTCGCAGTCCAGCGCGATGGCAGCAGCCTATACCAAGGCCAAGCTGCCCTATAGGATCCTACCCGAATATATCTTTGTCGTCTCTCTATCCAAGTCACCTGCTCCCAAGGGAGACTTTGCTCCTGGAGATATCATTCGCAAGATAGACGGGAGACGGGTTATCCGGTTGAAAGAACTGAGCGGAATGCTTAAAACCAGGAAGCCGGGAGAGGTTGTTCAAGTAGAGCTTGAACGGGGCGGTAGAAAGCTCGCCGGCAAGGCTGAGCTTGTCAGCTTGAAGGACCCTGCCACAGGGGGGACGCGGCCCGGTCTTGGACTGAATATAGCTGAGCTTAGAAAGGTGAAATCGGTGGATCCGCGCAAGCAGGTTGAGTTCACCAAGACGGAGGTCGGCGGGCCTTCCGCCGGCTTGATGTTCACTCTGGAGATCTACAACCGGCTGACACCAGGGGACCTCAGTAAAGGGTACCGGATCGCTGGAACAGGTACGATGTCCGCCGATGGCCATGTGGGCCCAATTGGCGGCGTACCCTTCAAAATTGTGGCGGCGGACCGGAAGAAGGCGGAGATTTTCTTTGTGCCTGAGGATAATTATAAAGCGGCGAAGAAGAAAGCCGAGGACATCGGCACTCCCATGAAGTTGGTGCCCGTCAAGACCGTGGACGACGCGCTTCAATATCTAAGCTCGCTTGCGCCTAAAGCCGGATAGGCGGCTGGCGATAATCCCGGAAGAGCTGGTTCGTATCCGGGACAGGGAAGGAGCTCGCATAGACAGCCGAAGCTTGTAGGTCAAGCTCAAGCTGGGGATGTGACAATTCGGGCGGCCTCGTCAGGATCGGCAGCGAGGCCGTCTTTTTCATGCGTCTGAGCAGCTCTCTGCCTTTCTCTGTAAAGCCAAGCACACGCAGATAGCCCGGGCCTCCGGCGAGAATCTCCCGGGTGTTGGACAGCTTATTATGGCCAAGAAGCACATGGACAAGCAGGCGCTGAAGCTTGGTATGGGTGTAACGTTTGGTCTTCAAGGCCTGAAGGAGGCTTATCACTGTGGGCTCCGCTAGATCGGGCAGCAGCTTCTTGATGCGGTGCTCCAGCCCCTCCGTCATCTCATGGATCTGGGAGAGCTGCTCCGCAGGACTGGTCAGCAGCTGATGCAGCAGCTGCGGGCGGAGCGATTCCCAGGTCACGGGCCCGCGGCCTTCGCGCAGCTCGCGGGCCATGATGTCGGCGGCATAATCAGGCATGTAGGGACTCGCCTTCGGCAGTCCCTCAGCCAGTATCAGCCGCCGGACCGCCGTGGCGCTGGCGATGGCGCCCTCGCCAGGCTGCGCATCGTGATATCCGGCCGCTTCGCGCCGGATGGTCAAGGGCTTGATCGCGCTGCCCAGCCGGCGCAGCGCGATCATGTAGTGCAGCCCAAGCGAGTTGTTGGGCTGCATCAAGAGCCCGCGCGCGCCTTCGGCTGCGCCGCGCGCAAGGGCCCGCTCCGCCGCCGCGGCATAGGCGGCGGGGTAGCTCGCGCCCGAGGCGAGTTCCTCCGCCACGGCGCGCTTCATGCCGCTGCTCTCCTCGGCGAGCAGCGAGGCCAGCTCGTGCAGCTTGTCCGTGCTTCCTTCCTCGCTGCCGAACACCAGATGCGTCACGAGACCAGTCGCGTTCAGCAGCGACACGGCCCCATACGCGAACCACTCCGCCGGCTGCACGGCATAGGCGGTGGGCAGCTCAAGCACAAGGTCGGCGCCCATGTGCAGCGCCATTTCGGCCCGGGCCCATTTCGAGACGATGGCCGGCTCGCCCCGCTGAAGGAAGCTGCCGCTCATCACGGCAATGGCGGCTTCGGCACCCGTCTCCTGTCTGGCCCGGGTGAAATGGTAGACATGCCCATGGTGAAGCGGATTATATTCAACGATTATGCCGACGATGCTCAAATCGGGGCCTCCTTGCATGCATTCATGATTTTATAGAGAAATAATATCATGAACTGCATCATTTACCGAATAAACATGCTATAATTTACGGACCTGTCCTTAGGAATGCGCAAGCAGATTTGCAATTTGTTATGGGTAGGATGCCGTGAGATACCGTATACTAAAGGTAACAGTACGTTTAAGTTATTGACAAAACTCTCTAAAAATCGGTATAATAAATTTTGTTTGTTTGGAGTGATGATCATGCACTTTCAATTTCGCAAATTGGCATTAACCGAAGGCTCTGTGGAATTCCACGAAGCACTGGATGTTCATCATGTAACCAAGGACCGTAAGGATATTACTCACGTGAGTCCGCTTCAAGCTGATCTGAAGGTAAGTTCCTTTGGTGAAGGAGAAGTTGATGTAAAGGGTAGATTAACGGTGGATCTGGACATGACGTGCTCCCGCTGCCTGAAGCCTTTGAAGAAGCAAGTCGGTATCGATTTCGAGGAACGGTTGAAGTACAGTGAGAATACAGAGAATGTTCAGGACGAAGAAGACGATATCCGCTACGTTGCAGAGGATGACGTGAATCTGGTTCCTTTCATAGAGGAAGCCTTGCTTCTGAATCTCCCATTTGCTGCCGTCTGCAAAGATGACTGCAAAGGTCTGTGCCCTACTTGTGGAACCGATTTGAACGAACATGATTGCGGCTGTGATAAAGAAGTCATCGACCCGCGTCTCGCGGCGCTGAAGGACTTTTTTAAACAACAATAATAACAGTCTGACACCTAACGGTCGTCTAAACTAAGCAATGGAACCAGGTTGACTTGAATAAGGAGGTGGGAACCATGGCAGTACCTCAACGGAGAACGTCCAAAACGCGTCGTGACAAACGTCGCACTCATTTCAAATTGGCTGTGCCGGGCATGGTAAAATGTGAACAATGCGGAGAATTGAAGCTTGCTCACCACGTATGCAAAGTATGCGGCACATACAAAGCAAGAGAAATTATCAAGCAATAATGAATGAAATCAAAGTAGTACCTACATCTTAGATGGGGTGCTATTTTTTTTTGAATTCCGGCTTCTGCCGGGATTGTCTTTCTTTTTAAAACCGGATGATTTATACTGAAGCTTAGTACCTGGTTCTAATATAATATATCTACTATACTTATAATTTATAGATCACGCAGGGGGCGATAGTTATCGAACGTTTGCCCAAACGGGCGAGACAGCAGCAGCTCGTAAGAATGATTGAGGAGAACCCGTTCATCACGGATCAGGAACTGACCCGCCAGCTGAAGGTGAGCATTCAGACGATCCGTCTGGATCGCCTCGAGCTTGGGATTCCAGAACTCCGTGAGCGGATGAAGCTGATGGCCGAGCTTTCTTATGATCAGGTCAAGTCTCTGCCGCTGCACGAGGTGATCGGGGACATCGTTGATCTTCAGCTCGATAAGAGCGGGATATCCATATTTGAAATACGTGATGAGCATGTCTTCTCACGTACAGGAATCGCCCGGGGACATCATGTATTTGCGCAAGCCAATTCCCTTGCAGTCGCCGTAATCAATGATGAAATCGCACTTACTTCGTCCGCGGATATCCGGTTTGTAAGATCAGTGCATTTGGGGGAGAAATGTATCGCCAAGGCTTATGTCCGATCCGAAGCAGGCAATAAGGGAAAAGCTAAGGTTGAGGTGTTCACATATGTAGGTGAGGAGATGGTCTTCCAAGGCAATTTCGTCATCTACCGTTCCGGGAGAGAGGAACACAGTGAAGGGGGAACTATGCATGTTGATAGCCATTGATGCCATGGGCGGCGATAACGCACCGCGCTCCAATGTGGAGGGCGCGCTTGCGGCCGCCAAGGAATGGAAGGACATCCAAATCGTCCTGGTCGGAGATCAGGCCCAGATTGAAGGGCTGCTGCAGGAGCGTCCGTCCAATCTGACCATACGTCATACATCGGAAGTGATTGGCGGGGAAGATGAACCGGTCAAGGCGGTTCGCCGCAAGAAGGATTCTTCCATGGTGGTTGCTGGAAGAATGGTTCGTGAAGGCGAGGCCGATGCGATGATTTCTGCCGGGAACACAGGGGCGCTGATGACGACAGGGCTTCTTGTAGTGGGAAGAATGGAAGGAATTGAGCGTCCTGCGCTTGCGCCGATCATTCCCACTGTTGACGGAAGGGGTGTTCTGGCTCTGGATTTGGGTGCCAATATGGATGCCAAGCCTGAGCATCTGGCGCAGTACGCTTTGATGGGCAGCGTGTACCGTCAGCAGGTGCATGGAATGGAGAAGCCGAGGGTGGGTCTGCTCAACGTGGGCACTGAAGCTATCAAAGGAAATGAGCTTACAAAAGCAGCTTATCCCCTGCTGCAGGAACTGCCGATCAACTTTGTGGGTAATGTGGAGGCGCACGGTGTGCTGGCCGGGGCGTGTGATGTTCTGGTCTGTGATGGATTTGCAGGCAATATTCTCCTTAAATCGCTGGAGGGAACAGCTGGTGCCTTATTCTCTATTCTGAAGGAGAAATTCACAAGCTCACTTAAGAACAAGCTGGCTGCCGCTGTACTGATGCCCGAACTGCGTGGACTCAAGAGTATGATGGATTACAAAGAGCACGGCGGGGCTCCGCTTCTTGGACTTAGCGGTCTTGTGGTCAAAGGGCACGGCTCCTCGGATGCGGATGCGATCAAGAATGCATTCCGGCAGGCAAGGATTGCCCTGCGCAGTCAGTTGATTCAGAATATATCCAAAGAATTCGGCAGTGGGGAGAGAGTAACAAAGTGAATAATTTGCGACCGGTAGGGATTATTGGGACAGGTAAGTATGTGCCCGAGAAAGTATTAACCAATGCGGATTTGGAGAAAATCGTGGAAACGAACGACGAATGGATCGTCTCGCGTACTGGAATTCGCGAGCGCCATATCGCCGCGCCTGAACAAGCCACCTCGGATCTGGCGTATGAAGCGTCCTTAAAGGCGCTTGAGTCGGCGGGAATTGCTCCGCATGAGCTGGATCTTATTATCGTAGCTACAGTAACCCCGGATATGACATTCCCTTCTACAGCTTGTCTGCTGCAGGAGAAGCTGGGAGCGAAGCAGGCCGCGGCTTTTGACTTGTCTGCGGCATGTTCAGGATTTGTCTATAGTCTGGCAACCGCAACGAACTTTATTAAGACCGGAATGTACAACAATGCGCTGGTGATTGGCGCAGATACGTTGTCCCGAATTACAGATTACACAGACCGTAACACCTGTGTGCTGTTCGGTGATGGTGCCGGTGCGGTAGTTCTGGGCGAAGTACCTGAAGGAAGAGGATTCTTATCCTTCGACCTTGGTGCGGAGGGTGCTGGAGGAAGTCAGCTTAAGCTGGAAGCAGGCGGTTCCAGGCTGCCAGCTTCGGCGGATACCGTTGCCGGGGGCAAACACTTTATCTATATGAACGGCCGTGAAGTATTCAAATTTGCGGTTCGTGTAATGGGCACAGCGACCGAGGCGGCGCTTAGCAAGGCGGGAGTGGCGAAAGAGGAAGTAGATTTGTTCGTTCCGCATCAGGCGAATATCCGGATCATTCATTCAGCTATGGAACGTCTGAATCTTCCCGAAGAGAAATGTGTCATCAATGTCGATAAGTATGCCAATACGTCAGCAGCATCTATTCCGCTGGCGCTGGTAGAAGCGGCTGAAGAGGGACGTATGAAAGAGGGAGATACTCTTCTTCTTGTCGGCTTTGGCGGCGGCCTCACATGGGGCGCATCTGTGCTTGTGTGGTAATCAAATCAACTAATTATTAATCGTTCCTCCTTCTGGGCGAGCATTCATCCAGAAGCGCCCGGAACAAAGGAGAGCTATCTGAGTTATGGGGAAGTTAGCATTTGTATTTCCGGGACAAGGTTCCCAGGCCGTAGGAATGGGCAAAGATATCTATGATGAGGTGCCGGAGGCAGGGGATCTGTTCCGCACAGCAGATAAGAAGCTTGGCTTTGGCTTAAGCGGCCTTATATTTAATGGACCAGAGGCAGAGCTCAAGATGACGGCGAATACACAGCCGGCGCTGCTTACCACGAGCTACGCTCTATATCGTATATTTGCTTCGAGAGGAATATCACCTGACTATTATGCGGGACACAGCCTTGGTGAATATACGGCCTTGACGGCCGCTGGTGTGCTCTCATTCGAAGATGCCGTAGCAACAGTTCGCGCGCGTGGTTTGTTCATGGAACAGGCAGTACCCGGCGGACAAGGGGCAATGGCTGCTGTGCTTGGAGCGGAGCGGAACGCTCTGGCTGAGCTGTGTGCGGCGATTACATCCGAAGGGCATTTAGTCGAGCTTGCCAACCTGAACTGCCCGGGACAAATCGTTGTATCCGGAAGCCGTGCGGGAGTTGATGCTCTGGTTGAACGGGTCAAAGAAGCGGGCGGCAAGCGTGCCATTCCTCTTGAAGTCAGCGGGCCGTTCCATTCTTCGCTTATGCGTTCAGCTGCCGAGCGCCTGGAGGGGACGCTGTCGGGTATCAATTATGCGGATGCTTCTGCTCCCGTTGTAGCGAACGTGACGGCTCAGCCTGTACATAAAGGGTCAGAGGTGTCTGGCCTGCTGACCCGCCAGGTCTATTCTCCGGTTCTGTGGGAAGACACAGTCCGCTGGTTGATTGAGCAGGGGGTAGACACTTTTGTCGAGATTGGACCGGGCAATGTTCTTACCGGCCTGCTTAAAAAGATCGACAAGAACATAAGAGGGCTAAATGTGAATAATCTCGACAGCATAGACCAAGTGGCCGCGTTGTTGAAAGAACAGCCTTAAGCCCTGAGGCTGTGGCTGAGGCTGAGGCTGTGGTCCAGCCACGCCTGCGTAAGCGAAGGCTTAGTCATGCCGGGATTATCCGGTTATGTATTAGCTTTCGCTGCAGCTGCGCTTTAGCGCTGCTCCGGGTTCCCGGACAGCTCTTGAAAGCGCCGCGCCCTCTTTTATATGCAGGGAGCTGCAGTAGGGCAGTATATGCTTGAGAAAGGAGGCACATTGGAATGACACAACCACTTGCCGGCCAGACGGCGCTGGTTACCGGCGCTTCGCGGGGGATTGGAAGAAGCATTGCGCTCTCGCTTGCACAAGCAGGAGCAAATGTGGCTGTTAATTATGCGGGTAATGAAGAAGCCGCTGCGGAAGTTGTCCGTGAGATCGAAGCTATGGGCGTCCGAGCTCTTGCGATTAAAGCTCATGTAGGCGACAGCAGCCAGTTCGAAGCCATGGTCAAACAAGTTATCGAAGCCTGGGGCCGAATTGATATTCTCGTGAATAACGCAGGGATTACCAGAGATAATCTTATTATGCGCATGAAAGAAGAAGAGTTCGATCAGGTGATTGAGACGAATCTGAAGGGCGTATTCAATGGAATCAAATCCGTAACCCGTCCGATGATGAAACAGCGCTCAGGCCGGATTATCAACATTTCTTCAGTTGTAGGTGTCCTTGGAAATGCAGGTCAAGCCAATTATGTAGCCGCCAAAGCAGGTGTGATTGGTCTGACGAAATCCTCCGCGCGCGAGCTTGCATCCCGTAATATTACGGTGAATTGTATTGCACCTGGATTCATTGATACAGACATGACTGGGGAATTGCCGGAAGAGATTCGCGCAAAGTTGCTTGGAGATATCCCGCTGGCACGTCTTGGCAAGCCGGACGAAATCGCTAATGTGGTTCTGTTTCTGGCGTCAGAAGGGGCTTCTTACATGACGGGACAGACACTGCATGTAGACGGCGGAATGTACATGTAGGCTGCTTCGCAAGGACGATATTTCGTCCAAGCAGGTTTTTGGAACAGCTTCTATGGCATTTTAACTTTAATTCTCGTATAATACCAAAGAGGAGGTGAACCGGATGTCCGATGTATTGGAGCGTGTAAAACGCATTGTAGTTGATCGCTTGGGTGCTGATGAAGCCGAAGTAACGCTTGAGGCTTCTTTCAAAGAGGACCTTGGTGCTGATTCGCTCGATGTCGTTGAATTGGTTATGGAATTGGAAGATGAATTCGATCTTGAAATTTCAGATGAAGATGCAGAGAAGATAACGACCGTAGGTGAAGTTGTAAATTACATACAATCTCATACCTAAGTCATTCTAAGTCCCGTACCTTGTTTATCAGGCGGGACTTCTCCTCATCTATATGGAATGAATAAGGAAATACATGATCGTATTCATTAACATTTATATTACACATGAAGTCTATACGAGGTGAATGTGTTTGAAGCATAGAGTAGTTATTACAGGCATGGGAGTCATGACTTCCCTTGGCAAGGATTTGGACACGTTCTGGAACAGCCTGCTTAGCGGGAAATCCGGTGTATCGCGCATTGAATCTTTTGATGTTAGCGACTATACGACCCAAATTGCGGCTTCTGTGAAAGATTTTAATCCAGAGGATTACTTCGATCGTAAGGAAGCAAGAAAGATGGACAGATTCGTTCAATTCGCAATTGCTGCCGGTTCTGAAGCGATAAAGGACAGCGGGATTGAGATTGGATCGAACATTGATGCTGAACGAATCGGTGTCTCCATCGGCTCAGGTATCGGTGGTCTTGGAACCTGGGAAGATCAACATAATGTGCTGCTGGACAAGGGACCCAAACGCGTAAGCCCTTTCTTTATTCCGATGATGATCGCCAATATGGGCTCAGGCCAAATGTCGATCATGTTCGGAGCTAAAGGACCGAATACCACTCAGGTAACCGCTTGTGCGACAGGAACCCACTCGATCGGAGATTCATTCCGCATCATTCAGCGCGGCGATGCCGATGTCATGATCTGCGGAGGCGCAGAAGCGACCATCCGTCCTACGGGAATGGCCGGATTCTGTGCGATGCGCGCCATGTCCACCCGCAATGACGAGCCTGAGAAGGCAAGCCGTCCTTTTGACACTGGGCGTGACGGTTTTGTTATGGGTGAAGGTGCCGGAATTCTGATTCTTGAGTCTCTGGAGCATGCACAGCAGCGCGGAGCTAAGATCTACGCTGAAGTGATTGGGTACGGGCTTAGTGCGGATGCCCATCATATGACCGAGCCTGATCCGGACGGTGCGGCACGCTGTATGCGTATGGCGATTCGTGATGCGGAGATTAATCCCGAAGATATCGACTATATTAATGCTCATGGTACTTCAACACCGGTAGGTGACCGTTCGGAGACGCTGGCTGTGAAGAAAGCGCTGGGCGACCACGCTTATCAAGTAGCCATCAGCTCGACGAAATCTATGACCGGGCATTTGCTTGGAGCTGCCGGAGGCGTCGAGGCCGTGATCTGTGGTCTTTCCTTGCAGAACGGAGTTATCGCGCCTACGATCAATCTTGAGGATCAGGATCCGGAGTGCGATCTGGACTATGTTCCTAATGAACCAAGACAAGCAGATATAAAGATTGCAATGTCCAACTCCTTTGGGTTTGGTGGTCATAACGCCACGATTATCCTGAAGAAATTCGATGCATAAGGAGTCAGTCTGTTGAGTGGAGATCTGAAGCAGTTACAACAAAAACTTCAAATTCAATTCCAGAACCGACAATTGTTGAAACAGGCATTTACTCACGCTTCCTATGTAAACGAACACCGGTTCAGCCAGCATGAGGACAACGAGCGGCTTGAATTTTTGGGAGACGCGGTGCTTGAGCTGACCGTCTCGGAGTATCTATACAACCTATTTCCGAACCGGCCGGAAGGCGAATTAACCAAGCAGCGTGCCGCTATTGTCTGCGAGCCTTCTCTGGTTAAATTTGCTGAAGCTCTTGAGTTCGGAAATTATGTGCTCCTGGGCAAAGGAGAGGAACTAACCGGGGGGCGTACGCGTCCGGCATTGCTTGCGGATGTGTTTGAGTCTTTTGTCGGTGCGTTATACTTGGATCAGGGACTTGAGGCAGTCAGTGCCTTCCTGGACAAGCATGTATTCACTCAGGTGGTCTTAAACGGAAAGCTTCAGGTAACTGATTATAAGACAGAGCTTCAGGAGCTGACCCAGCATCATAATCTGGGGGCGCTTGAATACCGGATTATTGAAGAGCGGGGACCCGCTCATGAGCGGGAATTCGTCTCCGAGGTATTCATGGATGGCAAGAGTCTTGGACAAGGGAGCGGCCGCTCCAAGAAAGAGGCTGAGCAGCAGGCCGCGGCAGTTGCCCTGGAGCGTTTAAGAGTACAAGGGTAGATTGAAATGACCTCATAGATTAGTTGTGAAGTCTTAGTTAAATGGCAGGCCAAGGTAGCGATACCGGGTCTGCCATTTTCTGTTATTTGCATGCGTGAATACTACGGGAAAATGTTGATACAAGCGGGTTTGATGGGGATTTGATGGGTCACAGGCGAACCTTAATTATGGTACAATAGGCGTTAGAGGTGATAGTGTACGTATGTTTTTGAAGAGAATTGAACTGGCGGGTTTCAAATCGTTCGCGGATCGCACGGAAATGGAATTTGTGCGTGGGATAACCGCGGTTGTAGGCCCGAACGGAAGTGGTAAGAGTAATATTTCTGATGGCATTCGCTGGGTGCTGGGGGAACAAAGTGCCAAGTCACTCCGCGGCGGGAAGATGGAAGATGTTATATTTGCCGGCAGTGATGCCAGGAAGGCGGTTGGATACGGAGAAGTCTCGCTTACGCTGGATAATACGGATCAGGCGCTTCCTCTGGATTTCAACGAGGTTACAGTGACCCGGCGGGTTCACCGCAGCGGGGACAGTGAATATTTGATTAACAAGCAATCGTGCCGCTTGAAGGACATTACCGAGCTGTTCATGGATACGGGGATTGGTAAAGAGGCTTACTCCATTATTGGACAGGGTCGTATTGAAGAAATATTGAGTACTCGATCTGAAGACCGGAGAGGAATCTTTGAGGAAGCTTCAGGTATTGTGAAATATAAGTCCAGAAAGAAGGATGCACGGAAGAAGCTTGATGAGACAGAGACCAACCTGCTCCGTATACATGATTTGGTCAGCGAGCTGGAGGATCAGATCGGGCCTCTGAAGGAACAATCCGAGAAGGCGATTCATTACAAGGAACTGCGGGAGCAGCTTAAGCATAAAGAAATTTCTATGTATATCTATCAAATCGATCAGATTCACAATTCTTGGAGTGAGGCGAATGCCAAGCTGGCCAGGCTGCGTGAAGAGCAGGTTACCTTGTCTACAATTGTATCTGCTCATGACGCTACACTGGAGAAGGAACGCTCCGAGCTGCGTGTAATTGAAGAAGAGATTGAAGCTCTGCAGGGACAATTGCTTGAATATAGCCAAAATTATGAGAAGAACGAAGGTTACGGGGGGCTGCTTAAGGAGCGCGCCAAGAACTTAATGCAGAACCGGCAGCAGCTGATCGACTCTATTGCGGTTAACGAGGAACGATATAATCAGCGTGCACTGGAACTGCAAGCAATGTCGGATAAATACTCGGAATCGGACCGGATGCTGACAGAGCTTCGTGCGCTGCTATCAGCAGAGGAAGCGAAGCTGCTTGGTGTCACCGGGGGAATCAGTCAGGCCCAGGAAGAAGCCCTTAAGGGAGACCTGCTGGAGATCATGAATCAAATTGCGCAGGCGCGTAATGAGATTCGTTATGCCGACCAGCAGAAGGAAGGCGTTATCCGCCGGATGGAGAGAGCAGAGACCGAGGGCACGAAGTGGCGTGAGGAACAGCAGAAGCTGGCCGAAAGGAAGGCGGAGCTTAGCGGCAAGCTGGAGAAGATGGCCAAAGACATCGCCGAGGTACGCAAAAGCTACATTTCGGAGAGCGAACGCCTGCACTCTCTGCAGAAGCTGACAGAAGATAGCCGTGATGGCCTGCGTAAGTGGGAGCAGAAGCGTGAAGCTCTTGTATCCCGCCGCGACACCATGAAGGAGATGCAGGATGATTTTGATGGCTTCGCACTTGGGGTTAAGGAAGTGCTCAAAGCTTCACGCAAAGGGAATCTAGCTGGTGTGCACGGTGCGGTAGCTGAGCTGATCCGAGTTCCCGAGAAGCTGGAGATCGCAGTGGAGACTGCGCTCGGAGCAGCCATGCAGCATGTGGTTATGGAGAATGAAGCTGTATCCCGGCAGGCGATTGCTTTCCTGAAGCAGCGTCAGCTGGGACGGGCAACCTTCCTGCCGCTGGATGTGATCCGGCCGCGTCAAATATCGGCTTCAGATAAACGTTCTATGGAAGATGCGGAAGGATTCGTGGGAATCGGGGCGGAGCTGGTTGGCTATGAGCCGCGGTACGCTGATATTGTAGGCAGTCTGCTGGGGAATGTGGTATTTGCAGATACCCTTGAGCATGCGAACCGGATGGCTGCCAAGAGCCAGTATCGTTTCAGAGTAGTTACGCTGGAAGGGGATGTGGTGAACGCAGGCGGTTCCATGACCGGGGGCAGCCAGCACCGTAAGAACAGCAATCTGCTTGGACGCAGCCGTCAGCTTGAACAGCTGGATAATGATATTCGCCAAAGCGAGACAATGATCGCGAAGCTGCGCGACAGTATGGAAGAGGTAAGAGGCCAGATTGCCCAGCTGGAGACTGATCTTGAGAAATTAAGGGAATCTGGTGACCGCATGCGTGCGGATGAACAGACAGTCGCTGGTGATCTGAAGCAGATCGAGCATGAATACAGGCATGTCTCTGAACAGTTCGAATTGTATGGTCAAGAGAAGAGTCATTATGTCAAAGAGATGGAAGACCTGGATAAGAGCAAGGCAGAGGCAGAGCAGAAGCTCAAGGAATTGGCTGCGGACCAGCAGACGAAGCACGACTCGATCCAGGCAGCTGAATTCGCCCGCAAAGCGAATGAGTCCGCCAAGGAAGAACTGCAGACTCAGCTTACCGAGCTTAAAGTACGGGAGGGCAAGCTCGATCAAGAATGCCTGTCTCTGCGGGAACAGCTCAGCAGGCAGCAGGAAGAGTTCAATGTTCAGGAGAAAGAATTGGAGCAAAGCCGGCGGATTCTGAATTCGATTGAGGCTGACCTCAAAGAGAACGAAGCGCAGAGTGTGCGACAGATTGAGGACTTGAACGATTACAAATTAAAGAAAGGCCGTACAAGTGAACGGCTGGATCTGCAGCGGGCTTCCCGAAGTGCGCTGATGAAGAAGCTCGAAGAAGGAGAGAGCGAGACCAAGGAACAACGCGCTGCGCTGAAGTCAGTGGACGAGCAGCTGCTCCAGATTGAGATTCAGGCTAACCGTCTGGATGTGGAGCTCGATAATATTCTGAAGAAGCTGAGTGAGGACTATGAGCTGTCCTACGAGAGGGCCAAGCAGCGCTATTCAGTTCCAGAGGATATTACACTTACCCAGGCTGAAGTGAAGGAGCTTAAGCGAAGCATATCTGCCCTTGGAGAAGTTAACCTTGGGGCTATTGAGGAATACCAGCGCGTATCTGAGCGCTATGAGTTCCTGAGCCTTCAGAAGAACGATTTGGTTGAAGCGAAGACCACGCTCTATCAGGTAATCCGTGAGATGGACGACGAAATGTCCAAGCGCTTCAAGCTTACCTTTGATGCGATCCGCCGTGAATTCGGTACTGTATTCACCAAGCTGTTCGGAGGCGGCAGTGCGGATCTGGTTCTGCTTGACCCGGAGAACCTGCTGGAGACAGGAATTGATATCGTGGCCCAGCCTCCGGGCAAAAAGCTGCAGAACCTGCAGCTGCTGTCCGGCGGTGAGCGAGCTTTGACCGCCATGGCACTGCTGTTCGCCATTCTTCAGGTCAAGCCGGTTCCTTTCTGTGTCCTTGATGAGGTAGAGGCCGCGCTCGATGAAGCGAACGTTATCAGGTTCGCCCAGTATCTGCGCGAGTTCTCAGAACAGACCCAGTTCATTGTGGTAACTCACCGCAAAGGTACGATGGAGGAAGCCGATGTCCTATACGGAGTTACCATGGAAGAGGGCGGCGTATCGAAGCTCGTGTCCGTGAGGCTCGAGGATGACGAGGCGGAAATTGCTTAGAGCTAGGCTGGCATGCCATAATAGGGGGAGACGGATTAAAGTCTGTCCCTATTATGGCAATTAGTAAAGAGCATCGTCCGGGAAACTTCGGCCTTATGTTATTAAAAGCACAGTCCGAGAAACTTTGGGCTTCCGATCGCTGTTATCTTCGGATTTCCTGATTGTATCTAACCATGAGGTTGAAATCCGAAGATAAAGGCGAACGCTGACGCTTCTACAGCTCCAAACTTTCTCTCCCTGCTTACAGCATCCCATCCTTCAATCAAGGGTGGGTAATAATGTAGAGCGGTCCCTACGGGTAACCGCTCTTATCTACAAGAACAACAACATACACATTCAGTCATATGATCGCTCATTAACGAGCAGGCAGTAAAGCGATTCCCGCAGGGAGAGCGGGCATACGCACTACAGTCACATGAATGCTCATAAACGAGCAGGCAGTAGAGCGAATCCCGTAGGGAGAGCGGGCACACGTACGACAGTCACATGAACGCTCCCAAGAAGCGCAGGCAGTAAAGCGAATCCCGGAGGGAGAGCGGGCATACGTACCATAGTTACATGAATGCTCCCAAAACGCGCAGGCAGTAAAGCGGGTCCCGAAGGGACGGCAAGCGGCTCATTGCACATAGTGATCTAAGTCCCGGCAGGAGCGCCATAGTAAAGCGGGCCCCGTAAGGGGTGGCAAGCGACATTCCCCTGTACAGTCACACGGGTGCTACAAAATAACCACTCACTCCAACCCATTCGGGTGTCCAGAGGGAAGTCCCTCGGGGCCCTCCCTTCAAGGGAGGGTTTGGGAGGGTAAAACAGAATAAAGGAGAATTCCATCTGTGAGTTTTTTCAAAAAGTTAAAAGAGAGCATTGCAGCAAAAACAGAAACGGTAACCAAACAGTTCAAGGAAGGGCTGGAGAAGAGCCGGAAGGGCTTTGTCGAGAAAGTCGCTGAACTGGTGACACGCCGGAAGAAGATTGATGAAGAGTTTTTTGAGGAATTGGAAGAGATTCTAATCGGGGCCGATGTAGGGGTGAATACGGTCCTTGAGCTGATTGATGATCTGCGGAGCGAAGTGAAGAAACGCAAAATTGAAGATGCCGCTGAGCTTCAGCCGATTCTATCCGAGAAGATTCAGGAGCTCCTGCGCGGTGATGAGGATAACAGCATTCGGATGAATCCGGATGGGATTACGGTTATTTTGTTCGTGGGTGTGAATGGGGTTGGCAAAACAACCACAATCGGCAAGCTTGCCCATCACTACAAGCAGGAAGGCAAAAAAGTACTTATGGCCGCAGGCGATACGTTCCGTGCCGGTGCTATCGAACAGCTTGAGGTATGGGGTCAGCGCGTAGGGGTAGAGGTGATCAAGCAGCAGGCAGGTTCAGATCCGGCAGCTGTTATGTTCGACGCGGTTCAAGCCGCGAAGCAGCGCGGAGCAGATATTCTGCTGTGTGATACGGCAGGCCGTCTGCAGAACAAATCCAACCTGATGGAAGAGCTCAACAAAATTTACCGTGTGATCCAGCGTGAAATTCCGGATGCGCCGCATGAGGTATTGATGGTGCTTGATGCAACCACAGGTCAGAACGCGCTAAGCCAGGCTAAGCTGTTTGGAGAGAAAAGCGGGGTTACCGGTCTTGTTCTCACCAAGCTTGACGGAACGGCAAAAGGCGGGATCGTGGTGGCTATCCGCCAAGAGTTAAGTCTGCCGGTGAAGCTGGTCGGTCTGGGTGAGAAGATGGAGGATCTGCAGAAATTTGATTCTGAGCAGTTCGTGCATGGATTATTCGCCGGTATACTGAAGGAAGAGACAGATGAATCTGAAGTCCAGTCCTAAAAAGGAGGGATGATCATGGCCAACACCCATACTTACCCGCGCAGGGAGGAAATCGCCAATGCGGTTACTCATGGTATCGGGGCACTGTTAAGCGTGGTGGCACTTGTGCTTCTTATCGTATTTTCCAGTATGAAAGGAACGGCCTGGCATGTGGTTAGCTTCACCATCTACGGTGTAAGTATGCTGCTGCTGTACACAAGCTCAACGCTGGTGCACAGCTTTAAAGAAGGTAAGCTGAAGGATCTGTTCGAGTTCTTTGACCATTCATCTATCTATGTATTCATCGCGGGGACGTATACGCCATTTATGCTTGTAGCGATTCGCGGTTCGCTCGGGTGGACCTTGTTCAGTATAGTATGGGGGATTGCGCTCCTGGGTGTATTGTTTAAGGCTTATTTTGTGAAACGGTTTCTGTTTCTCTCAACCATATTCTATATTCTGATGGGCTGGTTGATTGTTATCGCCTGGGGACCTTTAATCGCAGCTATTCCGGGAATGGGTATTAACTTGCTTGTACTCGGGGGTCTATCGTATACACTCGGAACAGTATTCTATGTGTGGCGGGCATTTCCTTATCATCATGCGATTTGGCATTTGTTCGTGCTCGCGGGGAGTGTGCTCCATTTCTTTGCGATACTGCTCTATTTATTGCCCGGGAATTAACTTGTAACGAGATTGTGAGGAATCTGAGAAGATGTTAAGGGAAATAGCTTGACATCTTCTTTTATTTTCGTTATGATAAGGTTCGTTGATGCACTGTAAAGTGTTTTTCCTTGACGGAGGGAGTGCCCGCTGTGAGTCAAGAGAATAGGCTTGAGAAGACGAACCGAGTGAATCTCCTGTTCGATTTCTATGAACCGCTGCTTACTGAGAAGCAGCAGACTTTCTTGAAATATTATTTCCATGATGACTTCTCGCTTGGCGAGATTGCATCGGAATTTGAGATCAGCCGTCAGGCCGTGTATGAGCATATCAAGCGGGCTGAACAGATGCTGGAAGTATATGAAGACAAACTTGGACTGCTTCAGAAGCAGCAGCAGCGTCTCGGACAGCTTGAGAATCTTCGCCAGCTGCTCGAAGACAGCAACCTTACGGATGTACATAAAGAGACTGCTCTTGGCATGGTCCGCAATATACAGGAGTGGTGATTAGCAGGATCAGAATGGATAACGGAGGTGACTAATTATGGCATTTGAAGGATTGACCAGCCGACTGCAGAATGTGTTCAGCAAGCTGCGCGGTAAAGGCAAGGTATCGGAAGATGATGTGAATGAGGCTATGCGCGAGGTGCGCCTTGCCCTGCTCGAAGCGGACGTTAACTTTAAAGTGGTCAAAGAATTTATCGCCAAGGTGAAGGAGAAGGCCATCGGCAGCGAAGTGATGGATAGCTTCACACCCGGAATGGTCATCATCGACATCGTTAACAAGGAATTAACGGATCTGATGGGCGGCAGCCAAGCGAAGCTGGCTAAGAGTAACAAGCCTCCAACCGTAATTATGATGGCGGGTCTTCAAGGGGCCGGTAAGACGACGACCTCGGCCAAGCTGGCCAAGCTTCTTCTGAAGCAGAATCACCGGCCGCTGCTTGTCGCGGGAGATATATATAGACCCGCTGCAATCAAACAGCTTCAGGTGCTCGGTGAGCAGATTGGGGTTCCTGTATTTGCACTGGGTGATGGTGTTAATCCGGTCGAGATTGCCCGTCAGGCGCTTCAGCATGCCAAGGAGAACAGCAACGATTATCTGATTATTGATACAGCGGGCCGTCTGCACGTGGACGAGCAGCTGATGGAAGAGCTTCGTCAGATTCATGAAATTACAACGCCGGATGAGGTGCTGCTGGTAGTCGATGCCATGACTGGGCAGGATGCCGTCAATGTTGCGGAGAGCTTCCATAAGCAGCTTGAGCTCACAGGGGTTGTACTCACCAAGCTGGATGGCGATACCCGCGGTGGTGCCGCTTTATCTGTTAAAGCTGTTACCGGCTGTCCGATCAAGTTCGCGGCACTTGGGGAGAAGATTGATGCACTGGAGCCTTTCCATCCTGAGCGGATGGCCTCCCGGATTCTCGGGATGGGCGATATGCTCTCTCTTATTGAGAAGGCCCAGTCCAATATTGATGCTGAGAAAGCCAAGGAAATGGAGCGCAAAATGCGCAATGCCGAATTCACTTTCGACGATTTCCTTGAGCAGATGGACCAGGTTAAGAAGCTTGGACCTATTGATCAGATCATGGATATGATCCCGGGAATGGGCAAGGTTAAGCAGCTCAAGGACGTTAAGGTCGATGAGAAGCAGATGGGGCGCGTTGAAGCGATTGTGCATTCCATGACCAAGCAGGAGAAGCAGAATCCGGAGATGATCAATAATAACCGCCGCAAGCGGATTGCACTCGGCAGCGGTACTTCCGTAGCTGATGTCAACCGGCTGATTAAGCAGTTTGATGAGATGCGCCGGATGATGAAGCAATTCTCGGATATGATGGGTGGTCCTAAAGCTGGCAAGATGGCTAAGGCCATGAAGGGTATGAAAGGTCTGAAAGGCGGCGGAATGAAATTTCCATTCCGTTAAGTCTTAGATATATATTTTATCTTATTTAAGGAGGTGAATTTCGTTGGCAACTCGTATTCGTTTGAAACGTATTGGTGCTCATAAAGCTCCTTTCTACCGTATCGTGGTTTCGAATTCCCGTTCCCCACGTGACGGTCGCTTTATCGAGGAAATTGGTTACTACAACCCGGTCGCTGAACCAGCCGTTGTAAACATCAATGAAGAAAAAGCATTGAAATGGCTGCAAGATGGTGCACAAGCATCTGACACTGTCCGTAACCTGCTTAGCAAAGCTGGTGTCCTCAAAAAGTTCCATGAACTTAAGAACCAGAAATAATTGCTGATTCGGAGGGTCCTCTTATGGAACAATTAGTCGGCGTAATTGCGAAGGCTTTAGTTGATCATCCGGAAGATGTGCGTGTGAACGTCGTGGAGAAAGAGCAGCTTGTTATCTTTGAACTAACTGTACATCCGGACGATGTGGGGAAGGTCATTGGTAAGCAGGGGCGAATCGCCAAGGCGCTTCGCACGGTTGTCACCTCTGCAGCAGTGAAGCTAGACAAACGGGTCACCGTGGACATTATGTCTTAAAAATATACGAAAGAGGGTTAGGATGCATTTCCTAGCCCTTTTTCGTACATGCTGAAGACTATACGTGCCGCAGATTCTATATACACACTCGATTTTTGAAGTGCTCAGGAGGGAATTATGTCCGATTCATTGTTAACGGTTGGTAAGATTGTGAATACACATGGGATTCGTGGAGAGCTTAAAGTGCTGCTTAGTACAGATTTCCCCGAAGTGCGCTTCGCTCCAGGGAAAGAGCTGATCATGGTACACCCGGAGACGAAGCAGCAGGTCAAAGCTATAGTAGACCAATCTCGTCCATCCAAACAGACTTACCTGGTGAAGTTCAAGGAGTATGGGAACATCAACGAGGTTGAGAAGTATAAGGGATGGGATTTGAAAGTAACCAAAGACCAGACCATCGAGCTTCCAGAGAATGAGTATTATTTCCACGAAATTATCGGCTGCCGGGTTGTCACTGAAAAAGGGGAAGAGCTTGGAGTCATTGATGAGATTCTCCGTCCTGGGGCCAATGACGTATGGGTCGTGAAGACACCTGCCCGCAAGCAGATTCTTCTTCCTGTAATTGATGATGTGGTGCTGGATGTGAACGTCACAGACAAGCTCGTGAAGGTGCATCTGATGGAAGGATTGTTGTAAATGCGTGTAGATGTACTGACTTTATTTCCGGAGATGTTTGACGGGGTCTTCGGCTCCAGTATCTTGGGGAAGGCTCAGGCCAAGGGGATAATTAAGTTAAATGCGGTAAATTTCAGAGCGTACTCGGACAACAAGCACCAAATGGTGGACGATACCCCGTATGGAGGGGGGGGCGGCATGGTATTAAAGCCTGAGCCTATCTTCAATGCGGTAGAGAGCCTGCTTGAGTCTGACTCGATTCCAGGTCAGGCAGAATCTCTGCGTCCGCCCAGAGTCATTCTGATGTGTCCGCAAGGAGAGTCTTTCACACAGAAGAAAGCGGAAGAGCTGGCGCGTGAGGATCGGCTTATCTTCATCTGCGGTCATTATGAAGGGTATGATGAACGGATTCGGGAGCATCTGGTTACGGATGAGCTATCCATTGGGGACTACGTACTGACAGGGGGAGAACTGCCTGCCATGGTGGTCATCGACAGTGTAGCCAGACTGCTGCCCGGGGTGCTGGGAAATGAAACAAGCGCCATAACGGACTCCTTCAGTACGGGACTGCTGGAATATCCGCATTATACGAGACCAGCCCAGTTCAGAGATTACAAGGTGCCGGATATTCTTCTAAGCGGTCATCATGCGAATGTTGCCGACTGGAGACGCCGCGAAGCGCTTAGACGGACCTGGCAGCGCCGTCCCGATCTTCTTGAGTATGCTGACCTTAGTGCCAAGGATCTCAAATGGCTGGCAGAAATAAAGCTTGAGAGTGAATAGCGGGACAGCTGGATAACCTCCTCCAGAGCAGAGCAATCATCTGCCTGTGAGGAGGTTTTTTTGATAGGACGAGGTGCCGGGATTGGTCTTAATGCATAAAATAAAGAAGTATTTTGTTAAGAGAGGAGGAAAACCGGGTAATAAACTAATACAACACAGCAAATGACAAGAGAGGGATTAAGACATGATACCGGATACGCAGCAGGAGCTGCCTACAATAGAATTATATTTGGAGCCAGAGGAAGAGTCGGAGTACCCATTAACAGAGCCTCTAAAAACGGTGGACGATGTGCTTGCCTACTATGCGAATCGTAAGTAAATGAAGGAGGAATCAGTATGTACGAGCTTCCTGATACTATTCAGGCCGAGACAGACCGTATAATTGAGTCTTTGCCTAATGAGTAAATGGCAGAGTGCCACGCGGCCTATTTCACATAAAAAAAGATCATTTTCTTGAACGGACTCGGAGCCGCCAGGGAAATGATCTTTTTTTATTTTTTAATAGACATACATTTAGTGAAGCTGATCCTCGTATAGTACTAATGGAGTCTGCAAGGCAGGCTGTTATTTATTGCTTTTGTCGATTAGACGGAAGTCATCATAATGAAATCCTGGCGCCACAACGCAGGAGACCAAGACCGGCTCATCCCCGAGCGGCTTGGCTGACTGCCATACCTTGGCGGGAACCAGGGCTTGCGGTGTCTGGCCGTTCAGAATATCTGGCCCCAGAATAATCTCTTGGGTCGTTGAAGGCTCATCGCCGTCTCCGCCCAAGGTTAACAGAATAGGGCTCCCCGAGTGCCATAGCCAGACTTCATCGGAGAGGACAGTATGCCACTCCGAGGCTTCATCAGCATGCAAAAGGAAATAAATAGAGGAAGCTGCAAAGCGTGGGCCTGAGTATTCCTCTCCAAGTAGTGACTGCGGAATTTCAACAGGAGCCTTCCATAACTCCTTATACCATCCTCCTTCCTCATGTGGGGACAGCTGTAAGGCTTCGACTAGCGGGGAAAGCTGCTTTTTAGTCATGCGGAATTCCTTCTTTCCAAATAGGTTATGGTACTCGTCTATATTAATATACCGCTTTTGGGGTTGATTGTCAGGGTGGTTGTATCCTTAGGAGGCGTTCATATGCCTATCAAAACCGGTAAGCAATATATTAAGAATCTGAACAAGCTGAGTCCCGAAATCTGGCTGAATGGAGCACGGATCAAAGGGAAGATATCGCAGCACCCGGCTTTTCGCGGACTGATCAAGTCTCAAGCCTCGCTGTATGATATGCAGTTCGAGGAACGGTACAGGGACAGGATGACCTATATTTCTCCAGATACAGGGGATCGCGTAGGCTTATCTTATCTGCCTCCAAGCAGCAAAGGCGACCTGCAGAGACGGAGGAACATGATGTCACTCTGGGCTGACCAGCATCATGGCTTCTTGGGACGCGCTCCTGACTATATGAATACGGCCTTGATGGCCTTCGCAGGAGCAGCTGGAATGCTGGCGGAGACAAATCCGCAATTTGCTGATAATCTCAGGAACTATTACGTCTACTGCCGCGAGAACGATATTACCTTGTCCCATGGCTTTATTCAGTCCAAAATAAGCATGCTGTCAGCCGTACTGGATAACGGGAATGAATCCTCCGCCGCACGGGTACATGAAATTACGCAAGACGGTTATATTGTAAGCGGAGCTTTCCTGCTCAACACGCAGGGGGCTACTTCTGAAGAGCTGTTAATCTATCCCCAGCCTTCAATGAGTAATGATGAGGTGAACCCCTATGCTTTCTTTTTTGCCGTTCCAAGCAATCTTGAGGGAATCAAGTTTGTCTGCCGGGAGAATACGGTGAACGGTTCATCGAAGTATAATTATCCGCTAAGCTCGCGTTATGAGGAGATGGATACGCTGGTCATTCTGGATCATGTGCTGGTTCCGCATGACCGAATGTTTCTTTATGGGGACGAGGAGCTGTCAGCCAGCTTTTTCGCAAGAAGTCATTTCCACACGCATGTGTCGCACCAGATCCTGTGCAGATATATTGCAAAAACGGAGTTTCTTGTTGGTGTGCTTGAATATATGGCGGAGTGCCTGGATCGCAGCGGGGATAAGTTCTTTATCGACAGGGTCTCGGAGATCCTGATTACACTTGAGACTCTGAAAGCTCTGGTTATCGCTTCTGAAGCGCAGTCCAGCCTGGACGAATGGGGTAGGATGCTGCCTGATCCGAGGCCGCTGTATGCGGCAAATGCCTGGTATCCTAAAGTCTACCCACAGATCATCGAGACCATACAGCTGCTCGGTTCAAGTGATCTGATTATGATTCCGTCCGAGCAGGATTTCAGCTCCCCCATCTCTCCTTACTTAAATAAGTATCTTCAAGGAAGTGATACGGACGCTTACTCCAAGGTTCAGTTGTTCCGGCTGGCCTGGGAACTGAGCGTGAGTGCATTCGGGGGAAGGCAGACACAATATGAGAGATTCTTCTTCGGAAGTCCTAATACGCTCACAGAGCGGATTTACTCCAATCTTGGTGACAGAGACAGGTATATGAATATCGTGAAAGGATGGATGACACACAAATAAAGTGATGTTCACTTTTCTATTCCAGAATGGTTAAAGTTCTTGCTATACATGTCTGGATATGATAAAATTGCATTTGTTGTGAATTCGGTGGTCCTCTGCGGATAATGATGAAGAACATAGGATTTCTTCGGAAGATGTAAGAACACCTGAGTGGAAGGAGGGAGTCATATATGAATATCGTACAAGCGATTACGCAGGAACAACTTCGTCAGGATATTCCGAGTTTCCGCCCTGGTGACACTTTGAAAGTGCACGTTAAGGTTATCGAGGGATCTCGTGAGCGTGTCCAGTTGTTTGAAGGTGTTGTTATCAAGCGTCGTGGCGGTGGAATCAGTGAAACTTTTACAGTTCGTAAAATTTCCAATGGTGTAGGTGTGGAAAGAACTTTCCCGCTTCATTCCCCAAAACTCGATAAAATCGAAGTGGCTCGCCGTGGTAAAGTGCGTCGTGCTAAGCTGTACTATCTTCGCGAACTTCGCGGTAAAGCAGCTAGAATTAAAGAAGTACGTCGTTAATCTATGGATAACGATCCAGGGGCTTGATCTTCAAGCCCCTTTCGTCTTTAATAAAATAGGTATACGAATATCATCCTGTAGATAAAGAGAGGGCAGCTAGCTATGGAGCAGCAATTTCAATCGGAGCAACCGGATCGAGAGCAGGTTACAACGGAACCGTCCAAGAAAAAGAAAAATGAGGCACTTGAATGGCTTAAAGCTATTGTAATTGCGGTTGTACTGGTTCTCCTGATTCGTTGGCTTTTCTTTGCCCCGTTTATTGTGGATGGTCCTTCCATGCAGCCGAACTTCCATACGGGTGAACGGATTATTGTTAATAAAATTATTTATGACATCAGACAGCCTCGTCATGGGGAAGTTGTTGTGTTCCATGTGCCGACTGAAGGCAGAGATTTCATCAAACGTGTGATCGGAGTTCCGGGTGATACGGTGAAGGTGGAAGGCGACACAGTTACGGTGAATGGAGTCAAAGTTAATGAGACTTACATTCAAGACGCTATAGATGAGAAGCATAAGAACAATCAGCTGTACAATAATGAATCCGATTTCCCGAATGAGCGGATCACGGACGGGAAAGTACCGGAAGGGTATGTGTTTGTGATGGGGGACAATCGCTCGGACAGCACAGACAGCCGTGTATTAGGTTTCATCTCCCAGAAGGAAATTGTTGGCCGTGCCGATCTGGTATTCTGGCCGTTAAAGGATATTCATTTTATTAAACACTAATACTTAAAGTGGATGGACGGAGAATAGACTTGTTCATCCATTTTACATAGAAGCGAACTAAAGCTGGCCACAGTCTTTAGTTCGTTCTCTATATATGGAACGATCCATAAGTATAGGGAAAACAGAGGTGTACAAGACGATGACAATACAATGGTTCCCGGGACATATGACGAGAGCACGGAGACAGATTCAGGAGAAGCTGAGTCTGATCGATGTGGTCATTGAGCTGCTGGACGCCCGCCTTCCATTGTCCAGCCGCAACCCCATGATTGATGAGATTCTGCTGAACAAACCGCGGCTTATTCTGCTGAACAAAGCCGATTTGGCAGATCCTGCGGTGACTCGGGAGTGGGTGGATTACTTCAAGCGTGAAGGACATACCGCGATTACGGCAGAGGCTTCCACAGGAGCCGGGGTTAAAGAGATCCCGCTCAAGGCAAAGGAGCTGCTCAAAGAGAAAATTGATCGCCAGATATCAAAAGGGATTAGACCGAGAGCAGTCCGGGGCTTGATAGTCGGAATACCGAACGTGGGCAAATCCACGCTAATTAACCGTTTGGCAGGCCGCGCCATAGCTGCTACAGGAGACCGGCCGGGGGTTACGAAAGGACAGCAGTGGATCAAGGTAGGAACAGAAATGGAGCTGCTGGATACTCCGGGTATCCTGTGGCCTAAATTCGAAGATCAGAATGTCGGCTACCGCTTGGCCGCAACGGGAGCGATCAAGGAAGAGATTCTGAATGTGGAAGACATTGCTTTTTTTGCGATTAAATATCTGAGTCAATATTACTGGACCCAGCTGCAGGAAAGGTTCGATCTCGGAGAACGTCCGGAAGACATTGAGAATCCCGATGAGATTGTCGCTGTCATGGAGGCCATTGGAAGAAAGCGCGGCTGTATCATCAGTGGAGGCCGTGTGGATCTGGAGAAGGCATCAGGAATTATGCTTAGAGAGCTCCGCGCTGGCAAGCTGGGCCGTTTCAGTATGGAATCACCATATTAATAATATACATTAAAGCGTCGGCTGATCCGGCGCTTTTTTGTTTTGACTTGCATAAGCTTATTTGGAAAATTACCCATAATATTGAAACCTTTTTCCTCTCAGAGACGTCTTAATTGACAGAAAGCGTGGGAGGAGGCAGGGAAGGATCGCGGCAGCCCAATTATTCTCCAAGAATGCCTTTAGGAATGCGGCGCTTTAACCGATAAAAATATTACAAATTAGAAACGAAGCTTGAGATACAGTATGTTAATCTGATTAAGAAATTAGTTTAACTGGATGGAGAGGAAATAGAAGGAAGATGAGAAAACAAAACTGGATATCTGCAGCCGTAATCATTGGCCTGATAATTGTAGTATCGGCGGCATTTCTATGGGAGAATGGGGACAGCAATAATAAAATTAACAACTTAACTCCGCTCAACACAATCGGCCAGATGGGAGCCAGTCTTGGCACAGGTAAAACAAGCGGGGGCACGGTTAATATACAGAGCATCCAGAAAGTACCATCCCCTGCAACGCCTAATAAAGTATATTATCGTAATAAGGTTATTGTCCTGATGTATCATGAGGTAACACCGGATCAGATTGATGCGGGTACGGTGCTGGTATCCAAATTCAAACGGCAGATTGAACAGATGAAGGCTAACGGATTCAAGTGGATTACCATGAAGCAGTATCATGATTTCATCTTGAAGGGTACCCCGGTGCCGGACAACGCGGTGCTGATGACTTTTGACGATGGATACGAGTCATTCTATCAATATGCTTATCCGATCTTAAAAGAAAACAAGGTTCCGGCAACGATGTTCATCATTCTTAATACGGTGGACAATCCAAAGCATCCCGGGATTCCGAAATTAACATGGAAGCAGATCAACACCATGCAACAGAACGGAATTGAGTTCTACAACCATACGTATGATTCCCATATCCAGGCGCCGACAGACGCCTCTCACCAGGCAACAAGAGCTGTCCTGGCAGGTCCCATGTATCTGGAGAAGCTAAATCGTAAAGAAACGAACGCTGAATTTAAGTCCCGGGTTAAAACCGATCTCTCCAAGGCACAGGCCATGCTGAAAGAAAAGCTCGGCAACAACATGGATGTTCTGGCTTTCCCATATGGAGCTTATACAAAGTCGACGCTGGAAGTCTGCCGCGAGCTGGGGATTAAAATTACATTTACCGTTAAACCGGGAATTAACGCAAAAGGACAGTTGAATGGGTATCGGCTCAATGCCGGGGGGATCAAGAATAATCCCGATGAGCTGATCAATTTAATGAAGAACGGTGCGGAGCATAAGGCGAAAAAGCTTAGCAGTCCATTTGATCTGATGGATCAGGGTCCTCTGAGGACTCTGGAGCAAGTGGTACCAAAGCCTATTGGGTATCGGAAGTCAGTTGTGCTTGAGAGTACTAAGTCTAAGGCTCCGGCCGTTAAAGTGGCGGGGAGTGAAGAAGCACGTGACGGATATGTTAACTTATGAAAAGCAGTATTGGAGGGAGAATTTTCGCCATATTGCTGGAATTGATGAGGTGGGCCGCGGCTGTCTATTTGGAGATGTAGTTGCGGCTGCCGTTATTCTTCCGCAGGATACCCTAATTGAAGGAGTAACTGACTCCAAGAAGCTTAGCGAGAAGAAGCGGGAGATGCTCTACGAGACGATTATGGAGAAAGCGGTAGCCGTAGGCGTAGGATTTGCGGACGCTGCAACCATTGATAGGGTCAATATCAAGCAGGCTACGCGCCTGGCCATGAAAGAGGCTGTGGAGCAGCTGTCCATTACACCGGATTACCTGCTAGTTGATGCGGAAAAGGTGGATTCGGACATTCCGCAGATGGCCGTGATTAAAGGAGATGCATTAAGTCAATCTATTGCGGCTGCCTCCATTGTGGCGAAAGTTACCAGGGACCGGCTCTGCAGAGGGGAATGGGAAGCCATGTTCCCGGAGTATGGAATTGCAGTACATAAAGGATATGCGACTCAGCTGCACAGGGAACAAATCCTGGCCTTGGGTGCAACACCTATGCACCGGAAAAGCTTTATGCGTAATTTGTTCATACGTCAGCAGGAACTGTTCTAACAACCCCGCCGCTTAGAAGGCGGGGTTGTCTTTCTTGTTAGGAGGTTCAACTATTCAGGAAGAGCTTCCGATAATAAAGATAAGGGTTTTAATCGGAAAAGGCGCCAGCAGGTGCTATATTTATTCGGGGCAGAACCGCAATACTGAATAAAGGGGGAGCAATAAAGATGAACATCGGGCCCATCGTACGGGGACTTCTTGGTGAGAACAGGGCCGGTCAGCCCAAGGAATTGGAATTAAAGATGGGTCAGGTTATACGCGGGGTTGTACTGAGTGTATCGGATAACGGTCAGGAAGCTGTAGTTCAGGTTCAGGGGGTGCAATTAAGGGCAGTATTGGAGACACCGCTGCAAAAAGGGCAGACGACCCTGCTCCAAGTACAGCCTCCAGGCAAGGACGGAATGGCCGTCTTAAAGCCTCTTAACTTGACCTCTGCCGGTGCACTCACGGATCGTTCTTTGTCTGAAATGCTGGACAGCTTCGGCATGGAGAATACACCGGAAAATCGTGAACTGCTGAAGCTGATGCAGACTCAGGGGATGCCCTTGACAAAGGATGCGGCTGCAGCGCTCCAGCAATCGATGGCCAGTATGCCGAAGGGGCTCCCGCTGGAACAATGGGTGGAGTCCGCCGCAATAGCCTTTCACCGGGGGCTGCCGATAACGGCAGCAAGCGTGGCAGGGCTGAATCAGGCCGTGTTCGGCCCTTCGGTACAGAATCTGCTCTCCGCACTTGGAGATCAGGTTGCCGCCTTATTGGCAGAGATTTCAGACCTAGAGAATATTCGGCCTGATTCCGGCAAGCAGGGTAATCCTTCTGCCGGGATGAGTGCTCCGAGTTCTGATACTGAGGGAAGTGCCAATCCGGATGGGGCGGGCAGGTCAGGTTCAGGAAGTAATGGACTCACTGGACAGTCTGCAGCAGCGGTGCCCTCAAAGGGAAGCGACCTTCTGCTTAAAATTCAAGTTCTGCTCGATGAGCTGCGCAGCCTGGGATCTCAAGGTGCAGCTTCTTCCACAGCTGGGAATAGTGCGGGGTTGGATAATTATGGTACAATTACAGAGGAAGGTTCTAATATAAACAGAACTCTAAATGGTAATGGCAGCCAAAGAGAAGCCGCTGCTTCCGGAGCGGCGGGTTCGGCAACGGCAGGACCGGGTGCGCAAGGAGCAGCAGGAGCGGGTGGACAAGGATCGGCTGGTGCTGCAGTGGCAGGAGCGGGTGGACAAGGACCGGCTGGTGCTGCAGTGGCAGGAGCGGGTGGACAAGGACCGGCTGCTGCTGCAGTGGCAGGAGCGGGTGCGCAAGGAGCGGCGGGAGCGGCAGTGACAGGCGCGAATGTGCAAGGAGCAGCGGGAGCGGCAGTGATAGGCGCGGGTGCGCACGGAGCGGCGGGAGCGGCAGGCACAGGCGCGGGTGGACAAGGCGCAGGCGCGGCAGCCTCCGCGCCTGAAGAGCCGGGCGCTGCGCCTGCGGCAGCAGCGCCGGCGCGCACCCACGCGGCAGAGCCGTGGGTGGCGCGGGTGCTGAAGCTGCTCGGTGCAGAGCACGAGCAGCAGACTGCGCGCACGGTGACGCTGGGCGCGTCACCGGCGCAGCCGGAAGCGCCGCCTGCAACAGCGGCGCGCGCGGCTTCCGCCGCTGCGGGCGGCGCAGCAGCGCCCGGCGGCGAAGTGCCTGCCGGCAGCGTGCCGCAGGCCGCGCCGGGGGAGCAGGCCGCACCAGCGCGCAGCGGTGCGGCAGCGGCAGTGCCCGGGGCGGCGGTGCCTGCCGGGCAGCCGGAGCGGCACGCCGCGGCCGGAGGCCCCGCGGCGCTGCCGGAAGTTCCCGCAGCGGCTGCAGAGCCCGCCGCAGCGGTCAGAGAGACGCTCAAGAGCGTCCTAATGCAGGTGCTTGAATCAAGCGACCTGCCGCCGCAGCTGCAGGATACGGCGAAGCAGCTGGTGAACCAGCTTACCGGTCAGCAGCTGCTGATGAATACAGATCGCACAGCTCCTTTTGCTCAAATGACGATGTATCTGCCGTTTACTGGCCCGGATGGGGATCAGACGGCTTCCGTGCATATTCAGTCAAGACGCGGGAGACGAGGGGAGCTTGACGCCTCGAACTGCCGGCTCTGGTTCGACCTGAACATGAAGCACCTAGGACAGGTGATGGTCGATGTTCAGGTGGCTGACAAGAAAGTCATCTTGAAGATACACAGTGAGCAGGAGGCCGTCGGAACATTTATCGAGAGCAGGCAGGAGGAGATTCACGGAGCTATCGAATCGGCCGGGTACCGGCTGTTATCCCTAAAAGCGGAGCCCATCGATGCTTCTTCCGACAGACCAGGGGCGGACAGTGTACCCTCGCTCTATGTACCTCCGGCTTATAAAGGAGTGGATTTCCGGATATGAATGAGAAGTCAGGACGACACCTCTCTATGAAGCGGGCGGTAGCCCTCAAATACGAGCCGTCGGAGCACGAAGCGCCTGTCATTGCCGCCAAAGGGACCGGGCACTTGGCTGAACGGATTTTGGAGAAGGCGAAGGAGCACGGGATTCCGGTTCAGGAGGATGCCGCATTGGTGGAAGTACTCTCCAAGCTGGATCTGGATCAGCAGATTCCACCCGAGCTGTATGCGCTGGTAGCCGAGATTCTCAGCTTCATCTACCGTTCAGACCGGGCGGCCGAAAAGGGGCTAAGCCTTGGTGAATAATCCGAAGATTAAGGGGAAATACAAGGATCTGCGAAAGGAAAGAGGAAGCTACGCGGAGAATAAGGCCGTGTCCTACCTAACCGATAAAGGTTACCGTATTTTACACAGGAACTGGCGATGCCGAACGGGCGAGATTGATGTGATTGCCGAGCAGAATCATGTTATTATTTTTGTGGAGGTTCGAAGCCGAAGCAGCAGATCTTCAGCTTACGGAACTGCGATGGAATCTGTCACTCCCCGTAAAGTGAACCAGGTCAGATCAACGGCTGCCGTGTATCTTCACAGCCGTCATTGCTCCGACTCACCCGTACGGTTCGATGTAGTCGCGGTTCAGCTGGGACCTGATGGACAGGTTGAATCGCTGGAGCATGTGGAAAATGCCTTTTAACAAAACAAACTTGAATTAGGGAGATGGTTGCTCATGTTCACAACGCTTAAATCGTTCGAGGAAAGCTGGAAACACGAAAGTGCAATGACTGGGAACATTCTGAACGCCTTAACAGATGAATCCTTGTCCCAGGCTATAGCACCGAATCATCGGACATTGGGACGGATTGCATGGCACATTGTCACCACTTTGCATGAGATGTTATCGCGGACAGGTCTTGTGTTCGAAGCCCCTCATGAAGATGCGCCGGTTCCAGCCACAGCGAGCGCCATTGCCGAGAGCTACCGTCAAGCCAGCACAGCATTAAGCGATGCGATCAGGCAGCAATGGACCGACAGCACACTTGCAGAGACTGCGGAGATGTACGGGGATACTTGGTCCAAAGGACTCACGCTTGCAGTGGTGATCAATCATCAGGCTCATCACAGGGGACAAATGACTGTTCTGATGCGTCAGGCGGGTCTTGCGGTACCTGGTGTTTATGGTCCTTCTCTGGAGGAGTGGAGTACCTTCGGGATGCAGCCGCCTGTGGTCTAATCCTTCGAGCAGCATTTACATACGAAGACATTCAAGAGACTTTAAAGTTGTATTTAACTTTAAGGTCTCTTTTTTGCGGCTATTAAGCTTGTTGCAGAGTCATGTCTATGCACATCTTTGATTAAGATTGAGTTGCTTGTGGGCAACGCGAATATGTTCCAGAGAGGTTACCATATTGCTGGGACCCTCTTACAGTAGCTAAACTTTAATGGGAGGTATACATGAGTAAGGCCTCGAGACTCAAGAGAGACAGAGCATCAACATCGTATAATCATAATTACATAATGTTCATATCCCTACATCAAATTCATATTTGGATATATCCATTCAAGAGGAGAACACAATCTCTATTAACACTATTTGGTCTGCTGTTTGAGTTAAGAGACATGAAGGAGTGGTTGCTGAATTGAAGACAATGATTCAATCCCTAGTTGTCTCCCTAGTCGTTCATATCGTCTTTATAGCTGGAGCCGTGACCATTGGTTATATTAAGACTAAGAACCATATCCCCGAATTGGAGAACAAATGGGACAAAGTGGAAGTGCTTCAGCAGAAAGTGGCTTTCGGGGTAGTTGGCTCACCATTATATTTAATATTTACTTTCCTGGGAGTAGCGTTAATTATTGGGATGATAATTACTTCGTATAAAAAAATGCAGAGAACCAATAGAGGATAAATTTATCATATAAACAGCCAGGAAGCCGCAGACGATGGTGGCTTCCCTTTTTTTTGCTGTAATGCACATTACGAGACTCATACTGTCGCATACAGCACCAATCCTACAGTACATCCTACAGCACCAAACCTACAGTACATCCTACAGTCCCAATCCTGCAGTACATCCTACAGTCCCAATCTTCACCACCAAATCGGCTGGAATTCTATCCGGCATGAAGAATCGGCTGGTGCCTAATAATTGACGTTGATCATCGGGAAGGCATTATTCTAGAACTTAATTGTCATTGCCAACAAGCGCAGAAGCAGGATAGCCCGGCCTACAACCTAGATATGCAAAGTGTCGGCTGGGCAATACCTACTATCCCATCAGATCCCGGCTGCGGCGGTCCAGCTGTCTGTATTGAATCGCTTCGGCCACGTGAGCTGAGGTGATCTCATCCGAGTGGTCGATGTCAGCAATCGTACGTGCTAGCTTAAGAATCCGGTCATAGGCACGCATGCTCAGCCCCAAGGCCTCGAAGGTTGACCTCATCAATGCCTCGGCTTCTCTGCCGAGCTGTGTGAACTGGCGCAGGGTCTTACCAGATAATTCACTGTTCCAGGAGATCGCGTGGCTGCGGTAACGCTCCTGCTGCCGGGCCTCTGCAGCCTGAACCTTCGCTCTCATGGAAGCCGAAGATAGAGGTGCAGGATCATGGGGCCAATCTCCGGGCCGGGGGACCTCGACCTGCAGATCGATCCGGTCCAGGAGAGGGCCTGATATTTTGTCGCGGTAACGCAGAATTCGGCCTGGACCACATGTGCACGGCGGGAGCGGAGGCTCGGCTCCTAAGTATCCGCACGGACACGGATTCATCGATGCGGCCATAATGAAATGGGCCGGGAAGGTGAAAGCCGCCTTTGTCCGGCTAATAGTTACCGCCCGGTCTTCGAGCGGCTGTCTCAGCACCTCAAGCGCCCCGCGCGAGAATTCGGGGAGCTCGTCCAGGAACAGAATCCCTTTATGGGCGAGGCTGACCTCCCCGGGTTTGGGGATGGTTCCTCCGCCAACAATGCCTGCGGGTGAGATCGTATGATGCGGGGACCGAAAAGGTCTTGTGCGAATCAAGCCGGCCTCCGGCTCCTTGAGCTTGCCGGCCGCACTGAAGATCTTGGTCACCTCAAGAGACTCCGTTTGGGACAGAGGGGGCAGAATGGTGGGAAGACGGCGGATTAGCATGGTTTTGCCAGTCCCTGGCGGGCCAATAAGGATAATGTTATGCATGCCCGCGGCAGCGATGGTGAGAGCACGCTTGACGTGCAGCTGGCCGAGGACATCGCTGTAATCTTCATGGGCTGACGGGAAGCGTACCGTCACTGCCTCCTTGCTTGAGGGCTGCACTTGCAAGTGGTCAAAGGAACCGATATGAAGGGGAGTTCCTTGATTAGCTGTGGAATCTCTGGTTTCACGTGCCAGCTCTTTCAGATGAGCGAGTCCATATACCTTCATACCCTCAAGAAGCAAAGCCTCTTCCGAGTTGCACCTTGGAAGCAGAACCGAAGTGAAGCCTTGTCTTTTCGCCAAATCAACCATGGATAGTACGCCGGACACCGGGCGCAGTCCTCCTTCGAGTGACAGCTCGCCAATGATCAGCGTCTTCTCCTGTTCGGGGAGGGTGATCTGTCCGCTTGCGGTCAGAAGACCGAGAGCAATAGCCAGGTCAAAGGCGGAGCCCTCCTTACGCAGATCAGCGGGAGCCAGATTAATCGTGACTCTCTGAAGAGGAAAGGTGAACCCGCAGTTCTTGATCGCTGAGCGCACCCGTTCAATGGACTCCCTGACGGCGGAATCAGGCAGGCCGATAATTGCGGTCTGCGGAATTCCGCTCGACAGATCCACTTCCACCTCGATCATAACCCCGTCTATCCCATATAAGCACGAACTGAATAGTTTTCCATACATAACAAAAAAACACCCTTTCACTTGGAGTCTTGGCATACAAGAGCCAGATACCGGGAGGAAAAAGGTGCTTCCTTATAAATTCCTTCATATCCATAATAATATGATTAAATATTAGATGATTTTCTTGATATGTCAAGTTCTCATTAGAATGAGCGGTAGAGAGGGGAGGGAGATCACTCTATCTAGACCGGATTTTCAAAGATTCCAGGTATCTGGGAGATCATTCTCAACCCGCGATGAAAACGATATCAAAAAAAGTGGGGAATCCCTGAATTTTTTAAGGAAAGCGTTTTAAAAACATGATACAATATTGTGGGTTTGAAATAATATGGAATTTTTCATAACCTTAATAACCGCCCGTTGATAGGAGGATTCTAGAGTGAATATCCATGAATATCAAGGAAAAGAAGTCCTAAAGCAATATGGAGTGACCGTTCCGCAAGGACGGGTGGCATTTACGGTGGATGAAGCCGTGGAAGCAGCCGAAGCACTGGGCAGCCCAGTGGTCGTCGTGAAGGCTCAAATACACGCAGGTGGCCGCGGTAAAGCAGGTGGCGTCAAAGTAGCTAAAAATCTGGATGAAGTTCGTACTTATGCAAATGAGATTCTTGGCAAGGTTCTGGTAACGCACCAGACTGGACCGGAAGGCAAAGAAGTGAAGCGTCTGCTGATTGAGCAGGGCTGTGATATCCGCAAGGAATATTACGTCGGTGTGGTCGTTGACCGCGCAACCGGCCGTATCGTGCTTATGGCTTCCGAGGAAGGCGGTACGGAGATTGAGGAAGTTGCGGCGGCAACTCCGGAGAAAATTTTCAAAGAAGTTGTGGACCCGGCTGTGGGGCTCCAGGTATTCCAGGCCCGCAGATTGGCATACGCGATTAACATTCCGAATGAACTTGTGAACAAAGCTGTGAAGTTCATGCTGGCTCTATATACTGCATTCATTGAGAAGGACTGCTCTATAGCGGAGATTAACCCGCTTGTGGTTACAGGCGATGGCGAAGTTATGGCGCTGGATGCGAAGCTTAACTTTGACTCCAATGCCCTGTTCCGCCATAAGGATATTCTCGAACTGCGCGACCTGGAGGAAGAAGATGCGAAGGAGATCGAAGCCTCCAAATTTGATCTCAGCTACATTGCCCTTGACGGCAATATCGGCTGTATGGTTAATGGGGCTGGCCTTGCCATGGCAACGATGGATATCATCAAATATTATGGCGGCGATCCTGCCAACTTCCTCGATGTAGGGGGCGGCGCAACAGCGGAGAAAGTAACGGAAGCATTCAAGATTATTCTTTCCGACAGCAAGGTAAAAGGTATTTTCGTTAATATATTCGGCGGCATCATGCGTTGTGATGTTATCGCTGAAGGAATTGTTGAAGCGGCACGGCAGGTCTCACTGGACCGTCCGCTTGTGGTTCGGCTTGAAGGGACCAATGTCGAATTAGGTAAAAAAATCTTGGCTGAATCGGGACTTGCTATTGTCTCTGCGGATTCCATGGCTGACGGTGCCCGCAAGATTGTAGAGCTCGTATCATAATACGGAATTTAGAAGGAGGCTTTGGATATGAGTATTTTGGTCGATAAAAATACGAAAGTCACCACCTCAGGTATTACGGGAGCAACCGGACTCTACCATACAAGAGGCGGGCTTGAATATGGCACGCAAATGGTCGGTGGTGTAACTCCGGGCAAAGGCGGTACAAGTCTGGATATCACTCTGGAGAACGGCGAGACGGTAACGCTGCCGATCTTCAACTCGATTCGTGAAGCCAAGGAAGCAACGGGCGCGACAGCGCACGTCATCTATGTTCCGCCGGCTTATGCGGCAGATTCGATTATGGAGGCCGTGGATGCGGGGATGGAACTGGTTATCTGTATTACCGAGGGCATCCCTGTACTCGATATGGTGAAAGTGAAACGCTATATGGAAGGCAAGAATACCGTACTTATCGGACCGAACTGTCCAGGGGTAATTACACCAGGCGAATGCAAGATCGGTATCATGCCGGGTTATATCCACAGACCGGGCCATGTGGGTGTGGTCTCCCGCAGTGGTACGCTGACCTATGAAGCGGTTCACCAATTGACGACTCGCGGTATTGGACAGTCCTCCGCAGTGGGAATCGGGGGTGACCCGGTGAAGGGCTCGGAGTTCATCGATATCTTGTCCAGATTTAACGAGGATCCCGAGACTCATGCGGTAATTATGATTGGTGAAATTGGCGGTACAGCGGAAGAAGAAGCGGCAGAGTGGGTACGCGACAATATGAAGAAGCCGGTTGTTGGCTTTATTGGCGGCGTCACCGCTCCTCCAGGCAAACGCATGGGTCATGCGGGAGCGATTATCTCTGGCGGTAAAGGTACGGCCAAAGAAAAGATCGCCATGCTTGAGGCTTGCGGCATCAAGGTGGCTCCAACCCCGGCCGAGATGGGTTCAACACTTGTGAGTGTGCTTGAAGAACGCGGTATTCTTAACCAGTGTACGACACATTAGGATACGCTATTTCAGTGCTCGACTTCCGGCGCTTCCTGTGTTCATCACAGTGCCGTGATTAAATCAGCAATTTGAAATAGAACTAAGCTTCCAATATATGCTATACTTTTTCTAAAGGTAAGCAACCTTCTTTCCCGAAATGCGGGAGGAAGGTTGCTTTTTTTGTTGCGCTGCTAAGGTCAGCAAGGTTACTAGATTCGTTCATCAACATGGATTGAGCTAGAGGACAAACGCGTTAAATGCCGAGGCCTTGCAGGTGATTGTCTGACTGTCAGTGATGATGTCTTTGGTTCATTCCAAATGCATGTGTGAATCCATGCATGCCCTGGCGTATTAATTTAGAGGAGGAACATAGGTTGGATATGATAATGAAAAGAAAAGTCCTCATTGGACTTCACGAAACTCCGGGGATCGGATGGAAGAGTATAGAGCGGATTATGGAAGCCGGCTCATTAGAGAACGCAACCGAGTTCACGGCGGCAGATTGGATGAACTGCGGATTTACCGGGACACAGGCGGTCAAGATGGCAGCTCATTTTACCGAGGAATGGTTGGAGCAGAGAGAGGCATTGAATCATAGTAAAGGAATAGAAGTGATGACCCGGCTTGATGAGGATTATCCACTACTAATGAAGGAAGCTGTCAGACCCCCGTGGGTAATGTATCTGAAAGGACACAGAAAGCTGCTGGCTTCGTTCTCGATCGCCATGGTTGGGACAAGGGTCCCTACAGCATATGGACGTAAAGTCGCGGAGCTGATTGCGGCGGAATTGTGCCATCATGAGGTAACGATTGTGAGCGGGATGGCCAGAGGGATTGACGGAGTGTGTCATGAGGCAGCCCTGCGCTGTGGCGGGTCAACCATTGCTGTTCTGGGAACGGCAATTGATACTGCGTATCCATCTGAGCATACGTCTCTGTACCGTCAGATTGCGGCCGAAGGCCTGGTGGTGTCGGAATATGCTGTCGGAACCCCGCCTCATCCGGGGTTATTTCCCCAGAGGAACCGGATTATTGCCGGGCTAACCCGCGGAACCCTGGTGGTTGAGGCTGACGTCAGAAGCGGGTCGCTAATTACAGCAGATTCAGCCATGGAAGCTAACCGTGATGTGTTCGCGGTGCCAGGGCAGATCACCTCACCCAAAAGCAGCGGCACCCTCGGCTTAATTAAGCAGGGGGCCAAGCTTGTTACCTCGGCTGAGGATATATTGGAGGAGTATGGGATCTTGAACGGGAAGAGTTCACCTGGCAGAGAAGTAGAGCACAAAGGAAACAAGTTGACAGAACAGGAGCAGCACATATACCATATGTTGGAGCAGGGCGGCCTAAGCTTTGATGGATTGCTCGCAGGAACCGGATGGGATTTTGGACTTTTGCATTCAGTTCTGTTATCTTTAATCATAAAAAAGCAGGTTGTGCAATTACCTGGTTCTATTTACAAAATAATATAAATTGGAACTGGCTAGATAAGTGATAAATCAAATTATAAATTGCTTACTGAGATACTCTGTATAGTGTTGTGAGAGGAGGATGAACCTGTGGCGGATTCACTAGTTATTGTCGAGTCTCCTGCGAAAGCAAAGACGATCGGCAAATATCTGGGCAGTAAATATATCGTGAAAGCGTCTATGGGTCACATTCGCGATTTGCCAAAGAGTCAGATTGGAGTTGAGGTGGAGAACGACTTCAATCCCAAATATATTACCATCCGCGGCAAGGGTTCTATATTAAAGGAACTGAAAAGCGCGAGCAAGAAAGTCAAGAACATCTATCTGGCGGCTGACCCCGATCGTGAGGGTGAAGCGATTGCCTGGCACCTTGCGCATCTGCTTGATGTGGATGCCAGCAAGAGCTGCCGGGTAGTCTTTAATGAAATTACCAAGGATGCTGTCAAGGATGCATTCAAAACGCCGCGCAAAATTAATATGGATCTGGTCAATGCCCAGCAGGCCAGACGTATATTAGACCGTTTGGTAGGATACAAGATCAGTCCTCTTTTATGGAAGAAGGTCAAGAAAGGCTTGTCTGCCGGACGCGTTCAGTCTGTGGCGGTCAAGATCATTCTCGACCGGGAGAATGAAATCTCCGAGTTCGTTCCTGAAGAGTACTGGAGCATTACAGCCGCTCTGAAGATTGAAGACACCTCCTTCGAGGCCAAATTCCATCGGCTCAAGGGCGAGAAGATGGAGCTGCCGAACGAAGAAGCCGTCAAGCAGGTGCTCCAGGCGGTTGAAGGGGCTTCATTCCAGGTAAGCGAAGTGAAGGAGAAGGAACGTCTGCGTCATCCTTCTGCTCCGTTCACAACGAGTTCCATGCAGCAGGAAGCTGCGAGGAAGCTGAACTTCCGTGCGGCCAAGACGATGTCAGTCGCTCAGCAGCTATATGAGGGCGTTGAGCTTGGCAAGGAGGGTACGGTGGGTCTAATCACTTACATGCGTACAGACTCCACGCGAATCGCGGTCTCTGCCCAGGAAGAGGCGAAGGACTATATTGTGAGTAAATACGGCGACAAATTTGTTCCTGAAGCCCCGCGTCAGTATTCCAAGAAGGCGGCGAATGCCCAGGAAGCCCACGAAGCCATCCGTCCAACCTCCGCACTGCGCGATCCTGATTCCATTAAATCTTTCCTGAGCCGTGATCAATTCAGGCTATACAAGCTGGTATGGGAACGATTCATGGCCAGTCAAATGGCTTCAGCCGTTCTGGATACGCTTTCTGTGGATATAGCCGCTGGAGATGCGACCTTCCGGGCCGTTGGCTCCAAGGTGAGATTTCATGGATTCATGAAGGTCTACGTGGAAGGGAATGACGATGGAACTACGGATGATGACAAGTTTCTGCCTCCCCTGAAGGCCGGTGATGTGCTGGAGACCGAACATATTGATCCGAAGCAGCACTTCACCCAGCCTCCTCCAAGGTATACGGAAGCCCGCTTGGTCAAGACGCTTGAAGAGCTGGGAATAGGGCGTCCAAGTACTTATGCCCCTACGCTGGAGACGATCCAGAAGCGTGGTTACGTAGCTATCGAAGAGAAGAAATTCATGCCTACAGAGCTTGGCGAACTCGTAATAGAACAAATGGAACAGTTCTTCCCCGAAATTCTTGATGTGGAATTCACCGCACATATGGAAGGGGATCTCGACCATGTGGAGGTAGGTGAGGAAGATTGGGTCAAGGTTCTGAGCGAGTTCTACGAGTCCTTCGAGAAGCGCCTTGAGGTAGCCGAAGAGGAAATGAAAGAAATTGAGATCGAGGATGAGGTATCTGACGAGATTTGTGAGAAATGCGGCAAGCCGCTTGTCTACAAGCTTGGCAGATTTGGCAAGTTCCTGGCCTGCTCCGGATTCCCGGACTGCCGGAATACCAAACCGATCATTAAGGATATCGGGGTGACCTGTCCCAAATGCAAAGAAGGGCACGTAGTGGAACGCCGCAGCAAGAAGGGGCGTGTGTTCTACGGATGTGACCGTTATCCTGAATGCGACTTCGTGTCTTGGGATAAGCCTTCACCGAAGCCGTGTCCACAATGTGGTTCCATGCTTGTTGAGAAGCGGAATAAGCAGGGAACGAAGCTCCAATGTACGGGGTGCGACTTTACAGAAGCTGTTGAAGATAATGATGACGATGCATCCGAGTAACCATTCATCTCTGAATGGCTTGGCAAGATTTTAGGAGGTTATGAAATTGACAGATCAGACAAGGGTTACCGTTATCGGGGCAGGTCTTGCAGGCAGTGAAGCTGCCTGGCAGATTGCCAGACGCGGTATCCCGGTGACTTTATATGAAATGCGTCCCGTCGTGAAGACGCCTGCGCATCATACCGACAAATTCGCTGAGCTGGTATGCAGCAATTCACTTCGGGCGAATGGTCTTACCAACGCGGTGGGAGTATTGAAAGAGGAGATGCGCAGGCTTGACTCTCTGGTGCTCAGCTCTGCCGATAAGAACGCTGTTCCGGCCGGAGGCGCTCTGGCCGTAGACCGAGACGGCTTCTCGGGGGACATTACAAGGACGCTTCACGAGCATCCTTTGGTTACCGTAGTTAATGAGGAGTTGCAGGAAATCCCGTCGGAAGGGATTGTTGTTATTGCAACCGGCCCGCTTACCTCTCCGGCTCTCTCCGAACAAATTAAAGGGCTGACGGGAGAAGAATATTTCTACTTCTATGATGCGGCTGCCCCGATCGTAGAGAAAGATTCCATCGACATGGAGAAAGTATATCTCGCTTCCCGTTATGACAAGGGGGAGGCAGCTTATCTCAACTGTCCGATGACAGAGCAGGAATTCGATGCTTTCTATGAAGCTTTGATCACGGCGGAAGTCGCCCAGGTTAAGGAATTTGAGAAGGAAATCTATTTCGAAGGCTGCATGCCGATCGAGATTATGATGAGACGAGGCAAGCAGACAGCTTTGTTCGGTCCGATGAAGCCGGTGGGTCTGATGAATCCGCACACCGGCACACTGCCGCATGCGGTAGTTCAGCTGCGTCAGGATAACGCCGCAGGAACTCTGTATAATCTGGTCGGATTCCAGACGCATCTGAAATGGGGAGAGCAGAAGCGGGTCTTCTCCATGATTCCGGGTCTTGAGAACGCCGAGTTTGTGCGTTATGGTGTGATGCACCGCAATACGTTCATCAATTCACCTACACTGCTTGAGCCTACCTATCAGACGAAGAAGCGTCCGAAGCTTTTCTTTGCAGGTCAAATGACCGGAGTGGAAGGTTATGTGGAGTCGGCGGCCTCAGGCCTGATTGCCGGCATTAATGCGGCGAGAGCGGCAAGAGAGCAGGATGGCATTGTATTCCCGGAAGATACTACACTTGGAAGTATGGCGCGTTATATCACTACGGCTGACTTCAAGCATTTCCAGCCGATGAATGCGAACTTTGGACTTTTCCCTAAGCTGGAAGAGAGATTCAGGAAGAAAAGCGAGAAGAACGAGGCGCTTGCCCGGCGGGCGCTCAGCAGTCTCGAGAACTTCATAACCCGTGAGTCGATATGACAACAACCAGTTGCCGTCCTAAACATTAGGGCGGTGAATCTGTTTTCAGTCTTCAAAATATGAATTCAATCATAATGTAAGATGAGGTGATATCCATGGAAATGTCTTTTCATGCAACAACGATATGTGCTGTTCGCCATAACGGAATGGGAGCCATCGCGGGTGATGGTCAGGTTACCTTTGGTGAAAGTGTCATTATGAAGCAGACGGCCAAAAAGGTAAGAAGGCTGTATAGAGGTCAGGTATTGGCGGGATTCGCTGGATCAGTGGCTGACGCCATTACCTTGTTCGAGAAATTTGAAGGCAAGCTGGAAGAACATCACGGGAATTTACAGCGTGCAGCGGTTGAGCTGGCAAAAGATTGGCGTCAGGACAGGGTGCTGCGCAAACTAGAGGCGCTGATGATTGTCATGGATAAGACAGGGATGCTGCTTATTTCGGGCGGAGGAGAAATTATTGAGCCGGATGACGATGTGCTGGCTATTGGCTCGGGTGGTAATTTCGCCTTGTCAGCGGCTAGAGCGCTCAAACGTCACGCATCCAGTCTGGATGCGAAGGATATGGCCAGAGAAGCACTTAAGGTAGCCTCAGAGATCTGTGTATACACGAACGGGAATATTATAGTGGAAGAGCTGTAAAAGGACTTAGAGAGCCAAGGAGGGACTTAGATGACAAATCAGGCATTAACTCCAAGACAGATTGTTGCTGAACTGGACAAATATATTGTGGGTCAAAAGCAGGCGAAGAAATCGGTGGCAGTCGCGCTGCGTAACCGTTACCGCCGTAATCTTCTTGGCGACGAGGTTCGTGACGAAATTGTGCCTAAGAATATTCTGATGATTGGCCCGACAGGTGTGGGGAAGACCGAGATCGCACGCAGATTAGCGAAGTTGGTTGGAGCTCCTTTTGTCAAGGTCGAGGCGACGAAGTTCACGGAGGTTGGTTATGTTGGACGCGATGTGGAATCTATGGTGCGTGATCTGGTAGAGACAGCTATCCGAATGGTCAAGCAGGAGCGCACCGAGCAGGTGAAGGATAAGGCAGTGGAGCTGGCCAATGAGCGCCTTGTTCAAATTCTCGTGCCATCACCCGCCAAGAACAAGAATCAGCGCAATCCATTTGAAATGCTCTTCGGGAATCAGAATTCCGGTGCCCAGCAGGTGAATGAAGAGGACAAGGAGCTGGATAGCACGGTCACTGAGAAGCGCCGTCAGGTAAGATTCAATCTGCTGGCGGGCCAGCTTGAGAATGAGACGGTAGAGATTGATGTGGAGGACAGTGCGCCCAATATGCTAGACATGTTCGCCGGCCAAGGGAACGATCAGCTTGGAATGAATATGCAGGAGATGTTCGGAAACCTGATGCCGAAGCGAATGAAGAAGCGGAAGCTTACGGTGAAGGAAGCGCGTAAGGTGCTCACCCAGGAAGAGGCGAATAAGCTGATTGATCACGACGATGTGGTACAGGAATCAATCAGCAGAGCCGAACAGTCGGGAATTATTTTTATCGATGAGATTGATAAGGTGGCGAGCCGGGGACAGGGATCGGGTCCGGATGTATCCAGAGAAGGCGTCCAGCGTGACATTCTGCCGATTGTGGAAGGGTCTACTATCATGACCAAGTACGGCCCGGTCAAGACAGATTATGTACTCTTCATTGCTGCCGGAGCCTTTCATGTGTCTAAGCCTTCGGATTTGATCCCTGAGCTGCAAGGACGGTTCCCGATTCGGGTTGAGCTCAGCAGCTTGACGCTTGAGGATTTTGTATCTATATTGACGGAACCCCGAAATGCACTAACCAAACAGTATGCTGATCTTCTGCGCACCGAGGATATCGAGATTGAATTCTCGGAGGAGGCCATTCGCGAGATTGCTAATATTGCCGCTGCGGTGAATGCGAATACGGAGAATATTGGAGCCAGACGACTCCATACGATTCTAGAGAAGCTTCTTGAAGATTTATCCTTTGAGGCTCCCGAGCTCACTTTGGATAAAATGGTGATTACTCCCCAATATGTTACGGAAAAGTTAGGCGATATCGCTAAAAATCGTGATCTGAGCCAGTATATTTTATAGATTCGACATTTTATGAAGTTAGTTACCGACCAAGGTCCTGAATTCCGGGACTAAAGGTCGGTTTTTCTTTTGGAGAAAAAAATTGGAAGTTGTATGTCGTTTTTTATCAAACTGGAAAGAAAAAAATTAGTTTTTAGCTATAATTATATTAAATTACCAAATTCTTTAAAAAAATAGGGCTTTTTTCTCATTGTAATATAGGCCATTCTCTACGAAACTTAGGATATATGACATTAGTGGTGATTTTGCTATAATAGGCCAATAGAAAGAGAAACAAAATAGAAATAAATGTCGAATTATGTGGTAAATTATCGTAAGATATGAGAAGACATACTAGAGAAGCATGAGGTCAAATTACTTTTTGGGGGGCTCGGATGTGCAGTTATTAAATGGGGTAGGATTTGATAGATTGGAAGGCGCGTTAAAGGCTGCTAACACCAGACAAAGTGTCATTGCCAATAATATCGCGAACGTGGACACTCCATATTATAAAAAATCAGAAGTTTCTTTCGAGAGCTTGCTGCAAAGTCAGGTAAATGAGGGTAGAATAGTTCTTCGGGGGCGTCAAACGGACCCCAAGCATATGGCTATCGGGCCTGCAAATAATGTGCCGGATACCTTGATTACCACAGATCAATCAACTTCAATGAATAACAATATGAATAATGTTGATATAGACTCTGAAATGTCGTCATTAGCAGAAAATCAACTTAGATATAACGCCTATATTGAGCAGCTTAACAGCCGAATCAGAATGATGCGGACAGCAGTAGAAGGGAGAGCATAGAGTTGAGACTTAACAGCAGCTTTGATATTAGTTCTTCAGCACTAACTGCTCAAAGGCTTCGCATGGATGTTATTTCCTCAAACATTGCCAATGCGGAGACGACCCGGGCCAAGATAGAGAATGGCCAAGCTGTTCCGTATCGACGGAAGATGGTGGTAATGGCGCCAAATGAGACCCAGTTCGGCAAGATGCTGAATTCCGCTGTGAGTGGACAAGCCCCGGTTGGTCAGGGTGTGAAGGTTAGCGCGATTCAAGAAGATCAGACGGCTTTCAAGCCTGTATATAACCCTACAAGTCCAGATGCGGACAAGGACGGATATGTCTATATGCCAAACGTGGATGTGCTGAAAGAAATGGTAGACATGATCTCGGCAACCCGTTCTTATGAAGCTAACGTTACAGCATTGAACGCGTCCAAATCGATGGAATCCAAAGCATTGCAGATTGGCAAATAGACTAAATAGAACAAGTAAGGAGAGTGTCTAATGATCCAGAGTACAACCGCAAGTGCAATAAAGCCCCTTGAATTGGTTCAGCCCAAAATCAATCCGGCGCCAGCCACTCCGTCGGAGACAGTCAGGAATTTTGGGTCCTTCCTCAAAGACGCTATTGAAGGCGTTGCGAGCCAGGAACAGAACGCCCAGAAGATGGGTGACAAGTTTCTTACCGGTCAAGTCGATATGGATCAGGTCATGGTCGCTTCGGAACAAGCTTTATTGAGTTTGCAGCTTACATCGCAAGTCCGCAACAAGGTAATTGAAGCTTACCAGGAGATTATGCGGACGCAAATTTAATTCAATCTAGCAAAAGTTTCGGATGAGGTGACGATGTGAATGAAAGAATTGCCCAGTATAGAGAAAAAATAAGCCAGTACTGGAACCATTTTACAAAAAAACAAAAAACATTATTAATATCCACCGTTACAATCATTCTGCTAGCCATCATTCTATTAACGATCCAGTTCTCCAAGACACAATACGAGGTAGCTTTTACTAACCTGGATTCCACGGATGCGGCCGGAATTATTAGCTATCTGGAGTCGGGCAGCATTCCCTATCAATTAAGCGCGGATGGCAAGAGCATCTCGGTCCCGAGCACACAGGCTGCCAGAGCGAAGGTTGATGTAGGTTCCCAGGGGATTGTGAAGAATGGTTCTATTGGCTTCGAAGGAACGTTCGGTACGACGTCTTCTCCAATCGGAATGACAGAGAATGAGTTCGCGGTGAAATATAAGACCGCACTGAATGGTGAGGTTGAGCAGCTGCTTACAAACATGCAGGGCGTCAGCGCAGCAAAGGTGCTTATTAATCTGCCGGCAGAGAATGTCTTCGCAAGCCCTGATGAACAGGAGAAGGCTTCCGCTTCCGTTAGTCTTAATTTCAAACCGGGATTTCGTCCAGATGAAAATGCGATCGATGCTTACTATAACTTGATCAAAACGGCGGTTCCTAATCTTCCGGTCGAGAATATTACGATCACAAGCAGTGATGAGAACGTGATACTTACAGCTGGGAAGAATGGCGGGAAGGCAGGGAGTCTGACGAGTGATGTATCGGAGAATATGGCGATTCAGAAGAGATTCGAGAATGATGTTCGTCAAAGTGTCCAACAATTTCTCGGCAAGTTGACAGGCCCGGACAAGATCAATGTCCTTGTAGCCTCAAAGCTGAATTTCGATCACGTAACCCAGAAGGAAAATCTGGTTACACCGGTAGATACCGAGAACATGAAAGGGATCGAGATCAGTGCCCAAAAGATTCAGAAGAGTTATACGGGACAAGGTACTCCTTCTAGCGGAGGGGTAACGGGGACAGGTCAGACCGATGTGCCGAATTATCCGGGTTCCACTTCGTCCTCAGATACGACCTCGGATGAGAGCACTTCGACCATTAATTACGAGGTTAATCGAATTAACAAAGAAATTGTGCAGAGTCCTTACATTGTAAAAGATTTAACCATAAATGTGATGGTTGAACCACCTGCCGGAAAAAATTCTTTGGACCGGGCTACAGAGGATGCGATTCAGAACGTACTCAGAAATATTGTCGCCTCATATTTGGCTGATTCCGGAACTACATATACAGATGAAGATCTGGTCAAGAAAGTTTCGGTATTCTCTCAAGCCTTCCAGACAGACAGTGCATCTCAAAGTGGTTTGAGCTTGTCCAGTCCGATTGTCTGGGGAATCGGCGCGGCACTGTTAGCAGCTGGAGCAGGTATCGGTTATCTCATTTATCGGCGCCGCCGCAACCAGGATGAAGAGACCGAAGAAGATGTTCCTCTTGCGATGCCAACAGAGTTCCCGTCCATTAATCTGGATTCGGTTACCAATGAGAACCAAGTACGCAAGCAGCTGGAGACGTTGGCTAAGAAGAAACCGGATGAGTTCGTTAATCTGCTGCGGACTTGGCTAGCTGATGAATAGAGGTGAACGCAGTGTCAAAAACACTTAATCAAGGTTTAAGCGGCAAGCAAAAAGCTGCGCTCCTGCTGATCTCGCTCGGACCAGAGGTCTCGGCTCAAATCTTCAAGCATCTCCGTGATGACGAGATCGAGCAGCTTACATTAGAAATTGCCAACGTGCGCAACGTGAATAGTACCGAGAAAGAAATGATTCTCGCTGAATTCCACCAGATCTGTATGGCGCAAGAGTATATTTCGCAAGGCGGTATCAACTACGCCAAGGAAATATTAGAGAAGGCTCTGGGTACGCAGAAGGCTTACGATATTATCAACAGACTGACAGCTACGCTGCAGGTAAGACCCTTTGACTTTGCCCGTAAGGCCGATCCGAATCAGATTCTGAATTTTATTCAAAATGAGAACGCACAGACCATCGCCTTAGTGTTGTCTTATCTGCAATTTGAACAAGCTGCGGTGATCCTGTCTTCCCTGCCTCAAGAGAAGCAGGCCGAGGTCGCCAGAAGAATTGCTGTTATGGACAGCACTTCTCCTGAGGTCATCTCTCAGGTCGAAAGAGTGCTTGAGCAGAAGCTGTCTGCTACAGTAACGCAGGATTACACAAGCGCAGGCGGTATCGAGTCGATCGTTCAGATCTTGAACGGTGTAGACCGCGGCACAGAACGGACCATTCTGGATTCACTCGAAATTCAGGATCCCGAGCTTGCGGAAGAGATCAAGAAACGGATGTTTGTATTCGAGGATATTGTCAACGTGGACAACCGTTCGATTCAGCGTATTATCCGGGATATCGAGAATGCAGACCTTCAGCTTGCGCTTAAGGTGGCAAGCGAAGAAGTCCGGGAGGCGGTATTCCGCAACATGTCGAAGCGGATGTCCGAAACCTTCAAGGAAGAAATGGAGTACATGGGTCCTGTAAGGCTTCGTGATGTAGAGGAAGCCCAGACCAGAATTGTTGCAACGATCCGCAGACTGGAAGAATCAGGTGAAATTATAATTGCCCGTGGCGGAGGAGATGACATCATTGTCTAATCTGATCAAATCTACTCAATACGTTCCTGTCGAATTGCTGAAACAGCTGGATTTATCCAAGCATTATCCTTCAGCTGTAGATCAAGAATCTGAAAGTCAGCAGCCTTACTCTTATGCAGCTGAACAGAACCGCTTGAAGAATGAAGAAGCAGAAGAGAATAGGCGTCAGATGCTTACTGACGCGAAAGATTTTGCGGAGAAGCAGGTTAGGGATGCTTCAGAAGAAGCGGAGCGAATTCTTGCCGAGGCCAAAGAGCAGATCGAGCAGTGGTGGCAGGAGCGGAGAGAGCAGGATGAACATCTGATCGAGGCTGTGAAGTCCGAAGGTTTCAATCAGGGGTACGAGGAAGGTAAGGAAGAAGCTCTTCGTACGCTTCAAAGTGAAATTGATGAAATGATGCAGGAAGCAGCGGCGGTACTTGAACAGGCTTACCAGGCTAAAGACCAGATTATACAGGAAGCTGAGCCGTTCCTGGTTGAACTCAGCACCTCTATCGCCGAGAAAGTTATAGAACGTCAGCTTACGCTGGAGCCAGAATACACTCTGAACTTAATCAAACAGAATCTGGCGAGAAAGAGAGACCAGAGTATATTGACCCTTTGTGTAGCGCCTTCCCAGTTCAGCTTTGTACAAGGAGCGAGAGAAGAGCTGAGTCTTGTTATTGATTCACAGGCAGAACTTCAGATCCTTCCTGACTCAACTGTCAAGGACCGCGGGTGTGTCATTCGTTCTTCCTTCGGCAGTATAGATGCAAGAATTGATACTCAGCTTACCGAGATAAAAAAAGAATTAATGCGGATTTCGCTCCAAGGCGAAGAACGGGGACAGAACTATGAAGAGGCTTGACTCTGAACGCTATCTTGAACACTTGAGACAGCTGGATCCAGTCCGGGTCAATGGTAAGGTAACCCAGGTGATTGGTCTTATGGTGGAGTCAGAAGGGCCGGATGCAAGTATAGGGGATGTCTGCTACATCTATCCAACCAAGTCCTCACAGCCTCTACAAGCAGAAGTCGTGGGATTTAGAGATAACAAGGTTCTTCTCATGCCTCTCGGAGAGCTTCAGTCGATCGGACCGGGCTGCGATGTGGTGGGTACAGGTAAGCCGCTTAGTGTTCAGGTGGGTTCAGAGCTTCTTGGAAAGGTGCTTGACGGGTTAGGCCAGCCGCTGGACGGTTCCATGCTTCCATCCCGGATGGGTCATTACTCCACTTACAATAAGCCGATGAATCCGCTAAGCAAGCCGAGGGTCAAAGACCCCATCAGCATTGGCGTTCGCGCGATAGATGGTCTTTTGACAATAGGCAAAGGCCAGCGGGTGGGTATATTTGCCGGATCGGGTGTAGGAAAGAGTACCTTGATGGGGATGATTGCGAGAAATACAGCTGCCGACGTGAACGTCATTGCCCTAATCGGGGAGCGCGGACGCGAAGTATTGGACTTCATCGAAAGGGACCTGGGTCCCGAAGGGCTTGAAAGATCTGTCGTAATTGTGGCGACTTCTGACCAGCCGGCACTTATACGGATGAAGGGCGCGCTGATTGCGACCACGATCGCGGAGTATTTCAGGGACAGAGGTATGAACGTCATGCTGATGATGGACTCGGTAACCCGGTATGCGATGGCTCTTCGCGAGGTGGGACTTGCCGTTGGCGAGCCACCTGCCATGAGGGGATATACGCCATCAGTATTCGCGGCACTACCTAAGCTGCTCGAGCGGGCGGGTACAGGCCCTACAGGTTCGATCACCGCCTTCTATACTGTACTTGTCGACGGTGATGATATGAATGAGCCGATCGCCGATGCGGTCAGAGGGATCCTGGATGGACACATCGTCCTTAACCGGAATATCGCCAACAAAGGACATTTTCCAGCGATTGATATTCTTGCTAGTATCAGCCGGGTAATGAAGGATATTGCTCCTGAAGATCAGATCGAAGCTGCAGACAACCTGAAACGCTTGATGTCCGTATACAAGGACTCCGAGGACCTGATTAATATCGGTGCTTATCAGCGAGGATCTAATCCTGAAATAGATGAGTCCATCGAGGCGATCGGGAGAATATGGAATTTCACCAAACAAAAGGTGCACGAGAAGACAACGCTAGAGGAATCCAAAGAGTATTTGATTTCAGAGTTTATGAGGAGTTGACCTTAAGAAATGAAATTCAAGTATATGTATCAAAAAGTGGTCGATTTGAAATCGAATGAGAAGACTCAAGCGGAATGGATGCTTTCTGCAGCGATTGGTGAATTACAGACGGAGCAGCTTACATTGAACAAGTTGATTGAAGACAAAACCAGAGCAACTCATGCCATGCTCTCGGAGGGTGCCTCCTCCATGCTAAGACTTCAGGAGCTTCAGCGTTATGTGGAGCATTTAGACCGCTGTATCAAGAATAAGCTGTGTGATATCAAGTGTGCCGAGACGAATGTGGAGCACAAGCAATCTCAACTCAGCACCCGGATGCTCGATGAGAAAGTATGGTTGAAGGCAAAGGAAAAGGCAAAAGCAGGCTTTGAGCAGCAGATCCTCCTCCGTGAACAAAATGAGCTGGATGAGATGGCTACAATCCGGTTTGCCATGAAGGCCCAGAGGGTATAAAGGGCAGGCTGTTCTGAGGAAAGGAGGATTAAGAGTGGCAAAAACGATCATTCCGGAAGAGGAAAAAGAGTCCGGTGGCAAAGGATTCGCACGTTTCTTGTTCATAGTTACGCCAATCCTGTTCACTGTCGTACTAGTTGGTGTGCTGCTTACGCTCTTCAATGTGAACTTCAAGAATGAGTTCCTTAAGATCGGGAATAACATTCCGATTGTGAAGGATTGGCTGCCTGAACCGGCGGGTGCAGCCACACAGGCAGAGAGTTCTGAAGCCACCATTAAGAGCTTGAAGGATCAAGTCTCCGAGAAGGAGGCTAATCTGAAGAAAGCGAATGAAGCGGCCAAGGCCCAAGCAGACAAGGTAACCGAGCTTCAGACCAAGCTTCAAGAGGCGAATAAGGCCGTTAGTGACAAGAAAGTACAAGAAGCAGTGGAACAGGATAACGAGTATCAAAAAGAAGTGAAAAAGCTGGCTAGTCTGTACGGTTCCATGAACCCAGGCAAAGCAGCGGCCATCCTTGGTAACTTAACCACGGAGGAAACGGTTCAGATGCTGAACGCGATGAGTAATGAGAGCAAAGCGGCGATCCTGGAGAAAATGGACCCTAAGAAAGCAGCAGACGTTTCGATTCTGCTAAAGGATGCCAAGCCCTCAGACGAGATGGCTATCGCCGCCCTTCAGTCCAGGCTGAAGAAGGATGCTGCCGACAAGCCAGCCGCAACAAGCCCATCTACCGGGCTAAGCGATCAGGAGATCGGTCAGACCTTCGCCGCCATGCCGCCGGCTGATGCAGCTGAACTGCTGCTTGCGACGAACAAGACAAGCCCGGACAAGACGCTCAAAATTTTGAGATCGGTTGATGATACCTCCCGTTCCAAAATACTGTCAGCTATGAATGAGGCTGATGATGCTGCAACAGCCAAGATTCTTAACAAGATTATCAGCAAATAAAACTCATATGGTGACTCTCATTGAAAGGAGGTGAAATAAATAATGAGCTTAATTATGAACTCATCAGCAGGGAATGTGGCATCTGCCATATCTGCAGGCCCAAGCGGCAAAGCAGCTCAGATGACAAATCCCCAGGCGGCTCAAGGAACTGCACCAGCTTTCAATCAAACGTTGGTCCAATTGCTGCTGAACACTTTAGGGGGTCAAGCTGTACCGGCTCAAGGAGCTTCATCAAGCAGTCAGCCTTCATTAGCGGGGAATGGAACACAACCTGCAATTGATCAAGCTGCGGTGGACTCAGCAGAGACGCAGGCTCCGACAGCACTGGGAGACTTGCTGAAGGACGTTAATGCTCTGGATGATGCGATCGCTGCAGATCCGGCTTTAGTCGCCGTATTGCAGAATTGGCTTCAGCAGGTGCAGGTATTCCTTAATCAAGGACAAGCTGCAGCAGGAAATGAGACTAATCAATCGGCTGAGGGATTGAGTCAGGAGCTTCCGCTTATTGCCCAGCATGCCGAGACAATCAGATTTGCGGTTCAGGATGGCGTGCAGCAATTGCTTAGCAAGCTTGAAGCTCAGCCTTCGCAAGCGGCTCAGAATTTACCGCAAGTTGCCCAGCTGCTTCAGTCTTTACAGACTGCGATGACTCCTGTGAGTGATTCAGTCAAGCAGTTCAGCGAACAGATAGATGGCCAAATGCCAGTATCTGCTGGTCAAGAGGGCGGTGCGAAAGCGGGTCTGCTTAGGGATTTGTTAGGATTAGCAGGGATTCATACTAACGGCCAAGTGAAGACGGAGCATCGTACTCAAACAGCTTCAACAGTAGTGGCCCTGCCGACTAAAGATCAACCAGCTCTGCGGGATGGAATGATATCTACAAGCGGAATCTCCCAGTCTAGCGAGGCGGCAGATGAAGGTACAGGCAAGGATGTAACGGTTAAGCCTGCAGATTCATCCCTCATCGTGACAGCTGGTCAGCTTCAAATCAGAGATTCGGGTCTGGTACCCGCCAAGCCGTTGCAGACTGCCGTGCATGTCGAACAGTTCGCTAAGGAAATGAGCGGTTTTGTAGTAGGCAAGCTGGATATTGTCAAGCTTCAGGGCATGACAGAAGCGACGATTTCTCTTTTTCCGGAGCATTTGGGACAGGTTGATGTCAAAATTACGATGCAAAATGGGCATTTGATTGCACAATTTGCAACTGAGCATGCCTTTGCTAAAGATTCGCTTGAACAGCAGATGAATCAGCTTCGCGCCGCGCTGCAATCCCAGGGTATTCAGGTTGAGAGACTTGAAGTCACTCAGAATACATCGTTGTCCTCCCATATGTACCATGATGGACGCCAACCGGGAAGTGGAGCTGGCCAAGGCGAGCAGAAGAGAAATGGCAGACAGCGTGAACTCGGTAATGAAGATGCGGTTGCCGCAGCGGATATGACTGAGGAATGGAATGAATGGATACGTGAAGTGCGTTCGAAGGAAGAGGATTTCGGAAGTTCTTTTGTAGCCAGAGCATAAAGCAAGTTCTGATTGATTAACAAAAAGGAAGGAGGCATAACATGGCGGATATAACTTCAACTAATGTAACCCGGTCCAATTACTCTACAGAGAATGCGACCAAGTCAGCAGCTTCAAGCACCCAGACGATGGGAAAAGATCAATTTCTCAGAATCCTAGTCACCCAGCTCGGCAATCAAGATCCGATGCAGCCGCTTCAGGACAAAGAATTCATCGCCCAGATGGCGCAGTTCACTTCGGTTGAGCAATTAATGAATATTTCCAGCCAATTGACAGCCATGAATCAGAACCTTGGCACTCTCTCCGGCCTTATCGGCAAGCAGGTATCTTGGATAAACACTACGGAGACCAGCGGATTTGACTTTGCAACAGGTAAGCCGATTACCGCATCTACAACAGCTAATGGTATCGTCGATTCTATCGTCATACGCGGAGGTGTCCAGTACGCCAAGGTTGGTGAGAGAGAAGTTGCAATTGATAAGATCACCAAGATTAACAATGCAGAAGAGACCAAGGCAGCAGAAGATGCCAGTGGGGCTGGTGCCAAATGAATGATCCCATCTCAGTAGGCCGCTTATATCCCGGCAAGATCCCACCTGCCGCTGGCCAGCGAAGCACACCTGCCGGACAAGGCGGACAGCAAGGAGCTTCCTTTAAGAATATTCTGAATGATCAGCTGGTGAAGTTTAGTAATCATGCGGTTAAAAGACTGGAGCAAAGAGGAATTCAGCTTAAACCGGATCAGCTGGAGAAAATCGGTTCAGCTATAGACAGTGCAGCAGCCAAAGGTTCTAAAGATTCATTAATTCTAATGAAAGACATGGCGCTCATTGTGAATGTTAATAACAGAACTGTAGTCACCGCAATGGATGGAAACAGTATGAAGAACAATGTATTCACCCAAATTGATAGTGCCGTTGTGATTCAATAGTTACGTATCTTGGCTGGCCCGGATTCGGAAGCCAAGCTCAGCTGTCGATCGACTGAAGCAGCTTACGAGGTTCAAACATCTAAGGAGGAATTATTCAATGTTAAAATCTATGTATTCAGGTGTGTCGGGTATGCGCGGTTTTCAAACTAAGCTTGATGTGATTGGTAACAACATTGCAAACGTCAATACGGTAGGATTCAAATCCGGACGTGTGATGTTCAAAGATATTATGAGCCAGACTGTATCCGGTGTAACCACGCCGGTTGAAGGTACTAATGGCGGTGTGAACTCCAAACAAATCGGTCTGGGTTCTTCCATTGGTTCTGTGGATACGCTGCACACAGGCGGAAGCGCCATGACAACGAACAATCCGCTTGATCTGCGTATCGATGGCGACGGATTCTTCGCAGTCAAGCTGTCTACAGAGCAAGAATCTCCATTCCTTACACGCGCCGGTGATTTCCATATGGACGCAGCGCGCAACCTGGTTACTTCCGACGGGATGCTGGTGCTAAGTTCCGAAGGTGCTCCAATTACGCTTGATGCTGCAACTACAGCATTTACCATCTCACAAGATGGAACCATCATCCAGAAGCTGGGTGATGGGACTACGAACTCTGATACTAAAATTGGAGTAGTGAGAGTGACAAACCCAGAAGGTCTTGAGAAGGTGGGGGGAAGCCTATACCGCTCCACGCCAAACGCAAACCTGGAAGAGCTGGTATATACGACTGCGAACAACGTAACTGACGGAACTGGGGCTATGGTCTCTGGTCAGCTTGAAATGTCGAATGTGGATCTTACAGGGGAGTTCACAGAGATGATCGTAGCTCAGCGTGGATTCCAGGCTAACTCACGGATCATTACGACTTCTGACGAGGTTCTGCAGGAAGTTGTTAACTTGAAACGTTAATTTTAAGAGCCGGGGGAGGTTAAGTCCTCCTCCGGAACTTTTACTGGAGGTTCGCCATGATTGCTGTCACGCGTTTGAACGGTTCGCCGATGTGGCTTAATGCACTGCTGATCGAGACCGTCGAGGAAACCCCGGACACCTATGTAACACTGGTTACAGGGAAACGGTTCATCGTATTGGAAAAGTCTGCCGAGATCATGGTGCGGGTGAAGCAATATTACACAGAAATCGGCATTCATGCGGCAACTATTAAAGTGCAACAAACGGAGGAATTATTATGAAGAAAATGGCGCCATGGATAATCACGATCCTCTTGGCATTAATCCTGGTCGTGATGGCCGCCTACCTGGTGATGACAATGAATAACAAGAATACACCAGCTGCCGAAACCCATAAAGTAGAAGAGAAAAAGCTAAGTGCGGATGAACGAGTGGAAGTGACCAGCACCATGGAGCAGGTGAAGACGAATTTGTCGGATCCAAACTATGTGGTGATCATGGATTTCGCCTTCCAATTGAACGATGCCGCAGCCAAGGAAGCATTTGATAAGATTATGAACTTCAATGTGAAGTCCATCATCATCAAGACGCTGGCGGATACCAAGCCTACCGATCTGACTGGGGCCAAAGGCAAGGATCAGCTGGCCAACAAGCTGAAGAACCTGATTAATCAGACACTCCCGGAAGGGAACATTGTTCAGATCGATATTACTAACTTTATCATGTCTCCTATTTAGCATATCGAGAGAGAATATAGATCCTTTTAAGGGGGTGGAATAGTTGGTAGATGTACTATCGCAGAATGAAATAGACGCTCTTCTCGCGGCGCTCTCCTCAGGAGAAATGGATGCGGAAGAACTCAAGAAAGAAGATACACAGAAGAAGATCAGGGCTTACGATTTCAAGAGAGCCGTCAGGTTCTCCAAAGATCACATACGAAGCTTGACAAGAATACATGAGAACTTTGCCAGGTACCTTACCACCTATTTCTCCGCCCAGCTAAGAACCTTTGTCCAGATCAATGTCGTGCAGGTTGAACAGCTGCCTTATGATGAGTTCATTCGTTCCATTCCGAAAATGACGATTCTTAATATTTTCGAGGCAGAGCCGCTTGAAGGCAGAATGGTGCTTGAGGTTCATCCAAACGTGGCGTATGCCATGCTGGACAGGCTGCTTGGCGGAATTGGCACCGCTCCTTCCAAGATCGCGAATCTAACAGAAATCGAGACTATTATTATGGAGCGGATCTTCAGCAGAGCTTTTGAAAGCCTGCAGGAGGCTTGGAAGACGGTTATTGATATTTCTCCGCGGATGGAAGCGCTGGAGACGAATCCGCAGTTCATGCAGATTGTATCTCCGAACGAGACTATAGCCCTCATTTCGCTGAGTACCAAGATCGGGGACACTTCCGGGATGATTAATCTCTGTATTCCCCATGTGGTTATCGAGCCGATTATGCCTAAGCTATCCGTTCATCACTGGTTCGTCTCACAGAAGAAATCCCGTGCACCGGAAGAAGTAGAAGCGCTCAAACAGCGTGTGAACAAAGCGAAGCTGCCAATTATTGCAGAACTGGGAGAATCCCAGTTGTCCATTCGAGAGTTCCTGGGACTTACGGTAGGCGATGTCATTGCACTGAACAAGCCGGTGCAGGAAGGGCTTTCCATCCGGGTTGGTGAGAAGTTAAAGTATATCGGCAGTCCGGGTACGATGAAAGACCGTGTCGCCATTCAAATTGATGAAATTGTCAATGAAGGAGTTGAAGGATTTGACGAGTAAAGACTATTTGTCCCAGGAAGAAATCGATGCCCTGCTGAAACAGGCGGGGGGTGGATCTGATGAGAAGACGGTTGATGATTATCTGTCTGCACTGGAACAAGATGCGCTGGGTGAGATCGGGAACATCACTTTCGGCAGTGCCGCAACCGCGTTGTCCACACTGCTCAATATGAAAGTGGACATTACGACTCCGAAAGTCTCTATTATTACCCGTGAGCGCTTTGAAGCTGAGTTCCCTAAACCTCATGTCGCCATCCATGTTACATATGTGGCTGGGTTCGAAGGAATTAACTCTTTGGTTATCAAGACAAGAGATGCTCAGGTTATTGCGGATCTCATGCTGGGAGGCAACGGTAACCCTGCCGACGAGGAACTTAATGAGATTCATGTTAGTGCCGTGCAAGAAGCGATGAATCAAATGATGGGATCCTCCGCGACTTCCATGTCGACGATTTTCAACCGGTTCGTTAATATATCACCACCGGGAATCGATATTCTGAACATGTCAAGTGGAGATGGGGTAAGCAACCTTCCGCCCGATGAGACGCTTATTAAAATATCATTTAGGCTAATCATCGGAGATTTGATTGATTCGACGATCATGCAGCTTCTTCCGGTACAATTTGCCAAAAATATGGTTAATAGCCTTATTGGTGGCGGAACTCCTGAGCCTACACCTGCGCATAAGGAAAGCGCACCTGCGGCAGAAGCCGTACCGGCGCCAGTTCAGGAAGCCCCGGCTGCACACCAGCCTCCTGCGCATCAGCCTCCTGCATACCAGCAGCCGCCAATGCAGCATCAGCCTCCTGCAGGGCAAGCGCCGGCTCAGCCGCCTTACCAGGCACCATATCACCCGGGTGGACAGCCGCAGCAGGATTACTATCCAGGTCAGCATTATCCGCAGGATAGGCCTTATGCAGAGCCTCAGCATTATGGTGGTGTACCGAACAGGAATTACAATGTGCAGCCAGTTCAATTCTCTAATCTGCAGCCCCCTTCCATGGCGCACGCAGATGAAAATAATTTGAACTTACTGATGGACATTCCCCTTAAAGTCACCGTAGAATTAGGTAGGACCCAAAAACAAATAAAGGATATCTTAGAACTCTCACAAGGATCCATTATCGAACTAGACAAACTGGCTGGTGAACCTGTCGACATCCTGGTAAATAACAAATTGATTGCCAAAGGTGAAGTAGTCGTAATCGATGAGAATTTCGGCGTACGCGTCACAGATATAGTAAGCCAGTGGGACCGCATTCAAAAATTACAATAGAGAAGGTTAGGGAGGATTTAAATCAATGGCAAATCGAATTCTTATCGTGGACGATGCTGCATTTATGCGTATGATGATCAGAGACATTCTGACTAAAAATGGTTTTGAAGTAGTAGGGGAAGCACAAGATGGCGCTCAAGCGATCGAAAAATATAAAGAGCTTCGCCCGGATCTTATTACAATGGATATTACCATGCCAGAAATGGATGGAATTGCTGCCCTTAAAGAAATCAAGAAGCTGGACGCCGGGGCTAAAGTTATTATGTGTTCCGCAATGGGTCAGCAGGCAATGGTTATTGACGCAATCCAAGCGGGTGCGAAGGACTTTATCGTTAAGCCTTTCCAATCCGATCGTGTTGTGGAAGCCATTAACAAGACACTTGGTGTGTAGGACAGGCCTATGAACCTGGCCATTTCAGATCAAACAGGGTTTGACAGCGGTAATTTTTACTCAAGCTTGATCACTGTTATTGTTGTTCTGGCTGTCATTATTGTTCTGATTGTACTATTAATCCGTTTTTTAGGAAGACGTAACCGCTTTTTCTCCAAGACCCGCTCCATAAGGACGGTAGGAGCAATCGGGCTTGGACCTAATAAATCTCTTCAGGTAGTGGAGATCGGGAACACAGTGTATCTTATCGGTGTAGGTGAAGATATTTCCCTGCTCGATAAGATTTCTGATCCTGAAGAGGTCGAAGTTCTGCTGAGCTCCTTTGAGGTAGAGGCACCGGAATTCGGAAACCTTACATCCGCTTTGTCCGGCCTGGTATCCCGCTTCCGCAAGGAGCCTCCTCCCGAAGGTGAGGAACTGGTAGAGACTCCTTTTCATGAGGTGTTCGAATCCAAGCTTCGCAAGCTGCCCAATCGGAAGCAGCAGATGGAAGAATTGCTGCAGGACGAACAAACTAAAGATCGGTAGAGGGTTCAATGAAGAAAAAGGTCGTTATTGCCGCTTTACTTATGATGCTTATAAGCGTTTTTTCTACTACTATAGCTTCAGCCGCTGATCCCATACCGAATATCAGTGTACAGGTCGGGGACTCAGACGGGAGCAAGCCTAGTACAAGCTCTCTTTCCATCCTATTGCTCATTACTATACTCAGTGTGGCTCCGGCCATACTGGTATTAATGACAAGCTTCACCCGGATCGTTATTGTTCTTGGATTTGTACGCAGTGCGTTAGGTACTCAGCAGATGCCGCCTAACCAGGTGCTTGTGGGTCTCGCATTATTCTTAACGCTGTTCGTGATGAGCCCAACATTGTCACAGATTAATGATGTTGCTCTTCAACCTTACTTAAAAGGTGAACTTACTCAGACTGCAGCTCTTGAGAAGGCAGCTGTGCCGATGAAGAAATTCATGTATACCCACACCAGGAATAAGGATCTGCAGCTGTTCATGAGCTATACGAAGACAGAGAAGCCACAAAGTTACGAGGATCTCCCGATAACAGTTCTTGTTCCGGCTTATGCTATCAGTGAACTGAAGACTGCGTTTCAAATGGGATTTATGATATTTATACCTTTTCTAATTATAGATATGGTAGTCTCGAGTACGCTTATGGCGATGGGGATGATGATGCTTCCTCCGGTAATGATCTCATTGCCATTTAAGATTTTGCTATTTGTGCTTGTAGACGGGTGGTATTTGGTCGTCAAGTCTCTGCTGGCGAGCTTTGGCACATGACAAGTGTTGTTGTACCGGCGTGTGTCACACTAAGAGAACAAGGGGGACGGTTATGAGTTCGGAGTTTATTATAGGGTTGGCCGGACAAGCCGTTTATATTGTTTTGGAAGTCAGTGCGCCGATGCTGATTCTAGGCTTGGTGGTAGGTTTGGTAATTAGTATATTCCAAGCAACCACCCAGATCCAGGAGCAGACACTTGCATTCGTTCCAAAAATTGTTGCTGTCCTGTTGGCGCTCTTGTTGTTCGGTCCTTGGATATTAACTACACTGGTTGATTTCACCTCTGGAATATTAAGTAACTTATCCAGTTATATCGGTTAGCCAGCATGAACATGGATCTGTTGCTGCAGGGGTTTTCTGTTTTTTTGCTTATCTTTTGTCGAATCACATCGTTTTTTGTGGTAGCTCCTATCTTTGCATCACGCTCGGTGCCGACAACGTTCAAAGTTGGTTTGTCCGCAATGATTGCGTTAATTGTCTATCTGGTCAGTGGAATTACAGAGACCGTACCGGTGGACTTAAGTTATTTTCTATTTATTCTCCGGGAAATATTAATTGGATTATTAATGGGTTATGTTGCTACTCTTATGTTTTCGGTCATTCAAATGGCAGGCGCTTTTATTGACCTGCAAATTGGGTTCAGTATAGCCAATGTTATTGATCCAATGACAGGGGCGTCTGCCCCAATGATCAGTAATTTCAAATATATGATAGCCACACTGCTGTTCTTAAGTATTAATGGTCATCATTATCTGCTTCAAGCCATCATGCGAAGCTATAACTGGATTCCATTGAGCAATGATTTTTTCAGCCGGATTTATAGTGGTAACTTGTCTGAATTCCTGCTTAGGACGTTCAGCGAGTCGTTCGTTCTGGCATTTCAGATGTCCGCTCCGCTTGTAGTCGCTTTGTTCTTAACAGATGTAGCCTTAGGATTTCTGGCGAAGACGGCGCCGCAGTTCAACGTGTTTGTTATTGGCGTACCGCTGAAGATTATTGTAGGCCTGCTTCTGCTCCTGCTGCTTATGCCAAGTCTAATCTATGCATTTGAGTATTTGTTCCAGGTGATGTTCAAGTCGCTTGAGAACCTGATGGGAGCGATAGGTCAAAGACCGGGTTAAGCAAGGAGGGAATTAATTGCAGTACAGGTATGCACTCAACCTGCAGCTATTCGCTGACGACAAGACAGAGAAGGCAACGCCGAAGAAACGGCAGGATGCGCGCAAAAAGGGTCAGGTAGCCAAAAGTATGGATATATCGGCAGCGTTGATCCTGCTTACTTCCTTTCTGTGTATGATGGCTTTTGGAGGCTTTCTCAAGACCAGGATGATATCCCTGTATACCGACATATTCATTAATCGGTTATCCATGGACGTTACCCAGGAGAATGTAATGGTCCTGCTCGGCGATTATGGTGTGCAAATTCTGCTTATGCTCGCGCCCGTGTTCGTGGTAGTCATATTGGTAGGACTGGTAGCGAACTATGCGCAAATCGGCTTTATGCTTAACGGGGAAGGGTTAACACCGAAGTTTAGCAAGCTGGATCCAATAAAAGGCTTTAAAAATATTTTCTCTATGAAAGCGTTCGTAGAGTTTCTGAAATCGATACTCAAACTAACCGTAATCAGTTATCTGGTATACACAACCATCTGGGGGGCAAGAGGCGATATTGCCAAGCTTGGTCAGCTTCCGGTGGAGGACACATTTTCTTTTGCGGTACAATTAACTGTTAGTCTGGGAATCAAGACAGCAGTCGGGTTGTTCATTCTAGCAATCCTGGATTATATATATCAGAAATATGAGCATGAGAAGAGCTTGAAGATGTCAAAACAGGACATCAAGGATGAATATAAGAAAATGGAAGGCGATCCGCAGATTAAAGGGAAAATCCGGGAAAGACAGCGTCATATGGCCATGCAGCGTATGATGCAGGAAGTACCCAAAGCGGACGTGATTATTACGAACCCGACTCACTTCGCGGTAGCGTTGAAGTATGACGGTACTCAGATGGAGGCGCCTCAAGTTGTTGCTAAAGGACAGGATTTCGTTGCTCTTCGAATTAGGGAGATTGCGAAAGATAATGGGGTTACAATTATGGAAAACAAGCCGCTGGCACGAGCTTTATTTCAGCGATCAGAGATCGGGGACAGTGTTCCCGCTGATCTGTTCCAAGCCGTTGCTGAAGTGTTGGCCTATGTATATAAGCTTAAAGGGAAAGTCAAATAATTCGGGTTGGGAGGCGGGGTATGAATGAAAATTAAAGATATTTCTATACTGCTCGGAATCATTGGTATTGTCATGATGATGATCCTCCCAATCCCCAGCTGGCTGCTGGATATTCTTCTCGTTATTAATATTTCACTGGCTATGATGATTCTCCTGGTAGCCATGAATACCAGAGAGGCTTTGCAGTTCTCGATCTTTCCAGCGATGCTGCTGATCACGACCTTGTTCCGTTTGGCACTTAACGTGTCTACAACCAAGTTGATTCTTGGACAGGGTGAGGCGGGACACGTGGTTGCAACCTTCGGAAGCTGGGTATCGCAGGGACAGCCTGTAGTCGGCTTTATCGTGTTCCTGATCCTCGTTGTCGTTCAGTTTATTGTTATTACGAAAGGCTCTGAACGTGTTGCAGAGGTAGGCGCACGCTTCACGCTGGATGCGATGCCAGGTAAGCAGATGAGTATTGATGCTGACTTGAACGCAGGCCTTATCAATGAACAGCAGGCAAGAGAACGCCGCCGCAAAATAGAACGTGAAGCTGACTTCTACGGGGCTATGGACGGGGCGAGTAAGTTTGTAAAAGGAGACGCCATCGCAGGCATTATCATTCTCGTCATCAACCTGATTGGTGGATTCATCATCGGAGTGGCGATGCACGGAAAACCTTTTATGGAAGCATTATCGACGTATTCCCTCCTTACCATCGGGGATGGTCTGGTCAGTCAAATCCCGGCTCTGCTTATCTCGACATCAGCGGGTCTAATTGTAACCCGTGCTTCTTCCGAAGGGAATCTGGCAGATGACATCACCGGCCAGCTCTTTACTTATCCGAAATTAATCTACATTGTCGCTGGAACGATCAGCGCGCTTGGATTATTCACACCTATTGGAATCATATCAACACTGCCACTTGCAGGCCTGCTGGGTTATGCGGCTTGGCGGATGCAGAACAATATGAACCAACGCCAGGTTGCCCAGGAGCAGGAGGAGGAGGAGCAGCAGATCGAAGAGGTGCGCAGCCCAGAAAGTGTGATTAACCTTCTTCAGGTGGATCCTATTGAGTTTGAGTTCGGATATGGGCTTATACCACTGGCAGACACTCAGCAGGGCGGGGATTTGCTTGACCGGATTATTATGATTCGCAGACAGTGTGCACTGGAAATGGGGCTTGTCGTACCCGTCATTCGGATTCGTGACAATATTCAGCTTAGACCGAATGAATATGTGATAAAAATCAAGGGAAATACGGTAGGCGGCGGGGAGCTGCTGCTTAACCATTACCTGGCAATGAGCCCCGGATATGAAGATGATTCGATTACCGGAATAGAGACCCAGGAGCCAGCCTTCGGACTTCCGGCTCTCTGGATTGATGAACCTACTAAGGAACGTGCTGAATTATCCGGATATACGGTCGTTGATCCGCCTTCCGTTGTAGCTACACACTTAACTGAAATGATCAAGAGACATGCTCATGAACTGCTTGGCCGTCAGGAGACGAAGACGCTTATCGACAATCTCAGGGACAACTATCCTATTCTCGTGGATGACCTTATCCCGTCTGTCCTCTCCGTAGGGGATGTGCAGAAGGTTCTCGCGAAGCTGCTTCGGGAGAAGATTTCTATTCGTGATATGGTTACGATATTCGAGACTCTCGCCGATTACGGCACCTACACGAAAGATCCGGATGTGCTCACGGAATATGTAAGACAGGCGCTCTCAAGACAGATCACCCAGCAATTCACCCAGAACGGGGAGACAATGCGGGTAATTACCGTAGGTCCAACTCTTGAGAAGAAGATTGCGGAAAGTGTTCAGCAATCAGATCAAGGCAGCTACCTGGCTCTTGATCCAATATCCACACAGACGGTATATCAGAAGCTGACCGAACAGATTAATAGACTTATCCAGTCAGGCCAACAGCCGATTGTTCTAACATCTCCGACGATTCGAATGTACTTGCGCCAGGTCATTGAGCGGACGATGCAGGACATCCCGGTTCTGTCATATAGTGAACTGGAGCCGAATGTTGAAATTCAAAGTGTCGGAGTGGTGAATCTATGAGAGTAAAGAGATATATTGTCGAGACTATGCCCGACGCGATGCAGAAGATTAGAACCGAGCTTGGCAAGGATGCTGTAATTCTGAGTACCAAGGAAATGAAGATCGGCGGGTTCCTTGGGATGTTCCAGAAGAAGAGGATTGAGGTTATTGCGGCTACAGAATCGGGTGAACCGGCTGCTCAGCAGCCTGAGAACCACAAGGCGCGTCAAGCCGTGTATCCTGCTCCTGTAGCAAGAGCAAGTGTGCCGGAAGCTTACCGGAAATCCGCTCAGCTTGCAGTAGATGAACGACAAGAAAAGCTGCCTAGTGCAACTGCAACAGCCGAAGTGACAGAGCAGCGGCAGGTAGAGGCAGTGGCTGAGGATTTACCTATACAAGATACTATACGGTCAGCACCTGTAGCAGCCAAAGAGACTTCAGCAGTTAACAAGGATGAGCGTTTATTTGAAGAGATACAGCAGATGAAAGTCATGATGAGCAAGCTTGCTTCCCGTGATAACGGAGAACCTGAGCTTCCCCAATCTTTGCTCGAAATCCAGCATCGTCTCACTGAGCAGGGAGTCTCATCCGAACTAGTTGAAGATTGGATTTCCAAGGCTTATCTGCATTGGACGGATGACAGCGCGCTAGATGAAGGTGTTGCATCAAGACTCGTTCAGGAGCAGATTCAAGCTTTTCTGGACGGTAGAATTGGAACCGGGATTTCGGACAGCACCCGAATTGTGTATATTGCCGGGCCTACCGGGGTAGGCAAGACGACAACGATTGCGAAGCTTGCGGCTGACCAGATTTTTCGCAGGCAAAAGAAAGTCGGCTTCATAACAGCAGACACTTACCGGATCTCCGCAATCGAGCAGCTGAGAACCTATGCCTCGATTCTAAATGTGCCCATTGAGGTGGTTCAATCGCCAGGCGATGTGCACCGTGCAGTGCAGCGGTTCCAGCATTGCGATCTTATTTTTATGGATACGGCAGGGCGCAATTACTTGAATGAGCTGTTCGTTGCCGAGCTGCATAGCCTGCTGAACCGGGACGAACAAAGTGAGACTTATCTGGTGTTAAGCCTTACTTCCAAGAGCAGAGATATGAGGACGATCACTGAGAACTTCAGCCGCTTTGGACTGGACAAGGTTATCTTCACCAAACTGGATGAGACAGATACCTGCGGGCCTTTATTTAACCTGATTCATGAGTATCCGCTTGAGCTGTCATACTTGACCAATGGGCAAAATGTTCCGGATGACCTGCTCACCGCCACACCCGATCTGCTGATTCGAGAGCTTATGGGAGAGCGGACACAATGAACGATCAGGCTGAATCTCTTAGACAACTAGTATCGTCCATGGAGCAGCAGGAACAACCCAAGGCCCCGGGAAGTGCGCGAATTATTACAGTCAGCAGTGGAAAAGGGGGAGTTGGCAAGTCCAATTTTACATTGAACTTCGCCCTTGCCTTAAAGGCTCTTAACAAGAAGGTTCTACTATTTGACGCAGACATCGGAATGGCGAATATTGATGTGTTAATGGGAGTAAGGCCGAGGTATAGTCTCTATCATTTATTAAAAGGTGAGAAGAATATACGCGAGATCATGGAGCAGGGAATTGATTCGCTTCCTTTTATTCCAGGAGGATCCGGCCTGGCTGATCTGTTCACGTTATCGGATTCAGACCTGAACTACTTCACAGAGCAAATTGAAGAAATCTCGGGTGAAATGGACTATATCATTTTTGATACAGGTGCCGGATTGTCGAAGGAAACTTTAAAGTTTATTACCGCAGCAGATGAGTGCCTGGTTGTAACCACACCTGAACCAACCTCAATCACCGATGCCTATGCGCTTATTAAAGTGGTTGGCGGTATGGATGAGGTAGTTCCTTTCCAGTTAATGATTAACCGGGTCGAGAATGAGAGGGAAGCACGGCAGGTCGCTGACAAAATATCTCTGGTTGCTCGAAAATTCCTGGATATTGAAATTCCCATGCTTGGGTATTTGAGTGATGATCATCATGTGGTTCAAGCTGTGAAAAAACAAGTTCCTTTTACTGTAGCTTATCCTAACTGTAATGCATCACGTGATATTCACAAACTGGCCGCCAACTATATTGCGAAGGGCATGATTCAAGATACAGGTACCTTGACGGGAATCAAAGGATTTTTACACAAATGGTTAAGACGGACAAAATGATTCTTGATGATAGGAACAGGAGGAACAAAACATGAGGCCTTATCGCATTCTGGTAGTTGACGATTCGGCGTTTATGCGAAAGATAATTTCCGATTTGATCGAACAGGATCCCCTGCTCAAAGTAGAGGGTACAGCTCAAAACGGGAAAGAAGCCATTGAGCTCATTGCCCAACTACAGCCTGATCTAGTAACGATGGATGTGGAGATGCCGGAAATGAATGGTCTTGAAGCGCTTCGGAAGATTATGGCGGACAAGCCAATCCCGGTCATTATGCTGTCTGGTATTAATGAAGAGGGGATGAGGGAGACCATTATGGCTCTTGAGCTTGGGGCCTTCGACTTCATTCGCAAGCCATCGTTAACGACAAGCTCACAGGGAATTGACGAAGTTGGGCAGGCGCTCCGGGAGAAGATTGCCACGGCGATGCAAGCTCAGGAACGTAGGGAAGCACGAATAGAAGCTGATTCTGGGAAAGCTGCCACCACGAGAGCACTTCCTGAGCCGTCTCCGCTTCCACTTACACCACCTGCCAAAGTGATGCCGAAAGATAAAGGCAGCGAAGGAAAGCCGTCTGCTGACCATCTGGAACAGGCCACGGTCAAGCCGCAGACTAAGCCTGCGGATACACACCAGAGCAAGCTCCGGAACAGGCCGCTGCGGAGTGTATCCGAAGCGCCGGATCTGAGGGGCGGTCCTTTGGACAAAGACAAGGCTGGAATGTCAGGTAGAGCAGTTCCCAAGTCACCCCAAGCTCCGAAGATCCAGCCAGGCACAAGCACAGAGGAGCGGCTGCCACAATCCAGCAGGCCACCAGCGGCAGGCGATGTGGCAAGGGTTAAGACGAATGGTGTTGTTCACGATAGTAAGACACCGGAACGGGAACCGGCTGGTAGACAAGACAGCAGACCCGCAAGTCTTCATCGTACGGGTACTTATACCGATATTGTAGCTATAGGATGTTCGACCGGAGGTCCAAGGGCACTCAAGACCCTGCTGGAACAGATTCCGGCGGACTTTCCAGCACCTATTGTCATTGTTCAGCATATGCCGCCTAACTTCACACACTCACTCGCTCAGCGGCTTAACAGCTTGAGTCCGCTGCATGTAGTTGAAGCCGAAGAGGGCATGGAGATCAAAAAGGGCTGGGCATATATCGCCCCGGGTGGATATCACATCACGGTTAAGCCATCCAGCGGTGGCGGATACCGGATCGAGTTGAATAAGGATGAGCTGCGCAATGGTCATAGACCTTCTGCGGATGTCTTGTACGAGTCCCTCCAGCCTTTGGAGTCCCTCAAGCGGCACATAGTTCTGCTGACGGGCATGGGAAGCGATGGGGCGAGAGTCATGAAGCGGTTGTATGATGCGGGAGTGACCTCCACCTTTGCAGAAAGTGAAGAAACCTGTGTGGTTTATGGAATGCCGCGATCCGCGGTGGAATTGAAATGTGTGAGTCATGTGTTACCGCTTCATGATATTGCGCCAAAGCTAGTACAAGTAGTGAAATAACGGGAAGTTATCCTTGAGGAGGTGTCTCACCATGGACATGAATCAATATTTATCCATGTTTATTGATGAGTCAAATGATCATCTGCAATCGTTAAATGAGAAAATGCTGGAGCTTGAGGACAACCCGGAAGATATATCTATCGTTCAGGTTATTTTTAGATCTGCACATACCTTGAAGGGTATGGCTGCCACTATGGGATTCGAGGATCTCGCGTCTCTGACACACCAAATGGAGAATGTGCTTGACCTTGTGCGCAACGACAAGCTGAAGATGCAGGATTTTATATTCGACACCTTGTTTAAAGGCCTTGATGCCCTGCAATCGATGGTTCAGGATATTACCCAGGGTGGGGAAGGTAAAGAGGATGTCACGTCCATCGTTGCCAACCTTCAGGCCATAGTCAGAGGGGAGAATCCCTTGGCGTCTGCCCCTGCAGCCGCATCCACGGTTAAGGCTAATACAGGAGAGAATCCGCTCCAGCTGGATGAGTTCCAGTACTCTGTATTGGAACAGTCTATAACAGAAGGTCACCAGGTTCTATTTATCGATGTGGCTATTCGTGATGACTGCCAGCTTAAAGCAGTAAGAGCCTATATGGTATTTGACCTTCTTGAACGATTTGGTGAAGTGGTGAAATCACACCCAACCGTACAGGATATCGAACAAGAGAAGTTCGATCGTAGTTTCTCGCTCTACTACATAACACAAAAAGATGCGTCTGAGCTGGAAAGTATGATTATGAATGTTTCTGAAATTGGCAGTGCCAAAGTAATTGTTCTGGACGTGGAATCTCTCAAGCAAATTTCTCAAAGCGGTGCTTCTGAGACGGCTGCGGCCGTAGAGACTCCGGCAGCTCCAGCAGCTCCAGCGGCAGCTCCTTCTGCCCCGACTGGCTCCGGCGTGCCAGCTCCCAAAACAGCGCAGGCTGCAGATGCCCCAGTGCGTAAAGCTGCGGCAGCTCCCTCAAGAACGATTCGTGTGGACATTGATCGGTTAGATGTACTTATGAATCTGTTCAGCGAGCTGCTGATTGACCGGGTTCGGTTAGAGCAGCTTGCCGGTGAGATTAAGAGAACGGAATTGACCGAGACGGTTGAACATATGAGCCGGGTCAGCACTGACCTGCAGAATATTGTTCTTAAGCTGCGCATGGTTCCTGTTGACACGGTGTTCAATCGCTTCCCTCGTATGGTAAGAGATTTGGCGAAGTCTCTGAACAAGAAGATTGACCTTGTTATTTTGGGTGCGGAGACCGAGCTGGACCGCACGGTTATTGATGAGATCGGCGACCCGCTGGTTCACCTTTTGCGAAATGCCGTTGACCATGGTGTTGAGACAACCGCTGACCGCGCTGCAGCTGGCAAGCCGGAGACAGGTACAATTCAGCTCCGCGCCTTCCATAGCGGCAACCATGTATTCATTGAGATTGAAGATGACGGATACGGGGTTAACCGGGAGAAGGTAGCTGCCAAAGCGGTCAAGAACGGAGTTGTCTCGTCTGAGGAGGCAAGCTCGCTTACGGATGATGAGGTGGCTCAGCTGCTATTTGCTCCAGGCTTTAGTACAGCTGAGGTTATATCGGATATTTCAGGCCGGGGAGTTGGACTTGATGTCGTGAAGACCAAAATCGAGTCACTTGGTGGTACGGTGCTCATTACTTCCAAATGGGGTCAAGGTACCAAGTTCTCAGTACAGCTTCCGCTCACACTTTCGATCATTTCAGCTATGCTGATCAAGCTTGGAAGCGAGAAATATGCGATTCCTCTATCGTCCATTGTAGAGACGGGGATGATCAAGCGCAGTCAAATCCGCTCCCTGCATGGATACACGATGGTTCCATACCGGGATGCGCACATTCCGCTGCTTTCACTGGCGAATATATTCGATGTGGCTGACTTTGACGAGACCGCGGAAGAAGAGACAGAAATTGTCGTGATTCGCAAGGGCGATCGTCTGGCCGCCTTAACCGTTGAGGAGTTTATCGGCCAGAACGAAATTGTTATCAAAAATCTTGGGAAGTATCTTCCTTCCATTCCGGGGGTTGCCGGTGCGACGATACTGGGTGATGGACAGGTTGCTCTTATCATAGATCCTAATACTTTCATCAAGTAGCAAGCAGGTAGTAAGCTTCAATTATTGCGGATAACCATTTAGGAGGAGTTACAATGGGACAAGACATCAAAGTTATCGTGTTCAAACTCGGGGAAGAAGAATACGGAATTGAAGTAGATAAGGTGCAGACAATCGAACGGATCTTACCGATTACCCGTGTGCCCAAGACTTTTGCATTCGTGAAAGGGGTTATTAACCTACGTGGTGTAGTTATTCCAGTCATTGATCTGCGCGGCCGCTTTGGGCTGCCTGAAGCTGAGTTCACAGAACAAAGCCGCATTATCATTGTGGCAGCAGAGGAATTAGAGGTTGGATTCATTGTAGATTCCGCCAACGATGTTATCGATTTGAACACGGATATCATTGATTCCCCGCCAGAGGTAGTTGGAGGAATTAAAGCTAAGTACCTGGATGGAGTGGCCCGTATCTCCGAAGAACGGCTGCTGATTATGCTTAATTTATCAGAAGTGCTGAACAGAAATGAGATTATTCAATTAGAAAGTTTAGAGGGCTAAACTGTGGACTTGTTCAAGGACTATGCGGAATTTAAAATGGATATTTTGAAAGAAATCGGAAATATCGGAGCAGGTAACGCCGCCACTGCATTGTCCTGCTTGCTGGACAAGCCGATCGACATGGCCGTGCCGAAGGTGCAAATGCTTCCATTCGAAGCGATTGCCGAGAGAGTTGGCGGCGCAGAGAAGATCGTGCTGGCTATCTTCTTTCGGGTGGAAGGAGATGCCCCGGGTAACCTGTTCTTCATTCTTAGTCCGGAAGCGGCGAAGAAGCTGCTGAGAAGATTTGCTTATCTGACTGTGGATGACGAGGAAGAATTCACAGAAATGGAATGGTCAGCCCTGTCCGAAATCGGGAATATTCTGGCGGGTTCCTATCTGTCCTCACTCGCTGATTTTACACGTCTATCATTGTCTCCTACGGTGCCTGCGCTAGCAATAGATATGGCTGGAGCGATTCTAAGCTATGGACTTTTACAGTTCGGTGAAATGGGTGACGATGCATTATTGATAGATACAACCTTTATCGAAGGACAGCAGGAGGTGGAAGGTCAGTTTTTCCTGATCCCAGATCCTGAATCCTTTGACCAAATTTTCACCGCGCTGGGAGTGCCGAAGAATCATGATTGATCAACAGCGTATTATCAAAGTGGGAATGGCCGAGCTTGATGTGATCGAGAAGGAAGGACTTATCCGTACAACAGGGCTGGGTTCCTGTGTGGGGGTAACCCTCTACGACCCACACGTTAAGGTCGGCGCGTTAGCCCATGTCATGCTTCCTTCCTCAGAGATAGCCCGTGAGGGAGCACTCAACATAGCGAAATACGCGGATACCGCTGTTCCTGCGATCTACCAGAAAGTGATATCCCTTGGTGCGTCTCCCAAACGCCTGGTGGCTAAGATGGCCGGCGGTTCACAGATGTTCAGTTTTGCTGGTAAAGGAGACGCTCTCCGGATTGGCCCTCGAAATGTTGAGTCCTGCAAGGCGAGACTGAATGAGCTCGGCGTGCCTATCATTGGGGAGGACACAGGAGGAAATTACGGCCGTACGATAGAAATGGATTGTGAAACGGGTATATTATTCATACGCAGTGTACAAATGGGTAAAAAGGAACTATAGCCATGGCTGGAAAAATAAGGTTTAACTGGTTGTTTGGAGCAATAGGATTTATACTTACATTTATAGTATCTTTCAGCAACAATATATTAACGACTAGCTTAATACGCAGCTGTATAGCATTTATAGTTTGGTTTATATTGGCTTTTGCCCTCAGATGGTTACTCGGATTTCTTCGTACAGCTCCTTCTAACCCCGATTACTCCGGGATGAGAGCTTCCGCAGATGATGAGGACCTGGGAACCATGCTGGATTTGACAACGCCGGATGAGACTGAAGAATTAAATGATCTCCTGAAACAAAAACCTGATGTACCCAGCGAGCCTAGTGAATTCTCACCGCTCAATCCGCCGAAACTCGTCAAGACATCCGAGCAAGATCCTGAAGAGATGGCCAAAGCCCTTCGTCACCTGACAGAAAAATAAGGAGGGTGAGGTAATTGAATGAGCGAAAATCAATGCCTCTTAATTACGCTGACGTCTGGGAGAGATGGAAGGAACACGGCGATATCGAGGCAAAAAAGACACTGATTGAGAAGCATCTTCCGATCGTGGATTATGTGTCAGGCAGATTGGCTGTGGGCCTTCCCAAAAATGTATCTAAAGATGATTTAGCCAGCAACGGTGTAATGGGACTCATTGATGCCGTGGAGAAATTCGATTATAAACGGGGTCTGCAGTTTGAGACCTATGCGTCTTGGAGAGTCCGCGGTGCAATATTGGACGGGCTTCGTCAAGGTGACTGGGTTCCCCGCTCTGTAAGAGAGAAAGCAAAGAAGATCGAAGAAGGCTACCAGCAGTTGGAGCAGCAGTATCTTCGTACAGTATCGGATGAAGAGATGAGCAAGCATCTCGATGTTTCAGTAAAAGAATTTCAGCACATGCTTCAGGAAGTAGCAGTAATGAGCCTCTGTTCCTTGGAGGACCCGATACGGGAAGAGGATTCCGAGACAAGAATCTCTGTTCTCGTTGATGACAAAGCTAAGAATCCGGACTATAAGGTCCGCGAATTCCATTTAAAAGAATCACTGACTAAGGGAATCGAGAAATTGACTGAAAAAGAACGCACAGTCATTTCTTTACTTTATTATGAAGACTTATCACTGAGCGAAATAGCGGAGGTTATGTCTTTATCTCCTTCGCGAATCTCTCAGCTACATTCCAAAGCGATCCTAAGGCTTCGTGGCAGCTTGGATAAACAGCGGGATCTGTTAATGCAAGATGACTAGAGTATTAGACGAATTAGAGGAATGAGGGAGTTTGGGATGGCCGAGCATGTTGATTTAGATTTGAACCAGTTTTTAAGTATAGCGCTTTCAGAGGACAAGAGTTCTGCCTACCTCAAATTAATTAAAGAGGATGAAGAAGGTCTCACATGCAGCTTTGAACAGCTTCAGAGCTTCTTGGCGGCTAATGGAATCACTCACGGAATTCAGCTGGATGTCCTGCACCGCTTCCTGGCGAATCCGACCGACCCCATGTTCAGACACACCGCGATTGCTGAAGGTACAGCTCCTGTTAAAGGAGAGGACGGATTTGTCCGCTATGCGATTCCGCTTAACCAAGAGCAGCATGGGCCGAATGAGAATGAAGATGGCAGTGTGGATTACAAGGATGTAATCCGGCTGAACAATTTGCATAGAGGGCAGCTGATTGCAGAGCTTGTCCCTCCTGCACCTGGCAAGACGGGGGTGGCGGTTACGGGGGAAGAAATTCCCTTCAAACCAGGCAAAGAGGCCAGATTCAAAGTCGGTAAAAATGTTGTTCTCAATCCAGAGCAGACAGCTCTATATGCGGCCATTGACGGGTTGGTGACCAGAACCGATAAAGGGAAGATTAATGTCTTCCCTATCTATGAAGTTAATGGTGACGTGGATTACAATACAGGTAATATTAACTTTGTGGGAACCGTCATCGTCCGCGGGAATGTGCTTACGGGATTCAAGGTCACCGCTGCAGGAGATATCCGCGTAATCGGCGGTGTTGAGGGAGCGGAGCTGGAAGCCGGAGGATCAATTGAAATTACAGGCGGGATCATCGGTTATAACAAAGGACATATCAAAGCAGGCCATAACGTGAAGAGTGGATTTATCCAAGATGGCAATGTCTACGCTGGTGAAGATGTGCTGGTAACTCAGAGCATCATGCACTCGAATATCAGAGCAGGCCGGGATGTCATTTGCAGCGGCACTAAAGGTCTGATTGTTGGCGGCAATATTCAGGCCGGAGAGAAAGTGATGGCCCGTATTGTCGGTAACCCTATGTCGACGACCACAACGATTGAGGTAGGTGTCCTGCCCGAGCTGCGCAATGAGCTGGTTGAGCTGAGGAATCAGTTCAAGGAGAATTTAGCGGCCATGGACAAGACCGACAAAGCGCTCACCTTGTTAGATCAGCTGGCAGCCGCAGGGAAGCTGAATACTGAGAAGATGCAGATGAGAGCCAAGCTGGGACTTACCAGAAAACAGCATCTCAGAGAGCAGGCCGAGATTAAAGAACGAATGCTTGAAATCGAGAAATCGCTGGAGGATACCAGCAGAGCAAAGGTTCACGTACTTAAAATGATCTATGGCGGATCCAAAATTGTGATCGGTCGCTATACCAAATTCATTAAAGATCCGATATCCCGGATGACCTTCTATTATAGTGAAGGTGATATATCTATGTCCGTATACATCTAACGTATCTTTCTTTGGGATGGTGGATCTTATGGATTTCAAGTCGGTTGAATTGCAAATTGCAGTACCACGGACGAGCGAAGCGGGTCGGATGCAGCAGGATGCGATGCACAGACCTATGCATCATCAACATTCGCTAGAGAATCAGAATGTGAAGAGCAGTGAGCGGGATCGCAGTCGCAGTGCACAGGTGGATGAATCCGCTCATGCTTCTATTAGAGATGATCATCATCCGTCCCGCCAAGAAGGGAACCGCCAGCAGGGGGAAGACACGCATGATCAGGAGAAGGATCGGGCCGCAGAGCATCCTTTCAAAGGACATCATCTGGATCTTTCTTTGTAATTGAGTGTGGTGCTTGTCTTATAACTACAAACCGTAAATTGGGTGAAGAATATGCCAATGGGAAGTCCATGGTTCTATATCGTTCTACTGGGAGCAGCCATTATCGGTTATGCTCTGTTCCTTCCAACTCGCAAGCCGGTAGGGGGACAAGTATCCAGTGGAACGGCTGATGTGGAAGCTACATTAGAGCATTACATGACTGAGATTGAAAAGGAAAACACAGAAATTATTGAGCTCATGGCTGAACTCAAACAGGATACAAGCGCCAAGCAGCTTTCACTTCAGGAACAGGTAGCGGAGCTTCGTACCCGGCTGCTTGAAGTGGAGAAGCTGACATCTTTGCAAGAGATGAGAGTGGGAAGACTGGAGTCACATCCTCCTGCATCCATGGAGAACGCCAAGGGGACTGCTGCTCCACTAGTGGAAGAGCCCGCCGGGGAAGTACCAGCCGCTCCTAAGAACACGGTTCGGGACCGGTACCCTGAGCTATTTGCATTGTATGATCAGGGCAAGTCTATTGATGGCATAGCCAAGACATTGGATATGCAGCGGGGCGAAATCCAGCTGATTCTGCAGCTTGCAAGCAAGGAGGAATCGCCGGAATGAAGAACCGCACCTTTATGGTTGGCTTGGGTGTAGGACTAATACTGGGTGCTCTCTTGCTTCAAATTATGCTGATCGGTCAGGGGAACGAGTCCAGCCAGCTTTTGACCAAGCCCCAGGTCCAGCAGGCTGCAGAGCGTTTAGGGATGAAGGTCTATGATGGGAATGAGCAAGTTCTAACCGCTGAGGAGTGGGAGGCTAAAGCCAAGGAAGAGCGTCAGAAGAAAGAGAAAGATGAGGCAGAGACTAAATCTCCTGCAGAACCTGCAGCTCCTTCCTCGACCAAGACCCCGGCAGCTACCTCACCGACCAAGACTCCTGCAGCGCCTGAATCCACTTCGACACCGAAATCTCCTGCAGCACCCGGTAATACCGAGGCTGCGGGCAAGCCGGCCACGCCCAAAGTTACACCTCCGGAATCCAGCAAGGCCACCGGGCCCAAGAAGCCGGAGCAGATTCCTTTCAAGATCTCTTCGGGAGATAATCTTACTAAAGTGGCGGAAGGTCTTAAAGGCGCAGGAATTATTTCTGATAAGAGTGCTTTCATTCAGAATGCCGTTGAGAGCAAAGCGAATTACAGCCTGCAGACGGGCAATTATATTTTCAAGCCAGGCGAGAGCTTGTCCTCTATTATCTCCAAGATTACTTCGAAGCCGTCCGGGAAATAAGCTCCCTGGAACGGCTTTTTTTGATTAACGAGATTATATTGCAACGCTCCATCAATTGTGTTATATTAAATGACGGTGTTAAAACACACGCCGACTGATTTCGTTGAGGGTGCTTACCATTATGGGAGTTTCAACGAAAGATGATATCGGCGGAGGGCATCATACAAAAAAACCAATTAGGAGGTGTGTGAAGATGGGAGTTATCTCCATGAAACAACTGCTTGAGGCAGGCGTTCATTTCGGTCACCAGACACGTCGCTGGAACCCGAAAATGGATCGTTATATCTTCACTGAAAGAAACGGTATTTACATTATTGACTTGCAAAAAACAGTCAAAAAGGTAGAGGAAGCGTACAACTTTGTGAAAAGTGTGGCTGAAGAGAATGGAACAATTCTTTTCGTCGGTACTAAGAAGCAAGCTCAAGATTCTGTTAAAGAAGAAGCTGAGCGCGCTGGTCAATTCTACATTAACCAACGTTGGCTCGGGGGTACTCTGACTAACTTCCAAACGATTCAAAAACGTATCGACCGTTTGAAAACTTTGGAAAGATGGGAAGAGGACGGTACTTTCGCAGTTCTTCCTAAGAAAGAAGTTATCATTCTTCGCAAGGAGAAAGATCGTCTTGAGAAATTCCTCGGCGGTATCAAGAACATGAAGGGTCTGCCAAGCGCACTCTTTATTATTGATCCTCGCAAAGAGCGTATCGCGGTTGCTGAAGCCCGCAAGCTGGGTATCCCAATCGTAGGTATCGTTGATACGAACTGTGATCCAGACGAAATCGACTATGTTATCCCAGGTAATGATGACGCGATCCGCGCTGTTAAATTGCTGACAGGTAAGATGGCTGATGCTGTGATCGAAGCGAACCAAGGCGAACAAACTACAGCTTAATTAGCTTTGATAATGTTGAATTAAATGAAAAAGGGTGGTTGGTAGGTGCAAAAACCTCTCACTACCCTTTTTTTAAAGGATAAATTAAGCTTTACTCCCACTAAAATTGATGGAGGTTATACTCATGGCAGTAGATGCAAAAGCGGTAAAAGAACTACGCGAAAAAACAGGCGCGGGTATGCTTGATTGCAAGAAAGCTTTGGAAGAAGCAAATGGTGATTTGACAAAAGCAGCTGAGCTTCTCCGTGAGAAAGGTCTTGCAGCAGCAGCGAACAAAGCAGGCCGTATCGCAACAGAAGGTGTAGTTGAATCTTACATCCACGCTGGCGGACGTATCGGCGTACTTGTGGAAATCAACTGCGAAACAGACTTCGTAGCCAAGACAGACCAATTCAAGGACTTCGCTCGCGACATCGCTATGCAAATCGCTGCGGCAAGCCCTAAATTCGTACGTCGTGAAGAAGTGCCGGCTGAAGAGCTCGAGAAAGAGAAAGAAATTTTGAAAGCTCAAGCTTTGAACGAAGGCAAGCCAGAGAAAATCGTTGAGAAAATGGTTGAAGGGCGTATCGGTAAATACTACGAAGAATATTGCTTGCTTGAGCAAACTTTCGTGAAAGATCCGGACAAAACAATCAGCACATTGCTTAACGAAAAAATCAGCACCATCGGAGAGAACATCTCCATCCGCCGTTTTGTTCGTTACGAGCTGGGCGAAGGTCTTGAGAAGAAAGTCGACAACTTCGTAGAAGAAGTATTGTCCCAAGTTAAGAACTAATCAAGTATCCTTGCATGAGGATCTGGAATATTTGATTTTTAGATCCTCGTGTTAAGGCGTATAATATAATTAAATGGTATTTCAACATTATGGAACACGCCGTGTTCCTTCTTTTTTAACTATAAGGCCTTTAGAAATCGGTGATTTAAAGTGGAGGGTTTGCAATTGGAACAGCCTGTATTTAAACGTGTTGTCTTAAAGGTCAGCGGAGAGTCTTTAGCCGGACAGAATGGCTACGGTATAGATGCCGAAACCATTACCTCCATTGCAGAGCAGGTCAAAGAGGTCGTTGAGCTTGGTGTGGAAGTTGCTATTGTCTGCGGAGGCGGCAACATCTGGAGAGGTATTGCAGGCAGCGCCAAAGGAATTGACCGTGCAACTGCAGACTACATGGGGATGCTGGCTACTCTGATGAACTCGCTTGCCCTGCAGGACGCATTAGAACAGATTGATGTGCCAACACGGGTTCAAACGTCAATCGCAATGCAGCAGATTGCTGAACCCTATATCCGTCGGAGAGCAATCCGTCATCTTGAAAAAGGGCGTGTCGTTATCTTTGCGGCAGGGACGGGGAATCCGTTCTTCTCAACTGATACGACTGCAGCTCTTCGTGCAGCAGAAATTGAAGCCGAAGTTATTCTAATGGCTAAGAATAAGGTAGACGGTGTCTACTCTGCTGATCCATTTGTAGATCCGACTGCCGAGAAATTCGAGCAGCTGACTTATATGGAAGTACTCAGCAAGAACCTGGGTGTAATGGATTCAACCGCATCCTCGCTGTGTATGGACAACAATATTCCGCTTATCGTGTTCGCAATAACGGAGCAAGGCAACATTAAACGTGTCGTTCTTGGTGAGAGAATCGGCACAATCGTTAAAGGGAGTGTAGACTAATGCCACAATCGGTTAAGAAAAATGCCGAAGAACGCATGGATAAAGCCATTCAATCCTTGAAAAGAGATTTGCTTACTCTACGTGCCGGACGTGCTACTCCAGCTCTGCTTGATCGGGTACAGGTGGAATATTACGGCGCATCTACTCCTCTGAACCAGTTGGCTAACATCAACACACCAGATTCCCGGACACTGCTCATTCAACCTTGGGATAAATCATCCTTGGCTGATATTGAGCGTGCTATCCAAAAGTCCGATCTGGGTCTTACACCGGCTAATGACGGAGCGACCATTCGTCTATCGATCCCGCCTCTTACGGAAGAGCGCCGGATTGAGCTTGTGAAGACAACGAAGAAGTACGGTGAAGAGGCGAAGGTAGCTATCCGGAATATCCGCCGGGATGCTAATGATGATATCAAGAAGCTGGAGAAGACGGATATCTCTGAAGACGAATCCCGTCGTCATCAAGACGATATTCAGAAATCGACAGATAAATTTATCGCGGAAGTTGACAAAGTGCTCGCTGCGAAAGAAAAAGAGATTATGGAAGTTTAAGAGACGTAAGCGGCCCCTCCTTATTTGGTGGGGTTTGTCTCTTTTTCATCACCGCTTGGAGGAAAAGGAATGATTAAAGTATTTCAATCCTGGTGGAAAAAAGAACAAAAGCAGACTCTTCCGAGCTTGTCACAGGACAATGTTCCGAGCCATATCGCAATCATTATGGACGGTAACGGACGCTGGGCCAATCGTCGCGGCCTGCCACGGATTGTTGGACACCAGAACGGAATGAAAGCTGTCAAACGCGCGGCGATCGCAGCGGACGAGATTGGTGTTAAGTATTTGACCATGTATGCTTTTTCTACGGAGAATTGGAAGAGACCCAAGGACGAAGTTGATTTCCTGATGCGGCTTCCGGAGGAATTTCTGGCGATTGAGCTGGAAGAACTGATCGAGAAGAACGTTCGGATCCAGATGATGGGTCATCCCGAAGAGCTCCCACAGCATACGATCGCGGCTATGGAAGAAGCCATCAGACGAACGAAGAATAATACAGGCTTGGTACTGAACTTCGCTCTGAATTACGGCAGCCGGCGTGAAATTAGAGAAGTGTTCAAGGAGGCTGGGCAGCAAATTGCCGCGGGAACACTTTCGCCTGATGATCTAACAGAAGAGTGGATAGGGTCTCATCTTCATTCCTCAGAGCTTCCTGATCCGGATCTGCTGATTCGCACAAGCGGTGAACTTAGACTCAGTAATTTCATGCTATGGCAACTGGCTTACAGTGAATTATGGTTCACGGATGTATACTGGCCTGAGTTCACGAGAGAGCATTTAATTCAAGCGGTTGCTGAGTATCAGAGGAGAACGCGGCGGTATGGCGGATTATCTTAAGCAGGGCGGAGGTGGACATCTGTGAAGCAGCGTATCATCACAGGACTTATTGCAGGCGTGTTGTTCTTGGGGCCTTGTCTGGCCGGAGGGCTGTGGTATCATGGTTTGATTCTGTTCATGTCTATTATCGGTTATTATGAATTTGTTCGGATGACCAAGACACTGCCCTGGAGCGGCACTGCTCTAGTTGGCTTCATTGGTGTCATTGTACTCGTATTTCCGTGGAAGCTGCTGGGTAGCCCTTTCCTGCCTGAACCGCTCCAGGTAATATGGATATTAATGCTTTTATTCTTGTTTGTTACTGTATTTACGAAGAATTCCACGAATATTAATCAAGTAGCGATGCATTTCTTAGGCTCTGTCTATGTAGGTATTGGATTTTCCTATATTGCCGAGTCCCGTACAACACCGGATGGCCATGGATTGTTCTGGACCTTCCTTCTCCTGTTTTCTATTTGGGCAAGTGATGCAGGAGCCTATTTTACTGGCCGTAAGTGGGGAAAGAATAAGCTGTGGCCGGCAATCAGTCCCAACAAAACAGTGGAAGGGGCGCTGGGCGGTGTCCTTATTGCGATCGTAACAGCTTCTTTGTTCGCTATTTTCTCGAACGGACTGTTATCCATTGGACTTGCTGTCGTGATTGGCGCTTCAGCCGCGGTAGTCGGTCAGTTGGGTGATTTGGTGCAGTCTGCCTACAAGAGAGTATACGGCATAAAGGATTCAGGCACATTGCTTCCTGGGCATGGCGGGATATTGGACCGGTGTGACAGCTGGATTACGGTGTTCCCCTTTGTACATATTCTAATGCTGCTTCCCTTCCATTAAATTCGGATATCAGGCGAGATATGAGATGAGAGGTATGTTATGAAGAAACTTGCAGTAATCGGTTCAACCGGTTCTATAGGTACACAAACACTGGATGTTGTTACGGCATACCCGGATCGTTTTCAAATTGAAGGGTTGGCTGCCGGAAGTAATCTGGAGTTGTTCCTGAGCCAGGTGAAGCAGTTCAATCCGAAGAAAGCTTCTGTCGGAAGCAAAGCGCTTGCAGATGAGATTAGGCCTTACCTGCCTCAAGGCGTGCAGCTGTTCTATGGACCCGAAGGACTTGTTGAAGTCGCGGCAGGAACAGATGCGGACACGGTTGTCACTGCCGTTGTAGGCAGTGCAGGTCTTCCGGCTACACTTGCTGCTATTCAGGAGGGGAAGACGATTGGCCTTGCCAACAAGGAGACTCTTGTTACGGCAGGTCATTTGGTTACCTCGTTGGCACGAGATAAGGGAGTCTCTCTGCTTCCGATCGACAGCGAGCATTCGGCTATTTTTCAGTGTCTCAACGGGGAGAATAAGTCGGATATCGCACAAATCACCTTAACCGCTTCGGGCGGCTCATTTCGTGACATGACAAGAGAACAGCTATCTAATGTGACTGTTGAAGACGCGCTTAAGCACCCGAACTGGTCTATGGGGGCCAAGATCACTATTGATTCAGCAACCATGGTCAATAAAGGGCTCGAGGTGATTGAGGCTCATTGGTTATTTGATCTCCCATACGAGCAGATCGGCGTTTTGCTTCATCCAGAAAGCATTATTCATTCCTTTGTTGAATTTCAAGACAGCAGCATTATTGCACAGCTTGGCAATCCGGATATGCGGGTGCCTATTCAATACGCGCTTACCTATCCTGAACGATGGACTTCCAAGACTCCGCGTCTATCGCTCGCAGAGATCGGCAGCCTGAACTTTCGGGAGATGGATTTCATCCGATTCCCATGTTTAAGACTAGCCTTCGAATGTGGTAAAATAGGTGGGACGTCTACATGTGTATTTAATGCGGCAAATGAGGTTGCGGTTGCCCGCTTTTTGAACCGTGAAATTTCGTTCCTCAAGATCGAATCGGTTATAGAAGAGACCTTGTCCCGTCATAAGGTAGTGGCAAGCCCTGATCTTGAAGCGATCCACGAAGCGGATCGCTGGGCTAGGGAGACGGCCTCGAACCTGTAGCGTAATCATATACGGCGACCTGATAACAAAGGAGGATGCTCTCGATTGGAAATGCTGCAGATTATATTTCTGACGGTACTGATGTTTTTTCTCATCGTCACCGTTCATGAATGGGGACACTATTACTTTGCGAAGCGCGCCGGTATCCTGGTACGTGAATTTGCAATTGGCTTTGGTCCCAAGCTGTTCTCTTATAAGCGGGATGAGACACAATTCACACTTAGACTTCTGCCCTTTGGCGGATACGCCCGTATGGCGGGAGAGGATCCCGAACTCGTAGGTGTACAGCCGGGTCAGACAATCGCGCTTCGGCTCACGGGCAATACGGTAACCAAGATTTATCTGGACCGGCTCGATAACCGGAAGAATGTAATCCGTGGGGAAGTCCAGTCTGCAGATCTGGAAGACAAGCTTCAAGTTATTCTTGATGTGGATGGGGATAGTCAGACCTTCCCGGTTGATCCCAAGGCTGTGCTGATTGCAAAAGGCAAGGAGACTCAAGTCGCCCCGAGGGACCGGCAGTACGGCAGCAAAACCGTTGGGCAGCGTGCGCTATCCATTTTTGCTGGACCTTTAATGAATTTCATTCTAGCCTTCATATTGTTCGCTCTGCACACTCAAATGGCTGGAATTCAAATTGAGAATCCGACTTATCTCGAGATTGGCGAGGTTACAAAAGGAATGCCGGCAGATGAAGCTCACTTGCAGAAGGGCGATATCATTGACACGATCAATGGAGTTAAGGTTGGAGCAGATCGCGATAACATGATTAAGCTGATCTCGGCGTCCAAAGACAAACCAATGGACTGGACTGTAATCCGAAATGGCACACCATTGCAGGTTACTCTTACACCTAGGGAAATGGCAGGGCAACAGGGCGGAAAGGTAGGGGTGTCCCCCGTGTATCCTACACGGAGTGCGGGATTCGGAGAGACTTTTACCACAGCCGGACACGACATGGTCAATACAACCAATGCTATTTTTCTCGGCTTCAAGCAGCTGATTAACAAGTTCTCCATGGATGATCTTGGCGGACCCGTTCGTACGTTCGAGGTTACAGGTCAAATTGCCAAGCAGGGAATTGTGCAGTTAACCTATTGGGCAGCCATTCTAAGCTTATACCTGGGGATATTCAACCTTCTTCCCATTCCAGCACTTGACGGAAGCCGCCTCGTCTTCCTGGGCGTAGAGGCACTCCGGGGTAAGCCGGTCGACCCGAACAGAGAGGGCATGGTGCACTTTATCGGATTTGCGATGCTGTTCCTTCTTATGATTGCGGTAACCTATAACGATATTTTGCGATTGATTAATGGATAAATAGATGGAATTCATGGCTATTTAATGGGAGGACAACGTTTCTTATGGCACACGAAGATAAACAGTTTGTGACCGAAATTACACCCCAGCAGGAAGACTTCTCACGCTGGTATATTGATGTAATCAAGAAAGCGGATCTTATGGACTATTCACCTGTCCGTGGCTGTATCGTATTTAAGCCTGACGGTTATGAGATCTGGGAACATATCCAGCAGGAGCTGGATCGGCGGTTCAAAGAGACGGGACACCGGAATGCGTATTTTCCTTTGTTCATCCCGGAGAGTTTTTTCCAGAAAGAGAAAGAGCATGTGGAAGGATTCAATCCGGAGCTTCCTTGGGTAACTGAAGCTGCGGGTGAGAAGCTTGAAGAGCGTCTTGCCATCCGGCCGACCTCCGAGACTATGATTGGACATATGTACGAAAGATGGATTCAGTCTTATCGGGATCTCCCTGTACTGATTAATCAATGGGCGAACGTAGTCCGCTGGGAGAAACGGACACTCCCGTTCCTTCGCACAAGTGAATTCTTGTGGCAGGAAGGACACACGGCCCATGAGAATGAAGAGGAAGCACGGGAAGAGACGATGAAGATCCTGGAGATCTATCGCGACTTCGTGGAGAACTACCTTGCGATTCCGGTAATTGTGGGTCAGAAGACTCCGTCGGAGAAGTTCGCGGGTGCTGTGGATACCTTCTCTATTGAGGCTATGATGAAGGATGGCCGCGCCGTTCAGGCGGGAACCTCTCATTATCTCGGGACCAACTTTGCCAAGGCATTTGAAATTAAATATCTGAACCGCGAAAATGTGCAGGAGTACGTACACACCACATCCTGGGGTGTCAGCACTCGTCTGATAGGATCGCTTATTATGGTTCACGGGGATGACAGAGGGCTGGCTCTTCCGCCTAAAGTGGCACCGAAGCAGGTCATGATCATTCCAATCGGCCCGCCTAAGACCCGGGATCTGGTTGTGGGCAGAGCGGATGAGTTGTTCAGCGAGCTTAAGAAGGCCGGTGTTCGTGTAGGGATTGACGACCGTGCTGATGTACGTCCCGGCTGGAAATTCAACGAATACGAAATGCGCGGAGTACCGATTCGGCTTGAGATTGGACCACGGGATATGGAGAACGGAGTATGTGTCCTAGTATCCAGAATCAGCGGCGAGAAAAAGGTCATTGAGCAGGCTAATCTAGTTCAAGAAGTTCAAGCTATGCTTGAGCAGGTTCATCAAGAGATGTATGACCGCGCCAGATCCTTCCGTGAGGAGAATTTCTATTCCGTAGATACCTTGGATGAGATGAAAGCGAAAGTGGAAGAGCAACGCGGCTTCACTCTAGCTGGCTGGTGCGGCTCAGAAGCTTGTGAGGATACCGTGAAGAGTGAGACCGGTGCTACAAGCCGGAACATTCCATTCGAGACAGAGGTGCAGAAGCATACTTGTCTCGTGTGTGGTGAACAGGCCAAGCACACCGTTATATTTGCCAGAGCCTACTAAGATAGTGCTCCAGACAGGAGCGGCTTGCAAAGTTGGCAGGTAATCTGCATTACACATATTACAGAGGGGGCTTCCGGCAGTATGTTGATTGGGCAAGAAATGCCCGCAACTCTCGGTCTGGAAGCCTTTTTTATTTCAAAGTGAATTAGACTGCTGTCAACTGAACTGATGGAGATCGTATGCATCTGAGCTTATATCAGTCAAGCGTTAGTATATATCAGAGTTAATGTATTAGTAGCAAGAAGGGGAGGGGAACATGAGCCAAGCGGGGGACAAGAGAACACGGTTTGAGCTCTTGATGAAGCAGACGGAAATTCCGGGCGCTTTAATTGATGCCCATTTCCTGGATGGATGGATTGAGAAGGTCGAAGTAAGCCGGAGTAACAAGGAATGGAAGATTGTAATTCACAAAGAAACGCTGGTACCTGGTCAGGTCTATCGGACATTTTGTCTGCAGGTACAGGAGAGAATGCAGCATATCTCAAAAATAAGCTTTGAATTCAAATATGCCAGTGTGATCACGAGTACACAGATCGTATCGGAATACTGGAAGCTATTCCTGGAATGGGTTCAGCGGGAGGTTCCATCCGTTAACGGATGGATGACAAGGGCGACATTTGAAGTCGAACAGGACCTGGTCGTGATCTCTATGAGTGATGCAACTTCACTTGAGCTGGCCAAGAAGAAAGGCATAGACCGGGCGGTAGTTGCCTTTTATGAGACATATTTTGCCCTTCCTCTCAGGGTCAAGCTCCAGACAGGTGAAGGCCGCAATGAGGCGTTCGAGGAATTCCAGCAGCGGATTGTTGAGGAAGAGCGTGAAGTGATTCAGCAGATGATGACCAGCATGGAGCCTGATCCAGAGCCTGATGAGGACACCGGGGAGGTAGTTAAGCTTCAGGTAGGCTATGAAATCAAGGAACAGCCGACACCGCTTAAGGATATCCAGGATGAAGAGAAGAAGATCACGATTCAGGGAACGATATTTGGCTTGGAGAGCAAAGAGCTTCGCAACGGCAGCACGCTCTTCACTTATTATCTGACTGACTTCAGTGACTCCCTGCAGATGAAGATGTTCGCCAAGAACAAGGAAGATCTCAAGATTATGAGTCAGCTGGCGAATGGGAAATGGGTGAAGGCTCGCGGCCGGATCGAATATGACCGGTTCATGCAGATTCCTGAGCTTGTTATGATTCCTTCGGATTTGACGGAAGTAGGAGCGCCTGCCGGACGCAAGGATAATGCTGCCGAGAAGCGGGTTGAATTCCATCTGCACACAACGATGAGTACTATGGATGCGGTCACTCCGATTGATCAATATGTCAAATTGGCTGCCAAATGGGGCCACAAAGCAATTGCCGTGACTGATCATGGCGGAGTTCAGTGTTATCCTGACGCCGCGAAGGCGGCGAAGAAGAATGGTATCAAAATGATCTATGGTGTAGAAGCCAACGTAGTTAACGATAATGTGGCGGTTGTGCTTGAACCCAGACCGCTGGAGCTGAAGACAGCGACATATATCGTCTTTGACATCGAGACTACGGGGCTGTCGGTTACTCAGAACAACATCATTGAGATCGCAGCGATCAAGATGGTGGAAGGCAAGGAGATTGACCGCTATGCGACGTTCGTTAATCCTCATGAACGTATTCCGTATAACATCCAGCAGTTGACGAACATCAACGACGAGATGGTTAAAGACGCGCCGGATGTTGAGCCTGTGCTGAAGGAATTTATCGAATTTGCCGGAGACGGCGTGCTAGTAGCTCATAATGCCAGGTTCGATGTCGGGTTCGTCAATGCCAAGCTCAAAGAGCTGAAAATGGAGCCCCTGAGCAACTCTGTGCTGGATACACTTGAGCTTGCAAGATTGCTGCATCCAACCTTGAAAAATCACCGCTTGAATACGCTGGCGGCCAAATATAAAGTCTCTCTGGAGAATCACCACCGGGCTATTGATGATACGGTTGCCCTGGGTGAGATCTTGATCGGCCTGCTTGAGGATGCCGCCAAGATTAAGGGCATTACCATGCTCGATCGTCTGAATGACCATGTCGGTAAAGATCTGTCCAATGTCCGCCCGTTCCATTGCAGTATCTATGCGCTTAATCCTGTGGGCAAGAAGAATCTGTTCAAGCTGATCTCCATGTCACACACCCAATATTTCAAGCGGGTGCCCTGCATACCGAAGTCCAAGCTGGTGGAAATGCGTGAGGGTCTTCTCATTATCTCGGGATGTGAGAAGGGGGAGTTCTTCGAAGCCGTGCTTAACAAGTCGGTGGAGGAGGCCGAGGAAGTGGCCCAGTTCTATGATGTGCTGGAGATTCAGCCCCTTACGATGTATATGCATCTCGTAGACAAAGGGCTTGTCGGCAGCCCAACGGAGCTTGAGACCGCTGTTCGCAAAGTATGCGAGATCGGGATGAAGCTCAGCAAACCGGTTATTGCTACAGGTAATGTGCACTATCTGGAACCTCGTGACAAGCTGTACAGGGATATTGCGATTCATGGAATTACCGGGTTCAGCCCGCTTAAGGATATCCGCAAGCCGGATGCCCATTTCCGTACAACGGAAGAAATGCTGAAGGAATTTGAGTTCCTCGGAACAGAGAAGGCACACGAGGTTGTGGTGAAGAATACTTCGGAGCTGGCCGATTCCTTCGAGGAATTGGAGCTCTTCCCGGACAAGCTGTTCACACCTATTATTGACGGGGCTGACGAAGAGATTCGGCAGACCTGTTATGATACAGCCAAGTCACTGTATGGGGAGGAGCTGCCTGAAGTGGTGGTCGCAAGGCTGGAGAAAGAGCTTGAGCCTATCATCAAATACGGTTTCTCTGCCAACTATCTGATCTCCGAGCGTCTTGTGAAGAAGTCCAATCAGGATGGCTACCTGGTTGGCTCCCGGGGATCGGTCGGCTCGTCGGTGGTAGCGACGTTCCTGGGAATCTCAGAGGTTAACCCGCTGCCGGCCCACTACCTGTGCCTGAACAAGGAATGCAAATACAGTGAATGGTTCCTGGATGGAAGCATTCCGAGCGGTTTTGACCTCCCGGACAAGCCCTGCCCTAACTGCGGCGGGAAGCTGAAGGGGGAAGGGCAGGATATCCCGTTCGAGACGTTCCTTGGTTTTAAAGGAGACAAGGTTCCCGATATCGATCTTAACTTCTCGGGGGAATATCAGCCTCACGCTCACAACTATACCAAAGAGTTGTTTGGAGAGAAGAGTGTATTCCGTGCCGGTACCATTGGTACGGTTGCCGAGAAGACAGCCTTTGGATTTGCGAAGAAATACGAAGAGGACCATGGCAAAAAGTGGCGCGCAGCCGAGCTGAGCCGTCTGGCTTCGGGGTGTACAGGCGTTAAGCGCAGCACCGGTCAGCACCCGGGTGGTATTGTGGTTGTTCCCGATTACATGGAAGTGGATGACATTACCCCGGTTCAGTATCCGGCAGATGACACGTCCTCGGAATGGAAGACCACTCACTTCGATTATCACGCCTTTGACGCGAACCTGCTCAAGCTTGATATTCTGGGTCACGATGATCCGACCATGATGAGAATGCTTCAGGATCTGACCGGGGTCGATCCAACGACCATTCCCATGAACGATCCGAAAGTCATGAGCATGTTCAATTCAACCGAGGCGCTTGGCGTATCGCCGCAGCAGATTCGAACTCCGGTAGCCACCTATGGTGTGCCGGAGATGGGTACGAAATTTGTGCGCCAGATGCTTGTGGAATCACAGCCGTCCTCTTTTGCCGACTTATTACAGATCTCGGGACTGTCTCACGGAACCGGCGTGTGGCTTGGTAATGCGCAGGAGCTTATCAAGAACAACACATGCAACATCAAGACCGTAATCGGGTGCCGTGATGACATTATGCTATTCCTTATCTATAAAGCCGGCATGGATGCTGGTCTAGCCTTCAAAATTACGGAAAGTGTTCGTAAAGGCAAGGGACTGCCGCCCGAGTGGATCGAAGAGATGAAGAAATGCAAAGTGCCCCAGTGGTATATTGACTCCTGTCTCAAGATCCAGTACATGTTCCCGAAAGCCCACGCGGCGGCCTACGTTATCTCGGCTGTGCGAACGGCTTACTTCAAGCTGTACCATCCGATTGAATTCTATGCGACTTACTTCACTGTCCGCGTAGAAGATTTCGATATTGAGCTATGCTGCCAAGGGTATGAAGCAATCTACCGGAGGATTGAAGAGATTGAGCAGAAGGGATTCCAGGCGCTGCCTAAGGAGAAGAATATGCTTCCGATGCTGGAGATGGCGCTTGAGATGACCGCCCGGGGACTCCGGTTCCAGAATATCGACTTGTATCGTTCGGATGCGCTCAAATTCACCGTAGATGGGGATTCGCTGATTCCGCCATTCTCCGCCCTTGCAGGGATTGGGGATAATGCTGCCCGTAATATTGCAGCAGCGAAGGACCAAGGTGAATTCCTCTCGGTTGAGGACTTCCAGCAGAAGTCCAAAGCAAGTAAGACCGTTATTGAGCTGTTAGGCCAGATGGGGGTATTCAGGGGATTGCCGGAGAGCAACCAGCTTTCTTTATTCTAGGTAAAAACACCCTCGGTATGCAGTCTCGTATACAGGCCCTCTGCTGCCCAAGCCCTCATGGGATAAGGCCTCAGCAGGGGTGCGGTCAAGGTCTCTTACTTGTCAGTGTTACCGGACTATGTTATAATTTTTTTGGTAATCATGGAGATAGAACCGTTGTTTAAAGAGTGGGGAAACCCACTCTTTACTCTTTGGTATATAGGAATGAAGTTTCTTTTGGAGGTATGAACGCTTGAGCACACCCAAAATCAAAGCACATGTTGAACAATTGGCCCAGCCTTTTTTAGCGGATAACGGCTTTGAATTAGTAGACATTGAGTATGTGAAAGAAGGCAATAACTGGTTCCTGCGCGTATTCGTTGATAAGGATGGCGGCATTGATATCGATGACTGCGGACGGATCAGTGAGTACTTAAGTGAACAGCTTGATGCCAATGACCCGATTTCGACTGCATATTTCCTTGAGGTGTCATCGCCTGGAGCCGAACGGCCGCTGAAGAAGCCGGAAGATGTAATCAAGGCTGTTGGCAAGGACGTGTTTGTGACTACATACGAGCAGATTGATGGTCTTAAGGAATTTGAAGGCCGGCTGCTTTCATTTGAGAACGACGAACTGCTCGTGGTTTCGGGAAAGAAGCAGCATACTATCCCGTATTCGAAAGTTGCCAGTGCCAGACTGGCTATTATTTTCTAACTAAAGACAAGAACGGTGAATTATGAAAGGGGGAGCTTGAAGCAAATGAGTATGGATTTTATTGAAGCTATGAATGAATTGGAAAGAGAAAAAGGAATCAGCAAAGATATTTTGTTTGAAGCGATTGAAGCTGCTTTAATCTCCAGTTATAAACGCAACTTCAATACTGCGCAGAATGTGCGTGTTGATATGAACCGTCATACTGGAGCAATCAAAGTGTTCGCTCGCAAGCTGATTGTAGAGGAAGTGCTTGATCTCCGCACCGAGATTTCGCTGCCAGCAGCGCGGGAGATTAACCCGCATTTCCAATTGGATGATATTGCCGAGATTGAGGTTACACCGCGTGACTTCGGACGTATCGCAGCCCAGACGGCCAAGCAGGTAGTTACCCAGCGGATCCGCGAGGCGGAGCGGGGCTTGATTTACAATGCTTTTGTGGACAAAGAGGAAGATATCGTGACCGGGATTGTACAGCGTCAGGATGCCCGTAATATTTACGTGGACCTTGGCAAAGTAGAAGCCCATCTTCCGCTTAATGAGCTTATGCCGAACGAGAAGTTCAAGCACGGGGACCGGATCAAAGCTTTTATTACCAAAGTCGAGAACACGACCAAAGGGCCGCAGATTCTTCTCTCCCGTACGCATCCGGGGCTGTTGAAGCGGTTGTTTGAGCTCGAGGTTCCTGAGATTTTTGACGGTGTAGTAGAAATTCGTTCTGTCGCTCGTGAGGCCGGCTTCCGTTCCAAGATCGCGGTCTATTCCCGTAACCCGGAAGTGGATCCGGTTGGATCCTGTGTCGGTCCCAAAGGGCTCCGTGTACAGACGATTGTGAATGAGCTTCGCGGTGAGAAGATTGATATTGTCCGCTATTCGGATGAGGTACAGGAGTACGTCGCTAATGCGCTTAGTCCTTCTAAAGTGCTTGAGGTTGAAGTGTTCGAAAGCGAGAAGATGGCACGCGTGATTGTTCCGGATTACCAGCTCTCACTGGCTATCGGGATCAAGGGTCAGAATGCCCGTCTTGCCGCGAAGCTTACCGGCTGGAAGATTGATATCAAGAGCGAGAGCCAGGCGGAACAGGAATACGGAAGACCAAAATCAGCGACTGAAGAGCTTCCACAAGATTCAATTTCTATAGATTAATGCAAAGGCGGGGGCATACAGATGAAGCCAAGAAAAATACCGCTTCGTAAATGCGTCGCCTGCCAGCAGATGATGCCTAAGAAGCAGTTGATCCGTGTAGTAAGAACACCTGAAGACGAAGTCATGATTGATTTATCCGGGAAAAAATCCGGACGGGGCGCTTACCTGTGCGGGCAGGTCTCCTGCTTCAAGCTGGCACATAAGAACCGGGCGCTTGACCGGGCGCTAAAGTCGGCAGTGAAGCCTGAAATTTATGAACAGCTCGCCCGTGACTTCATTGCAGTTGAAGATGAGTTCTCTGCAATGGCTAAGGGAAGTGATGATAATGAATAAGGCTTATTCCCAGCTCGGATTGGCCATGCGGGCCGGGAAAATTGTCACCGGAGACGAGATTGTACTTAAGGCTATTCGTTCTTCCGAAGCTAAACTAGTCATTCTTGCGGGGGATGCATCCCCTAACACACAGAAGAAATTCCGCGACAAATGCGGGACGTATAATGTCCCTTTGATAATCGGATTTAAACGGGAGCAGCTGGGTACAAGCATAGGCAAACCGGAGAGGATTGTGCTGGCTTTGACGGATCAGGGTTTCGCAGCGATGATTCGAAAAACAGTGAGTAATTTGTCGGAGGTGGAGTATATTGAGTAAACAAGATAACAAGGATAAGCTCAGAGTATACGAATATGCAAAGTCACTTAATATGAGCAGCAAAGAAATCATTACCATTCTTAAACGATTAGATATCCCTGTTAACAATCACATGAGTGTGATGGAGAATGATGCGGTATCCCGTGTGGAGAATTTCTTCAAAAATATCAAAAGCAATGCGGCAGCCAAAAGAGACGGTTCAGAGTCCAAGGATGCCCATGCTAAATCGCCGGCTCCGGTCTCCGCAGGAGGAGACCACAAACCGAAGGCCCAAGTTCAAAGCAATGGTGGACAGCGTACGGATCAGGCAAGATCTGAACAAGCTGCTCCACTTAATAATCAGGATTCAAACAAAAATCAACAGGAAAAGCAGGTACGCATGAATAATAATAAACCCCAAAATCAATCGAATAGCAGCCAGGCACCACAGGCTCGCAGTAACCAGTCCACTGGCAGTAGCCAGCAAAGTCAAGGCCGTTCCGGTCAAAATAATGCAAGCCGCAGTAATACATCTACCGGCAGTAATGGACGTCCACAAGGTGGAGGGCAGCATGCATCCAGCACACCTCGTCCACAGAATCAACAGAACCGCAGTTCTCAGCCGCAGGCTAGAACCGCATCCACAGGCAGTGATAATTACTCTTCGAACCGTGGCGGTCAAGGTACAGGTCAAGGTCAAGGTCAGAGAAGAAACAGCAATAACAACAACGGCAGACCGGGACAAAAACGGTTTGATGATAACAAGCCAGGCGGTTATAAGAATAACCGTGGCGGGAAGAATAACCGGGGCAGAAGTGCTCAGCCGCAGGAACGCCGTGAGAAAATTGACAATACACCTAAGAAAATCATCGTTCGCGGTGAGATGACTGTAGGTGAGACAGCAAAGCTGCTTCATAAGGATGCTTCGGAAGTTATTAAGAAGCTGATCTCCCTGGGTGTTATGGCAACGATTAACCAAGAGCTTGATCTGGATACCATCCAGCTCCTGGCAGGAGACTATGGCGTTGAAGTGGAGATTAAGATCCATGTTGAGGATGACCGCTTCGAAACCCTTGAAGAAACTGATGAAGAATCAGATCTGAGAGAGCGTCCTCCGGTTGTTACAATCATGGGTCACGTTGACCACGGTAAAACTACGCTGCTAGATGCCATCCGTTCGACGAACGTAACAGGCGGCGAAGCAGGCGGTATTACCCAGCATATCGGTGCATATCAGGTTGAGATCAACCATAAGAAGATCACGTTCCTTGATACACCGGGGCACGAAGCGTTCACAACCATGCGTGCCCGCGGCGCCCAGGTGACGGACATTACGATCATCGTGGTAGCCGCAGATGATGGCGTTATGCCACAGACAGTAGAGGCGATCAGCCATGCCAAAGCAGCAGGGGTTCCAATCATTGTTGCGGTGAACAAGATTGATAAGCCAGACGCGGATGCGGACAAAGTAAAACAGGAATTAACAAATTATGAATTGGTCCCTGAAGAGTGGGGCGGAGATACTATCTTCGTAAATGTATCCGCCAAGCAGAGAATCGGCCTGGAAGGATTGCTCGAGATGATTCTTCTGGTTGCCGAAGTTAACGAATATAAAGCTAATCCGGATAAACGTGCCCGCGGAACTGTCATCGAGGCTGAGCTTGACAAAGGACGCGGACCAGTAGCACGCGTGCTTGTTCAGCATGGTACGCTCAAAGTCGGTGATGCTTTTGTTGCTGGTAACTGTTTCGGACGTGTACGTGCCATGGTTAATGATAAAGGACGCCGCTTAAAAGAAGCCGGTCCATCAACCCCGGTTGAAATTACAGGTCTGACTGAAGTGCCTCAAGCCGGTGATCCGCTTATGGTCTTTGAAGATGAGCGTAAAGCTCGTTCCATTGCTGACAAACGTTCGATTACCCAGCGTCAGTCCGAGATGGGCTCCAATACCCGGGTTACCCTGGATGACTTGTTCAAGCACATCAAAGACGGAGAAATCAAAGACCTTAATGTCATCATCAAAGGGGACGTTCAAGGCTCCGTTGAAGCACTTAAAGGTTCCCTTCAGAAGATTGAAGTGGAAGGCGTTCGTGTTAAGATCCTGCACAGCAGTGCTGGTGCTATTACAGAATCGGATATTATTCTTGCAGCGGCATCGAATGCCATCGTGATTGGCTTTAACGTTCGTCCGGAACCACGCGCCAAAGCGGTAGCCGACGAAGAGAAAGTGGATATTCGTCTGCACCGGATTATCTACAATGCCATTGAAGAGATTGAACAGGCGATGAAAGGGATGCTTGATCCGATCTACAAAGAAAATGTTATCGGTCATGCTGAAGTTCGTAACACGTTCAAGATCAGCAAAGTCGGAACCATTGCCGGATGTATGGTTACGGACGGCAAGATTACCCGTTCGGCTGAGATCCGCCTGATCCGCGAAGGCATTGTCGTATTTGAAGGTAAGATTGATTCCTTGAAACGCTTCAAGGATGACGCCAAAGAAGTAGCACAAGGTTACGAGTGCGGGATTACCGTTGAAGGTTACAATGATCTTAAGGAAGGCGACGTAATCGAAGCCTTTGTTATGGAGACTGTAGAACGCAAGTAATGTGAGGTGTAGGCATGGCTAAGAACCGTACAGGTCGCGTAGGCGAACAGATAAAAAAAGAACTCAGTGTTCTGATTCAGACGGAGATGAAGGATCCGCGTATCGGATTCATCACCGTAACCGGCGTTGAAGTGACAAGTGATTTGTCCCAGGCCAAAGTATACCTCAGCGTATTTGGGGATGCCGAGCAGAAGGAGACTTCACTGAAAGGCCTGGAGAAAGCCAAAGGCTTTCTTCGCTCAGAGTTAGGCAAACGGGTCATGCTTCGGCATACCCCGGAGCTTATCTTCAAAATTGATGAATCGATTGCTTATGGCAGCCATATTGAGAAGCTGCTTGGAGAGATTTCTCACGAAGACAAATAAGAAGGTGACCGGCAATGCAGACCAATGAACAGGAGCTCCGGAATGCGCAAGCATTTCTTATGGAGCATGATGACTTCTTGGTAGTATCGCATGTACAGCCGGACGGAGACGCAGTCAGTTCCACCCTAGCGGTGGGCTGGCTTCTCTCATGTCTGGGTAAAAATTTTACTATGGTTAATGAAGGTCCTATTCCGCGCAGAATGTCTTATTTGTGGCATGCAGATCAGATTATCGATTTGTCGGAGAATCCCCTTGAGACTACATACAAGCACGTCATTTGTGTAGATTGTGCTGATTTTCAGCGGGTTGGACAGACACAGAAGTATTTTGCGGAGAAGGCTCACATCTTGAATATTGACCACCATCCTACGAATGATGGTTACGGAACCGTCAATCTTATCCATGCGAAGGCTGCTGCGACAGCTGAAATCCTGTTTGATTTGATTGAGTTCATGGGTACCCCACTGACCGAAGATGTTGCAACGGCACTGTATACAGGACTGCTGACAGATACGGGAGGCTTTCGCTACTCCAATACGACCCCTAAAGTGATGGCAGCAGCTTCGAAGCTGCTGCAGTACGGAGTAGACGGTCCGGGCTTGTCCGAGCTGCTGCTTGAACAGCTGACCTACCCGCAGCTTCGTGTCCTGACCAAAGCGCTGAATAAGCTTCAGCTTAGTGAGGACGGTACAATTGGCTGGGTTAGTATTACGCCGGAGGATATGATCGAGACTGGAGCGGCTAACGAGGATTTGGAGGGCATTGTCAACTACCCGCGTAATATTCAGGGTGTTGAGGTTGGCATGCTGTTTAAAGTCATCAATGATAATGCAGTGAAAGTCAGCTTGCGTTCTGCTGGAAAAGTTGACGTTGCCGCAGTTGCCCAAAGCTTTGGGGGAGGCGGGCACGTTAGAGCTGCCGGCGCACGAATCGAAGGGAATCTGGAGCAGATTATCAAGCAGGTCGTAGAACGGGTGAAAGAGCAGCTATGAGTGGTTATGAAGGTATTCTCCCCATCCACAAACCTGCGGGGTTTACATCCCATGATGTGGTAGCTAAAGCCCGGGGGATGCTCCGAATGAAACGCATTGGACACACAGGCACACTTGATCCTCAAGTTACAGGTGTGCTTCCACTGTGTCTGGGACGGGCCACACGGGTTGTGGAATACATGCAGGAAATGCCCAAGGAATACGAGGCTACCCTGGTTCTAGGTATCGCTACAGATACAGAGGATATGACCGGTTCTGTTACAGAACGTGCTGATCATGTTGAAGTGAGCAGGGAGCAGGTGCTCGAAGTGCTTCAGCAGTTCGTCGGAGCGATCTCCCAGATTCCGCCGATGTACTCAGCGCTTAAGCAGGATGGCAAGCGCCTTTATGAACTCGCCCGTGAGGGGAAGACCGTAGAGCGCAAAGCCCGTGAAGTCATCATCCACCAGCTGGAATTAACATCCTTCGATCCGAAAGGACCCCATCCAACGATTTCATTCCGGGCTCTTTGCTCCAAAGGGACTTATATTCGCACTCTTTGTGTGGATATTGGCCGGGCGCTGGGAGTTCCCGCGTGTATGTCGGAGCTTAAGCGGACGATGTCCGCAGGAATTCCTCTGGCTCGCTGCCTGACATTTGAAGAGGTTGAAGCCTGTGTCCAGAATGGGACCTTGAACCAATATTTGATCCCTGTTGACCAGGCGATCTCACACCTCGCTTCACATCAGGTTATGCCTGAGAAGGTGAAGGCTGCTCTTCAAGGACAGAGGCTTTCAGGCTCGGCGGTACAGCCAGAGGTCAAGAGTGAGGAGCCCATACGATTATATGGCCCGGATGAGAAGTTTCTTGGGATCTTTCACCGGGAAAGGGAGACAGGTGCGATCGCAGCAATCAAGGTGTTTTTACCTGAGGACTAAGGTAGGAGCGATCGTAATTTAGCGGAAATTGCAGGTGAGTAATATTGGAAACTGTACACTTATCCTATCCCTTAAATAAGGAAATTATCGAACGTTTTGCCAGGCCGCAGATTTTAGCTCTTGGGCAGTTCGACGGTCTGCACCTCGGGCATGCCAGTGTGATTCAGGCAGCGCTTCAGGAAGGGACCTTGCATAACGTGCCCACTTCGTTAATGACCTTCTATCCTCATCCGAAGGAAGTAATGAAGAAAGGGGATTATGATGGTTACTTGACGCCAGCCAAGGAGAAAGAAGAGCTTTTGCGGTCGGCGGGTGTGGATTTCTTATATGTCGTCGAGTTCAATGCGGATTTCTCCCGGATTACGCCCCAGCAATTTGTAACAGAAATGCTGCTTCCTCTACAAATTCACACAGCGATTGTGGGATTTGACTTCCGATTCGGCCATAAGGGCGAAGGGGAGGCAGAAATGCTTAAAACATTGGGCAAAGGTTCTTTCGAGACGTATACGGTGCCCCCCTTCGTCATCAATAATGAGAAGGTCAGCAGTTCGGGGATTCGCAGGTATCTTCAGGCGGGCAGCATCACACTTGCCAATCAATGGCTTGGCCGGCCCTATACCCTATCAGGCACTGTTATCCACGGGGAGAAGCGTGGGCGGACAATCGGCTTCCCGACAGCGAATGTGGAACTCTCCGAACCCTTTGTACTCCCTAAGAATGGAGTCTACGCTGTCGTTGTGAGACACAAGGGAGAAGAACTGAGCGGTGTCATGAACATCGGCGTGAAGCCGACCTTCCACAGTGGAGTGAGCAAGCCATGGTTCGAGGTGCACGTATTCGATTTCAACGGTGATCTCTATGGCGAAGAGCTCCAGGTCAAGCTGATAAGCTATATTCGGGAAGAACGCAAGTTTCAATCCATTGACGAGTTAATTGCCCAGATCTCAAGGGATGCCGATACAGCCCGCAATCTGCTGCAAAGTTCGGAATCATGAAGTAAAAAGTTTACTTTTGAACATGGGATATGCTATACTAATTAACGGTATTCGCGAGGACTTATCCGCGCGGGTAACTGCAACCTTGGCTTGGTTGTTCGTTCTCACCGGCGGCAACGAGGCTAATGGCGATTATAATGAAGGAGGTGAATCAGGATGGCATTGACTCAAGAACGTAAGCAACAATTGATCGACGAGCACAAAACTCATGAATCCGATACTGGATCACCTGAGGTGCAAATTGCTATCCTTACGGAGAACATCGTCAATTTGACGAACCATTTCCGTTCCCACAAGAAAGATCACCATTCACGTCGTGGTCTTTTGAAGATGGTAGGACAACGTCGTAAGCTTCTTGCTTACTTGAAGAACAAAGACGTTCGACGTTACAGCGCGCTGATTGAAAAACTCGGCCTGCGTCGTTAATTTTATCTTGTTCAACACCCAAAGCAGCCTGGTTGCCGCCGGATGCGCTTGATCAAAGCGAACGGTGGCAGTCTGGTTGTTTTTTACGATAGGGACCCTTTTTTCTTGAATGAACTCCTGGTTGCAAGCCGACCGCTCCATGGTGGAGCATTTATGCACTATCGCATTATGAATATAGGACAAGCAGGAGATAATGAAATAGATACCGAACCTACAAATTTTTGATGAAGACAAGGAGGAAGCTCATGGAAAACCATGTGAAAATGCAGCTCGGAGGAAGAACGCTGATCCTTGAGACAGGAAGACTTGCGAAGCAGGCCAATGCTGCGGTTACCGTTCGTTATGGGGATACCGTGGTTCTGTGTACAGTGACCGCATCGACTCAACCGAAGGATTTGGACTTTTTCCCGTTGACTGTTAACTATGAGGAGAAGCTCTATGCGGTGGGCAAGATTCCAGGCGGATTTATTAAACGTGAAGGCCGGCCAAGTGAGAAGGCGATTCTTGCAAGCCGTCTGACTGACCGTCCAATTCGTCCATTGTTCCCGGAAGGCTTCCGTAACGATGTGCAAATTGTGAACTACGTTATGAGTGTGGATCAGGATTGCGAACCTGAGATTGCGGCTATGATTGGCACATCTGCAGCGCTAAGCATTTCGGATGTTCCATTTAGCGGTCCGATCGGCGGTGTGGCAGTTGGACGTGTGAACGGAGAATTCGTCATCAACCCGGACATTGCCCAGCAGGAAGCCAGCGACCTGTACCTTGTGGTGGCAGGAACCAGAGATGCAATTATGATGGTTGAAGCTGAAGCGAATGAAGTGACTGAAGAAGTTATGCTCGAAGCGATTATGTTCGGACATGATGAGATCAAGAAGATTGTAGACACGATTGAAGAACTCGTTCAAGTCGCCGGCAAGCCGAAGATGGATGTGAAGCTTCATGCTGTTGACGCCACGGTGAACCAGGAAGTTCGTGAATATGCGGCTGACCGTCTGGTTGAGGCTGTCAAAATTGTTGAGAAGCACGCTCGTCAAGATGCCATTGATGCGATTAATGATGAGACCGTGGCCTTCTTTGAGCAGAAGTACATAGAATCACTGGAGCTCTTGAAGGATGTCAAAGAAGTTCTTCATGACATTGTGAAAGAAGAAGTTCGCCGTCTGATTACACATGACAAAGTGCGTCCTGACGGGCGTAAGCTTGATGAGATCCGTCCAATTGAATGTGATATTAACCTGCTGCCACGTACCCATGGCTCTGGTCTGTTCACTCGGGGTCAGACTCAAGCGCTTAGTGTATGTACCTTGGGTGCACTTGGCGATGTTCAGATTCTCGATGGCATCGATCTTGAAGAATCCAAGCGATTCATGCACCACTACAATTTCCCTCCGTTCAGTGTGGGTGAGGCCCGTCCGCTGCGTGCACCAGGCCGCCGCGAGATTGGTCATGGCGCACTAGGAGAGAGAGCCTTGATGAAGGTTATTCCGTCTGAAGTGGAGTTCCCTTACACAATTCGTCTGGTGTCCGAGGTTCTTGAATCGAATGGATCTACTTCACAAGCAAGTATTTGCGCAAGCACTCTTGCCATGATGGATGCGGGCGTACCGATCAAAGCGCCTGTTGCGGGTGTAGCTATGGGTCTGATTAAAGACGGTGAACACGTGTCCATCTTGACGGATATTCAAGGTATGGAAGATCACCTCGGTGATATGGACTTCAAGGTTGCGGGTACAGCTGAAGGAGTTACCGCCATCCAAATGGATATCAAGATTGACGGTATTGACCGTGCTATTCTTCAGGATGCTCTTGAACAAGCCAAAGAAGGCCGTATGTTCATCCTCTCCAAGATGATGGAAGTCATTCAGAAGCCTAAAGAAACTTTATCCCAGTATGCACCTAAGATTCTGACTATGAACATCAATCCGGACAAGATTCGTGATGTTATTGGTGCGGGCGGCAAGATCATCAATAAGATTATTGAAGAGACTGGCGTTAAGATCGATATCGAGCAGGATGGACGCGTATTTATTGCTTCTTCCAATCAGGAGATGAACGATAAAGCCCGTGCTATTATTGAAGGTATCGTTAAAGAAGTCATTGTCGGTGAAATTTACACAGGTACGGTCAAACGAATCGAGAAGTTCGGAGCATTTGTTGAAATTCTGCCGGGCAAAGACGGCCTTGTTCATATTTCTCAAGTCTCTACAGACCGTGTGGCTAAGGTAGAAGACGTTCTTGCGATTGGTGATGTGATTACCGTGAAAGTCACTGAGATCGACCAGCAGGGCCGTGTGAACCTGTCCCGAAAAGCTGTACTGACAGCTGACACATCGAAATAACACCTTACAGATTACCCGTTTTTCAAAGCATGAAAAAAGAGGCAGAGTGATTAACCTTCTGGCTCTTTTTTGCTATCTGCAAGAACATCTCCAGGTGCATAAACCTTCACCCATAGACATATGATGAGGACAAAACCGGTTTGGAAGGATGAGCCCTGGAGATGGATCGGAGAAAGCTAACAATTATTGTGGTGACCCTGGGTACCCTATTCTTGGTTGGCCAGCTAAGCGGGGTGCGGGAATTTGTGGAATCCCGTGGACAGGCTGCTGCGGGACAGTATGCCTTTGAGCTGTTCGGCAGCAGTGCTGACGATAATGCGCTGCTCTTGAAAATTAAGGAAGAGGCGGTTAAGCGAAGAATCGAGCCTGTTGATGCCGTTAATGACCGGGTATGGAAGGCGATTCCCGGATACAACGGACTTGAAGTGGATGTAGACCAGACTTATCAGCGCGCGTTAGCGCTAAAGAAAGGCTCGGAATCCACAGATTGGAATGTGGACGAAATTCCTTTTGTATATCGTGAGCTGCCTGCCAAAGTCGGGCTTGACCAGCTGGGTTCCTTACCAATCTACCGGGGGAATCCGAACAAAAAGATGGTGTCCTTTATGATCAATGTCGCTTGGGGCAACGAATACATTACGCCTATGCTGGATACGCTGGATGCAGCCGGAGTACAAGCAACCTTTTTCCTGGATGGAAGCTGGCTCAAGAAGAATCCGGAGCTTGCCAAGGAAATTCAGAAAAGGGGTCACCAGATGGAGAATCACGCCTATTCTCATCCTAATATGAGTCAATTAAGCGAGAGCAGGGCCAATCTCGAGATCAGCAAAACGAAAGATTTGCTCAAAGAAACGCTGGGAGTTGAGAACAAGTGGTTCGCACCTCCTTCGGGAGATTTCAATCAGAAGACGGTAGAGATAGCTGCCGGACAGGGTCTGAGAACCGTTCTATGGACACTGGACACAGTGGACTGGATGAATCCTTCACCTGAAAGTGTGGTTGCCAAGATCAGTAAGCGTGTGGAGCCGGGGTCTCTTATTCTCATGCATCCAACAAAGGCATCGAGGGATGCCCTCAAAGGGATGATTGATGCTGTGCGGCGGCAAGGACTGCAGCTGGGAACATTGGAGAATACGCTCTCGCCTTCAAGATTGCCCAAGCCATAGAGTTGAGGAAATTGTCTTTTTTTGATAGGATAATGATGCATTTATAGATCTTGATATCTCACTGTGTAGATAATCGGCAGGAAGTATAGGAGGGCCTATCGTGAGGAGATTGCAGCTAAAAAACGGCCTTCGGGTGGTTTTGGAGAAAATACCTACTTGCCGCTCAGTCTCATTTGGCATTTGGGTTAAGACCGGATCCCGCAATGAGAGTCTTGAGATCAACGGGATATCTCATTTCATTGAACATATGCTGTTCAAAGGAACGGAGCGTTACAGCGCCAAAGAGATTGCGGAACAGTTCGATGCAATTGGCGGAAATGTGAATGCCTTTACATCCAAGGAATACACCTGCTATTATGCCAAGGTGCTTGATGAGCATCTTCCCATAGCGGTCGATGTGCTGGCGGATATGTTCTTTCGTTCGCTGATGGACGAGAATGAACTTGCCAAAGAGAAGAATGTCATCCTGGAGGAAATCTCCATGTACGAGGACACACCCGATGATATGGTGCATGACCTGGTCACCGAAGCGGCTTATGATGGTCATCCTCTGGCGTATCCGATCCTTGGAACTGAAGAGAAGCTGCAGGGGATGAGAGCGGATCATCTCAGGAAGTATATGAACGAGAAATATACCATTAGAAATACCGTGATAAGTGTTGCCGGCAATATTGATGATGGGATCATGGACTTGCTTGAGCAGTATTTCGGCGAATTCGGACTCAATGGAAGCGAAAGCCTCCTGGAAGCGCCGGATTTCCTCGGTGGACTCAGATATCGCCGCAAGAAGACCGAGCAGAATCATATTTGCCTGTCCTTTCAGGGACTGCCCATTGACGATGAACGCCAGTACGCCATGGTGTTGCTTAACAATGCGTTGGGCGGGGGAATGAGCTCTAGGCTTTTCCAGGAGATCCGGGAGAAGAGAGGGCTTGCATACTCTGTGTACTCTTACCATAGTTCCCATGCGGATAGCGGACTGTTCACGGTGTATGCGGGGACAGCTCCCAAACAGACCAAGGACGTGCTGGAGCTCACCCAGGAGATTCTGCATGAGACAGCCACCAAGGGACTAAGCGAGAGTGAACTCAGGAAAGGGAAGGAACAGCTTAAGGGCAGTCTCATTCTTAGCCTCGAAAGTACAGGAAGCCGGATGAACCGGCTTGGCAAGAACGAGTTGATGCTCGGCAAGCATTATACGCTGGATCAGATGATAGAACGGATTGAAGCCGTACAAATGGAAGATATCCGGTACGTGCTTGGAACCATGTTTGAACGCCCTTTCTCCCTGGCTATGGTGGGTTCATCGGATAAAGTAATCAATGGTTTAAGGAGAGATGAACTTGTCGTATCTGGTTCAAATTAACAGACTGCCCGGAAATGAAGATATCGAGCTTCCAAGGAAGATGTCAGAGCTTGCTTCCGGGTTTGACTTGTATGCTGCAGTTGAGCAGGATGTAATTATGGAGCCGGGTGCTCGCGTGCTGATCCCGACAGGGTTTGCCATTGCCATGCCGGCAGGTCTTGAAGCACAGATCCGTCCTCGGAGCGGACTCGCTTTCAAGCATGGGATAACGTGCTTGAATACACCCGGAACGATTGATGCGGATTACCGCGGAGAGATTAAAGTCCTGCTGATCAATCTTGGTGCAGAACCCTTCACCATTACCCGCAATGAGCGGATCGCCCAGATGGTATTTCAGGAGGTTCCCGAGGTAGAGCTCGAACAGGTAGATAAGCTTAGCGATACTGTACGCGGTTCAGGCGGCTTCGGTCATACCGGCAGAAAATAATAAAGCTTGCATCTCCGTCTTAGGCGGGGCATGCAAGTTTTTTTGTTATCTATAGCTGTTGGGCATCACCTCCTCAGAGGCAGATGCATAAGATGCTCTATATGTGCTGTTAGGAAAGGAGTGATCTCCTGCAATGCTTACGGGTATGACAATTGTATTCCTTGGCGGAGACGCACGCCAGATCGAGGTCATTCGCAAATGTGCGGAGCTGGATGCTAACGTGAGGATTGTCGGGTTCGATCAACTTGAGGTGCCTCCTGCTGCTGGAGTGTCATCAGAACAACTGACAATAGAGCTTCTGGCTTCAGCTGATGTGCTAGTACTGCCGGTGGTAGCGAGTGATGATAAAGGTCAAGTGCCTGTGCATTTTTCCTCGGAACCGATCATCTTACACGAAGAGCATTTCGCGTCGTTACCGAAGGATGTCCTCATCTACACAGGTATGGCCAAAGATTTCATAAGAAGGTTGACTGCAAAATATAAGCTTACGCTTATGGAGCTGCTGGACCGTGATGATGTAGCGATTTATAATTCAATTCCTACGGCTGAAGGGGCCCTGATGATGGCCATTCAGAATACGGACATCACGATTCATGGCTCAACTTGTGCGGTGCTTGGTCTCGGCCGGACCGGGTTCACTCTGGCCAGAAATCTTCAGGCACTCGGGGCTTCGGTGAAGGCGGGAGTCAGGCGTAAGGATCACTTCGCCAGAGCGGCGGAAATGGGCTGGAAGCCTTTTATGACAACGAATTTGGCCAATGAGGCCTCTGACATTGACTTGATTTTTAATACAATTCCGACTATGATAGTCACAGCGCAAATCATCGCAAAAATGCCCCGTCAGGCTGTTATTATCGACCTTGCCTCATCTCCAGGTGGAACGGATTTTCGTTATGCGGAGAAGAGAGGCGTTAAGGCGATATTAGCTCCTGGCCTACCCGGTATCGTCGCTCCCAAAACGGCTGGAATTATTATGGCAAATTGTATTTGTCAGTCGATAATGGAACAGAAGATACGGGGGGATGCTGAATGAACTGGAAGGGAATTACAGTTGGGTATGCGATAACAGGTTCGCATTGCACATTTGCCGAAGTGATGCCTCAAATCCAGCGCTTTGTGGACGGGGGAGCAGAGGTAGTGCCGATTATATCACAGACGGTGTTGACGACAGACACACGTTTCGGCAGTTCTCAGGATTGGCAGAGACAGTTGAAAGATATTACAGGTAATGATATCATTTCTACAATTGTTGAAGCTGAGCCGCTCGGTCCTTCCAAGCGGTTGAATGTGCTTGTCATTGCACCTTGTACGGGAAATACCACCAGCAAGCTGGCGAGCGCCATGACAGACAGTCCTGTGCTCATGGCAGCCAAAGCACAGCTTCGCACAGGGAGACCCGTGGTGCTCGCGATTTCTACCAACGACGGGCTTGGCTTTAATCTTGCCAATATCGCGAAGCTCGTAGTGGCGAAGAATATCTATTTCGTTCCTTTCGGGCAGGATAATCCTACAGGTAAGCCTAATTCATTGGTCTCCCGCATGGATCTGATTCCGGAGACCTGTTATGCGGCCCTGCAGGGACAGCAGATTCAGCCCCTAATTATTGAACACGTGCAGCAAGCCTAACCATAGTAATAAGAACTTATAATATATAGCATTGATTAGAAGGGGAGACGAGCCAGATGAGTAAAACGAAATTGAATGTCGCGGTAGTAGGAGCGACGGGAGCTGTTGGAGAACAAATTATCGGATTATTGGAGAAGAGAGATTTCCCGATCGATAAGCTGAAGCTCTTATCTTCGGCCCGTTCTGCTGGATCCCGCGTTACTTTTAAGGGACAGGAAATTACCGTTGAAGAAGCTGGCCCGGACAGTTTTGAAGGTATTGATATCGCTTTGTTCAGTGCGGGTGGAGATGTAAGTAAGGAGCTTGCTCCCCACGCTGTACGTCATGGAGCCGTGTGTATTGATAACACGAATGCGTTCCGTATGGATCCGAATACGCCGCTTGTGGTACCGGAGGTCAATGAGTCCAAGATCAATGAGCATCAGGGGGTTATTGCCAATCCGAACTGCTCCACGATCCAAATGGTAGCCGCGCTTAAGCCGCTGTATGACCGTTATGGGATCTCCCGGATCATTGTATCGACATATCAGGCCGTATCAGGTGCGGGTGCCCGTGCAATTGATGAGCTGAACCGTCAGACGAAGGAAGTGTTGGAAGGCAATGATCCGAATCCGGATATTCTTCCTGTAGGCTCACTACCTGTCAAGCACCAAATTGCCTTTAATGCGATCCCGCAAATTGATAAATTCCAGGATAATGGATACACGCTTGAAGAAATGAAAATGATTCGTGAAACCAAGAAGATTCTGGATGACGAGTCCGTACTGGTTACAGCGACATGTGTCCGTATCCCGGTTATCTATGGTCATTCTGAATCGGTATACGTTGAATTGAAAGAAGATTACAACTTGGATGACGTGCGCAGCCTGCTGTCTGATGCGCCAGGCATCACCCTTGTGGATGATCCGGCTAATCAGCTCTATCCTCTTGCAACGGAAGCTGCGGGCAAGAATGATGTGTTTGTGGGACGTCTTCGCCGTGATCTGACGAATGAGCGTGGCCTGAATCTGTGGATTGTATCAGATAACCTGCTTAAAGGCGCCGCATGGAACGCGGTACAAATTGCAGAGATTATCGCTGCTAATAAATCGAAGTAACCCTTAGTCATACGCTCCTTTCTATACAGAAGGTGGCGTATGTCTTCTTTTGACAACATACTGGAGGAATAGCAATGCGCATCATGGTGCAGAAATTTGGAGGCACTTCTCTTGCTACACCTGAGGCAAGGGAACATGTCGTTCGTCATATCCGCAGAGAGCTTGCGGCAGGGTACCGGCTGGTTGTCGTTGTCTCAGCTATGGGAAGAAAGGGTGATCCCTATGCTACGGACACACTGCTGGATTGGGCTGCGGTGAATGGAGGATTACTGCCTGCACGTGAAAAGGATTTACTGATGGTCTGTGGTGAAGTCATTTCGGCTACAACGCTCTGCGGATTGCTGGCGCAGAATTCAGTTTCTTCCGTTGTCCTTACAGGAGCCCAGGCTGGATTCCGTACGGATGAGCAGTTCGGAAATGCCCGGATTCTGGATGTAGTTCCGGCAAGAGTGCTTGACGAGCTGGGTACAAAGGACGTAGTCATTGTGACCGGCTTTCAAGGCCAGAGTCTGAACGGTGATTTCACAACTTTGGGCAGAGGCGGAAGCGATACGTCAGCAACTGCGCTTGGTGCTGCGTTACACGCTGAAATTGTAGACATCTATACGGATGTCAATGGAATACTGACCGCTGATCCACGGATCGTTGAAGATGCCAAACCTTTATCCTATGTCAGTTATGCGGAGATCTGCAACATGGCCCACCAAGGGGCCAAGGTCATACATCCAAGAGCGGTCGAAATTGCCATGCAGTCAAGTGTTCCGGTGCGGGTTCGTTCTACATTCTCGGACAGCGTCGGTACATTGGTGGCTAATCCAGAAGGGTTCCAAGACGTTCAGACAGGGATTGTGGATCGCTTTGTGACCGGGATTGCTTATGTAAGCAATGTGACCCAGATCACTGTGCAGTCGGCAGGTAAGGGTCATCAGCTGCAGCTTGAGGTTTTTAAGTCCATGGCCGAGAATGCAATCAGTGTGGATTTTATTAATGTAACCCCTGCCGGAGTCGTTTATACCGTCTTTGACAACGACAGTGTCAAAGCAGCGGCTGTGCTAGAGGAGCTGGGTTTCGAGCCGCAGATCGTAAATGGGTGTGCCAAGGTATCGGTAATTGGCGGAGGAATCAACGGGGTGCCGGGAATCATGGCCAAGATCGTTGAAGCCTTGAGCGAACATAACATCCAAATCCTGCAATCGGCAGATTCGAATACAACGATATGGGTGCTTGTGAACAAGGAAGATATGGTTCAGGCACTTCGTGCTCTGCATGCCAAATTTGAACTGCATCGGTAATCAGCTGTATTAGGCTATAGGAATGGAACGGCTTAACCATACTTTTTTGAGGAGGAGTCAAGGTGGAATTCGGAAGATTAGTAACAGCCATGGTCACCCCTTTCGACGAACAGGGACACATCGATTGGGAGCAGACTGCTAAGCTTATAGATTATCTCATTGATGAACAGAAATCAGACGCCTTGGTCGTATGCGGTACTACGGGCGAGTCCCCTACATTAAGTGATGAGGAGAAGCTTCAGCTCATTGAATTTGCCGTTAAGCACGCCTCTGGCCGATGCAAAATCATCGCAGGAACCGGGAGCAATCATACAGCACATTCCATCCATTTGACTGCAGAAGCTGAGAAGCTTGGCGTAGACGGTGCTCTTATTGTGGTTCCTTATTACAATAAGCCAAGCCAGGAGGGCTTGTACCGTCATTTTGAGGCCATTGCCAACTCAACCAAGCTACCGGTCATGCTGTATAATGTTCCTGGACGTACAGTTGTCAGCATGAACACAGAGACGATTCTCCGGCTGGCTCAAATTCCTAATATCACATCTATCAAGGAGTGCGCATCGCTTGATCAGGTAGCCCAGGTTGCTAACCAGGCACCAGAAGGTTTTGTTGTCTATTCCGGAGATGATGGTGCGACTCTGCCTGCACTTGCCGTAGGCGCCTATGGAATCGTGAGTGTAGCCAGTCATTTTATCGGTGAACCTATGAAACAAATGATTCAGGCTTATCTTGAGGGCCAAGTGGCTGAAGCTGCCAAGCTGCACCAACAGCTGCTGCCTGTGTTTAAAGGCTTGTTCGAGTGCCCGAATCCGGTTGCTGTCAAATTTGCGCTTAATGAACGTGGAATCCAGGTGGGTTCGGTGCGACTGCCGCTGGTTCCACCCACTGAAGAAGAGGCTGCTTTAATTCGGAAATTGTTTGATTGAAATGTCGATAATTCAGGGTAATAGTTAAATAAAGGCTGATCTGCTAAAAACCGATGTGCTACTATAGGCATTGGTTTTTTCATTGTGGTGCAAGGTAACTACATCGGCTGATCCGTGATTGACTTGTTTTTTGACAAATCGATCATGTATAATGAGGTCAAGTGACTGGGTGCGGTATATTTTTGAAATTTTACTATATACGGGTCGGACTAAAGATATGACCTTAAAGGTGTGGATTAGTTCACTCCGTATAATCGAAATGATAACGACGTCCAATACATTTAGGAGGGTTAGATTCACTTGTCCAAAAAAAATAATATTGATAAACTAACGATCTTTGCACTGGGCGGCGTCGCAGAAATCGGGAAGAACATGTACGTAGTTCAGTATGCCAATGACATCGTTGTCATTGACTCCGGCCTTAAGTTCCCGGAAGAGGACATGCTGGGTATCGACATTGTTATCCCTGATATTACTTACTTGACGGAGAACCGTGACAAAGTAAGAGGCATCGTCCTGACTCACGGGCACGAAGACCATATCGGCGGACTGCCTTATGTTTTGAGACATCTTAATGTTCCGGTCTATGGAACTAAGCTGACTCTGGGACTTGTGGAGAACAAGCTGAAGGAAGCCAATTTGCTTGGCGATACCAAACGGATCTTGATTAATGCGGATTCGGAGATTCAGCTTGGAGCTTCCCTTAAAGCTACATTCTTCAAGACCAACCACAGTATTCCTGATTCTGTCGGCGTATGCATCGAGACACCGGAAGGTAATGTAGTGCACACGGGTGACTTCAAATTTGATCATACTCCAGTCAATGGTCAATATGCGGATCTGCAGCGTATGGCTGAAATCGGACAAAGAGGCGTTCTCGCCTTGTTATCGGATAGTACGAATGCTGAGAAGCCAGGATTTACCCCATCTGAGAAAAATGTCGGCGTTGTGCTTGGAGACATTTTCCGCAAAGCCCAGCAGCGTGTCGTAGTTGCAACCTTTGCCTCCAACGTACACCGGATTCAGCAGGTATTCGATGCGGCTTTCGCCACAGGGCGTAAAGTAACTGTTATCGGCCGCAGTATGGTTAACGTGGTGTCCATTGCTTCAGAGCTGGGTTATCTGGATGTCCCAGACGGCATTCTGATCGAGCCTGAAGAAGTGAACAAAATGGCCAGCGACCGTGTGGTTATTCTCTCCACAGGCAGCCAAGGAGAGCCGATGTCTGCGCTTACGCGGATGGCACGCTCCACTCACCGTAAAGTAGATATTTTACCGGGAGATACGGTAATTATTGCTGCTACTCCAGTACCAGGCAATGAGAAATATGTGGGACGTACGATTGACGAGTTGTTCCGTCTAGGAGCAGAAGTCATATACAGTGGTTCCAACTCGGGTGTACACGTATCCGGACACGGCAGCCAGGAAGAATTGAAGCTGATGCTGAACTTGATGAAGCCGAAGTACTTCATTCCTATTCACGGTGAATATCGTATGCTGCGCAAGCATGCTCTATTGGGTGAATCGGTAGGTATTCAGCCTGAAGATATCTTCCTGATTGAGATCGGGGATACCATTGAGATTCAGAACGGTGTTGCACGCAAAGCAGGTAAAGTTCCTGCCGGAAACGTCCTTATTGACGGGCTAGGTGTCGGGGATGTCGGCAACATTGTACTTCGCGACCGTAAGCTGCTCTCCCAGGACGGTATTCTGGTTGTAGTAGTTACTCTGAGCAAGCAGGACGGCACCATTGTATCCGGCCCGGACATCATTTCCCGTGGTTTCGTATACGTAAGGGAATCCGAAGGGCTTCTGGAAGAAGCTAACCGTATTGTTACCAGCACTCTGGTGCGGTTGATGAGCGAGAATGTGAATGAATGGGCTTCCTTGAAGACCAATGTGAAGGATGCGCTTGGACGCTTCTTATATGAGCAGACTCGCCGCAGACCAATGATTCTTCCAATTATTATGGAAGTATAAGCAGCTTATTTGAATTGGGCACACAGTCGCCCCCTATCTACCCGGAATTGGACGGTTCCTGGCAGAATAGGGGGCATTTCTATGCCTGAAGCTTTATCAATTCTGTGCATAGCGTGGTCAAGGTTCACGGCATACTAATCAGGCACCCGCTAAATTTGCAGAATAAGCGTAAAGTGGAAGGATGAACATCATGCACAATCAGCAATTATCGCCAGGTAGTACTAATTTTCACTCAGAATTACCTCCACCTGAAGCACCCGTTGAGAAAAAGTCTCCGGTTATGGAATACATCCAGCAGCTTGGTCAAACCTCAGTGCCCGCGGCGGATATCTCCAACCTATATTGTCTGACTATTATAGGACAGATTGAAGGCCACATCGTTCTGCCGCCCCAGAACAAGACTACGAAATATGAACATTTAATTCCTCAGCTTGTCGCTGCCGAACAGAATAAGCAGATCGAGGGTATTCTGATTATTCTGAATACGGTGGGTGGAGATGTTGAAGCCGGTCTGGCTATAGCAGAGATGATCGCTTCGTTAACCAAGCCGACGGTAACTGTAGTTATAGGCGGGGGCCACAGTATAGGTGTGCCAATTGCCGTATCCTCTGATTACTCGTTCATAGCGGAGAGCGCAACGATGACTATACATCCAATCCGTATGACCGGACTAGTCATCGGTGTTCCCCAGACGTTTGAGTATATAGAGAAGATGCAGGAAAGGGTTGTCCGCTTTGTAACCTCCCATTCCAGAATTTCGCCCGAATTGTTCAAAGAGCTTATGTTCAAGACTGGGGATCTGAATAGGGATATCGGAACGGCGGTTGGCGGAGCCGATGCGGTGAATTACGGACTCATTGATGGACTGGGCGGAATTGGAGAGGCGCTGGCCTACTTGAATCGCTTGATCAGTGAAAGAAGAGGGGCTCATACAGGAGGCTTGACTCAATGACCCATTACACTATATTGCCGTGGGAGTTAATATGGGAGAGTACAGATACCGAGGAAATCTATGGAGAAGTTGAAGTGGACGGGGTACTGCTGCAGGTTCGGCTTGAGCAGGGGAACAGGGCAACGATTGTCCGGATGCTAAGGGGAGAACTGAAGGATTATATGAATCCAGAGTATGCGCCTGGTCAGGAGATTATCTACTTGCCCACCCTTCAAAATCGACGCTAAACGACGGGTTATTCTATAGGTTGCCCCCTAAGAATATGTTATAATATTCTTCTGGGGGTGGTCCTATTGGCCGGAAAGCGAAGGAAGAAAAAAGCCGCATTAGGCAATGTTCTAAAATATGAAATTTACGGGATCATCCTGATTACATTATCCATTATTGCTCTTGCAGGAGAAGCGGCTGTAGGACATGCGTTGTTTAAGATGTCCGCCATGATTCTGGGCAAGTTCTATTTCGTAATTCCGTTAGTTGGAATCTATGTGGGCTTGACCGTAATGATTCATCGTAAATGGCCATCAAAATGGAGTTCCAGACGAACGGGTATCGTTATGATCGTGTGTGCGCTTGCGCTTATGAGTACGATATCAGCGATGCAGTACAAGCTTGCTCCTGTGCTGCCCATTACACCAAGGAACATTTTATTACAAATTCATCACGATTTACAGTTCGCTCTGACTAAGGTGGGCTCAACTGGTGTAGCCTCCATGTTCAACCTGGACATCAGCGGCGGGTATGTGGGTGCGCTGGAGTTCATTCTACTCTATGTGTTATTTGGTATCACGGGTGCCAAGCTGGTGATGATTGTGATGTTCGCCATCAGCTTCATGTTAATCACCAATCTATCCTACGTTGAATTATTCAGTATTTTTAAGAAACGTGCTGGCCAATTGGCTGCTCAGTTAAGCCGTAAGTACCGGATGCTTCGTCCGATTCCTGTAGGGAGCCAGGGGAAGTCAGGTACCAAGACCAAGACTACAAAAATTAAATCCATTCCAGAAGCCGAAGATTATGAGGATGAGGAGGAGGATGAGTCAGCTCCCGTGCAGCCGCGAGGAAAGACTAAGCCCGTCTTCTTCCAGCTTCTCGGGTTCAAGGACAAGAGCGAGCAGACGATGCCGGACATCCCTTCACAGGAACTCCCGATAGAGGATAAGGAAGATGAATATACAGAGGTTAATTGGAATGATACGGATGTACATACGCGTCCCGACAGTCCGCTGCCGCAGCGGAATGAACCTAGTCTGATTATTCGTGATTTCTTTGACCAGATCCAGCGCGAGGACCGCAGCACGGAAGAGAAGGAGGATTCAGGGATACATCCGGACGAGGAGCTGGACTCTGCTGTATCTTATGAAGCTCAAGGTGATTCTGCTGATCCGTTGAATTTTGGCGAAGATAGTCAGAACGGAGTTCATCCTCAGGGTGAAGGTAAAGTGGCGGGGTCAGACGAGCTCACTGATAGCTTGCCGGTGCTTCCTCCTAAGCCCGCACCCAAACCCTACAGGCTGCCTTCCTTCAAATTGTTGTCAAAAGGGAACAGTGGGGTTAAAGCAGGTGATCAGGCAGACTATATGCAGACCGCACGCAAGCTCGAAGCAACGCTTGAGAGCTTCGGAGTTCGTGCCAAAGTACTGGAGGTCGTACGCGGTCCGGCCGTTACCAGGTACGAGATACAGCCTGACATTGGAGTTAAGGTCAGTCGGATCGTGAACCTGACAGATGATATAGCACTGGCGCTTGCCGCCAAAGACATCCGGATGGAAGCCCCGATTCCCGGGAAATCAGCGATCGGGATTGAGGTTCCAAATAGTGAGGTCTCTGTAGTTACTATGCGTGAGGTAATGGAGACTCCGACGTTCCAGGATGCTGAGTCCAAGCTGTCCATCGCTTTCGGCAGAGACATTTCAGGGCAGACCATCGTGGGGAACCTGACCAAGATGCCCCATCTGCTAGTCGCCGGAGCAACTGGATCAGGGAAGTCGGTGTGCATTAACGGTATTATTACAAGCATCCTGTATAAGGCAAAGCCCGATGAAGTTAAGTTTCTGATGGTGGACCCCAAGATGGTTGAGCTTAATATGTATAACGGGATTCCTCATCTGCTTGCTCCGGTTGTGACAGATCCTAGGAGAGCTTCGCTGGCACTGAAGAAGATTGTGGTTGAGATGGAGAAGCGGTATGAGATGTTCTCCAAATCCGGTGCACGAAATGTGGAAGGTTACAATAACCTAATGAAGGACAATCCGGCTGCCGTTTTGCCCTACATTGTCGTGATTGTGGATGAGCTTGCGGACCTGATGATGGTAGCAGCTAATGATGTGGAGGACGCGATTGCACGTCTTGCCCAGATGGCCCGGGCGGCGGGAATTCATCTAATCATTGCAACTCAGCGTCCGTCTGTCGATGTAATAACAGGAGTGATCAAGGCTAACATCCCATCACGTATCGCTTTTGGCGTGTCTTCTCAGGTTGATTCCCGGACGATTCTGGACATGGCCGGAGCCGAGAAGCTTCTGGGCCGGGGTGACATGCTCTTCATGCCTATGGGGGCGTCCAAGCCGGTACGTGTGCAGGGGGCATTCATGAGTGATCAGGAAGTAGAGTCCATCGTGGAATATGTGCGTGGACAAGCACAGGCCGAGTATGATGAGACCTTAATACCTGAGGTCGACGACACGGCACAGGAGCCGGAGGAACAGCTTGACGAGCTGTATGATCAGGCGGTCCAGATTGTGCTTGAAGCCAAGCAGGCATCTGTATCCCTGCTGCAGCGCCGTATGAGAGTAGGGTACACCCGTGCTGCCCGCCTTATTGACTCCATGGAAGCCCGGGGAATAGTGGGGCCTTATGAGGGCAGTAAGCCAAGAGAAGTTCTCACTTCGATAGAGCAGTATAGACAGAGTAAAGTTAGTTCTTAATTTAGATAGCATTAATGATGAGCCCCGCACTATGCTGCGCGGGCTCTTTTATTTATGAGTGCGATCTTTCTTCTCCGGTGCATAGGAAGAGGCAGGGGTTGTCATACTAAAGTTACCATCTCAACACATAAGAGAAAGGCAGGACTTGACGTATGAACAACAGGAAAATCTGGTTGGCTGCCGGATTGGTCTTATTATTGGTCTGCACACTACTTGGCACATTCCAGCTGCGTAAGACGAATACCACGCCAGCCACACGAGAGAGCCATGATAATGCGTTACCCGTATTCAGTTCTCAGGTTATTAAGCTTGGTTCATTCGGACAGGATGTGTACGAGCTTCAAGGGAGACTGGCCTATCTCGGATACTATCACGGGAAGCTTGACAGCCACTTTGGAGAGAGCACCAAGAAATCCCTGAAGTGGTTCCAGTCTGAATTCGGGATGACACCGGACGGTCTTGCGGGAGCCCAGACTAAGTTGAAGTTATACAATGCCACTAAGGATTGGAAGCCCAAAGCTTCATCTTATAATCCGAACCCTGATCAGAATGCCCGAACACAAATTGCCGAGCCAGGGAAAGGCAAAGGGAAGAATACGACAGCTGGGAATAACAAAGCTAATACTAATTCAGGTGAGCTCGCTGCCTCCAACCCGCTGGGTCTATCCGAGAATGATCTTAAGATTATGGCCAATGCGGTGAACGGGGAGGCGCGGGGAGAGCCGTTTGAGGGGCAGGTTGCTGTAGCAGCCGTGATCCTTAACCGTGTGAAATCACCAAGCTTTCCAAAAACAGTCTCAGGAGTAATCTTTCAGCCTGGCGCATTTACGGCTGTAGCTGATGGCCAAATCTGGCTTGAGCCTAACGAGTCTTCACGCAAGGCCGTCAGGGAAGCTATGAATGGCATGGACCCTTCGGGAGGATGCCTGTATTACTTTAATCCGGAGACAGCGACATCGAAATGGATCTGGACAAGACCTCAGGTTAAGACGATTGGGAAGCACATTTTCTGTATGTAATAGTGATGTCTGTTAGAAGAAGCAGCTCAGGGACTCCCCCGGTTGCTTCTTTACTTTGGAATGGTATAGAATGGATTTAAATTTGGCTTAATTATGAAAAAGGCATTTGATTAATATGCTTACAATAGTCTCTCGTAAAGGGGTTTTGTCCTTGAACAAGTCTTTGTTTGAACGCGGAAGCGTAAACAATATCCGAATTCACGTAATGCCAACCAAAAGGTTCAAGACGTTCGCGATTTCAGTATATGCAGGAATTCCCCTACAGGAAGAGACGGTTGCCACAACGGGGTTAATCCCATTCGTCCTGCGCAGAGGTACCGTCTCCTATCCGGAGACGACCAAGTTCAGGGAACAGCTTGAACAGCTGTATGGGGCAGGATTTGGCTTTGATATTTATAAAAGAGGCGATTACCAGATTGTACAGCTGCGGATGGATACGATTAACGATTCATTTGTCAATAGTGAGGAATCACTCCTGGAGCAATCCTTCGCTTTCCTAGGGGAGGTTCTTACTCAGCCAGTGACTGAGAATGGAAGCTTCCGTGCCTCGTATGTAGCAGCAGAAAAGGAGACGGTCCGCAAAAAGCTGGAATCGATCATTAATGATAAGATCCGTTATGCGGCTGAACGATGCCTGGAAGAAATGTTCCGTAATGATCCTTACCGTCTTCATCCACTTGGCAGCCGTGCGGAGCTAAGCGGCATAACTCCGGAAGGTCTATATGGAGCTTATGAACACTGGCTCCAAGAGGTGAATCTGGACTTGTATGTGGTAGGGGATACATCTCTGGATGAAGTCATCCGTCTCGTGGAGAAGAGCTTCAAGGTTGAGCGTCCTCATGCCAAGCAGTATGCTCAGACCAATATCAGCTTTGAGACTGGCGATGTTCGCACTGTTGAGGAAAGTCTGAATGTGAATCAAGGCAAGCTCAATCTTGGCCTTCGAACCTCAATTACTTACGGCAGTGATGAATATGCTTCAGCTCTTGTATATAACGGAATCCTGGGCAGCTATCCGCATTCCAAGCTGTTCATCAACGTGCGTGAGAAGGAGAGCCTGGCTTACTATGCTTCATCAAGATACGACGGGCATAAAGGTATGGCAACCATCCAGTCAGGAATAGAGATTGCGAATTATGAGAAGGCGCTTGAGATTATCAAGAATCAGCTTGAAGCAATGCGTCAGGGCGAGATCAGTGAACTTGAGCTTAGTCAGACTAAAGCCATGATCCGTAATCATGTGGTAGAGATACAGGACTCCGCGTTCGAGATGATCGCCTATGATTTTAACCGGGTTATTTCAGGTAAGGAACGCACAGCGGAAGAACTCCTTGAGCAGGTTGAGCGGATTACTTCCAAGGAGGTAACGGAGGCTGCACAGACGTTCCACTTAAATACCGTATACTTTTTGAAAGGCGAGAAGGGGGAATAACCGGTGGAGAAATTTCAGTACGAGAAACTTCAGGAAACCCTGTATCATGAAGTGATGGATAACGGACTCCAAGTATACGTTCTTCCCAAGCCGGGCTTCCAAAAGACTTATGCCACATTCACTACCAAATACGGTTCAATCGATAACCATTTCCGTGTTGAGGGGCAGGATGAAATCTCTGTGCCTGATGGAATTGCTCATTTCCTTGAGCATAAGATGTTTGAAGAGCCGGAAGGCGATATCTTTGCAACGTTTGCTTCCCAAGGCGCTTCCGCCAACGCGTTTACAAGCTTTGACCAGACGACTTACCTGTTCTCATCAACCGAGAACATTTCTGCCAACTTGGAGACGTTGATCAATTTCGTGCAGAATCCATACTTTACGGATCAGAATGTGGACAAAGAAAAAGGAATTATCGGGCAGGAGATCGGCATGTATGCGGATAATCCCGATTGGCGGGTATATTTCGGCTTGATCGAAGCCTTGTACAAGGTTCACCCGGTTCATATTGATATTGCGGGAACCGTTGAATCGATCGGCACCATTACCAAGGAGACACTGTATACGTGTTACAATGCCTTTTATCATCCAAGCAATATGCTTCTGTTTGTGGTGGGCGGCGTGGATCCCGAGGAAGTATTTAATCTCGTTAGAGCGAATCAGGCGCGCAAGGACTATAAGCCGCAGGGGACAATTGAGCGTCTGTTCAATGAGGAGCCAGCTGGTGTGAATGAGCGCAGACGCACCTCCAAGCTGCCCGTATCTCTTCCGAAATGTCTGTTCGGCTTCAAGGAGACGAAGCTCGGGATCACGGGTACGGAGCGGATCAAGCTGGATCTTACAACCAAGCTTGCCCTTGATTTGCTGTTCGGCTCAAGTACCGATCTATATCAGAAGCTGTATGATCAGGATTTGATATCGGATAGTTTCGGCCACGAGTATAATAGTGATCCCAATTATGCTTTCTCAGCCATTGGTGGGGACACCCGTGACCCGGAAGAGCTGTTAAGAGTGATTACAGAAGAAGTGAATGCCCTGGTTCAAACGGGCTTTAAGCCGGAGAATTTCGAACGTGCGCGGAAAAAGAAAATTGGCGGGTATTTGCGTATGATGAATTCACCTGAGAATATCGCTCACGAGTTCACTCGTTACAAGTTCCGGAGAGGAGACCTGTTCGAGGTTCTCCAGATCTATGAATCCATCACGCTCGATGACGTCAATCAGCGCCTTAAGGAGCACATTAATTGGGATCAAATGGCTGTATCCCTAGTGGTGAGTCCTGAATGAGCTTCGAAATTGGGAGAGAGAAGAACATCAAGAATATGACCGTATTAGTTACGGGAGCCAGCAGGGGAATAGGAGCATCTATTGCTGAACGGTTCGCCATGGAGGGGCTGAATGTGATCATTCACTATGGCAGCTCACATGAGAAGGCGAATGAAGCAGCCCGCAGATGCATGGCTTATGGTGCGAGAGTGCTTACCATCAGCGCGGATCTAAGAGTAAAAGACGATATTATCCGAATGAAAGAGAAATTGGAAGTCCACGGATTATTCCCTGACATTCTGGTTAACAATGCGGGAATTGCCAGTTACGGCATGCTTGAGGACTTAACGGAAGAACAGTGGGACAATATGATGAATGTGAACCTGAAGGGCGTGTTCCTGTGTACACAGACATTTATGCCCTATATGGTCCGAAAGCGGTTCGGAAGAATCATTAATGTCTCCTCCATATGGGGGGTGTCCGGGGCCTCGTGCGAGGTTGCCTATTCCGCTGCCAAAGGTGGGGTCAACGCATTTACCAAGGCGCTCGCGAAGGAACTGGCCCCCTCCCTGGTCACGGTTAATGCTGTCGCACCAGGAGCCGTGAGTACAGAAATGATGGCGAGCTTCGAGGAAGCGGAGCTGCGCCGCCTTGAGGAAGAGATTCCTGCCGGAAGACTGGCTACGCCCGAGGAAGTTGCCTCGCTGGTCTACTTTCTGGCGCTTCCTGAGTCGGGCTATATTACCGGTCAGATCATTAGCCCGAACGGGGGCTGGATCACGTAAGCCGCCCAAATAATAGCTGTATAATCTGATTCCAATAATCACATATTACAACTGTTGATCTTAAATCTTAACGCCATGCGAAGGAGGATTTATCATGTCAACAGTACTGAGTAATTTCGATTCTTGGAAGAAGTTCCTTGGAGACCGGGTGAAGCATGCGGAGAATGCGGGTATGAGTGAAGAAAGCATCTCCAATTTAGCCTACGAAATTGGCGGGTTTCTAGACGACAAGGTTGATCCTCAGAACGCTTCAAACCGGGCTCTTAAAGAGATCTGGGATGTCGGCAACGAAGAAGAGCGCAGAACCATAGCGAGGTTAATGGTAAAACTGGCTAAGAAGTACGCCTAGATCAGCAACTTTGAAAAGCTCCCTTGTGGGAGCTTTTCTGCCATATTCTGAGCCGGACTTGCCTTTCAATTTTATTTTATATATCATTAACAAGTAATGCATCTGCAGATTTATTTAGATTTTCTGTCGTATTCTACGATATAGAGCAGGGTAGAAGAGGTGAACCGGTTGAAGCAAACACAGTGGTACATGGAGTACAGAATACATAGGAATCGGCCGGGACTTCTAGGGGATATTGCTTCCATGTTCGGTATGCTCGGGGTTAACATCATAACCATTAACGGGGTTGAAGGCCAGACACGGGGGATGCTGCTGGAATGCGAGGATGATGAGAAGATCGCTCTGTTGGGTCAAATGCTCGGCAAAGTCGATAATATTACGGTTCTGGCGCTGCGCAGTCCACGGCTTGTGGACATATTGGCTGTGAGACATGGCCGTTATATAAATAGGGATTCTGATGACCGCAAGACCTTTCGGTTCACACGTGATGAGCTTGGGTTGCTTGTAGACTTTTTGGGTGAAATATTTAAAAGAGAGGGCCACCAGGTTATCGGCCTGCGGGGTATGCCTCGGGTAGGCAAGACAGAGTCAATCATCGCCGGCAGTGTCTGCTCCATGAAGAGATGGACCTTTGTGTCGTCTACTCTATTGAGACAGACCGTCCGCAGTCTGCTGTCTGAGGAAGAGTACAATCCTAACAATGTATTTATCATCGATGGAATCATCAGTACCATACGTTCCAATGAGAAGCACTACCAGCTTCTCGAAGATATCATGACGATGCCTGCGACCAAGGTCATTGAGCATCCCGATATCTTCATTAGAGAGTCGAAATATGACTATAGCGACTTTGACTTTATTATCGAGCTTCGTAACAATCCGGACGAGGAAATCGTCTATGATACATTCACTACGCTGTACACGGATGATCTATAATTGTGTGCTGAAAATTGACAGGAGGGATGGTAATGTCGGATCTGGGCCAGCAATTGAAGGAGGCCAGACTTCAAAGAGGATTGTCGCTGGACGACGTCCAAGAAATGACCAAAATTCGAAAAAGATATTTGGAAGCCATCGAGGCGGGAGATTATAAAGTGCTCCCAGGAAGCTTTTATGTGCGGGCATTTATTAAAACTTATGCAGAGGCTGTTGGAGTGGATTCGGATGAATTGCTTGAGGAGCACCGCAAGGATGTTCCGGTCACCGAGCCTGAGCCTACTATGGAGCCTGTCATTCAGAAGAGAAGGAGCAGTCACGCTGCAACTGAACGGAATTCGAAATGGCTGTCAACGACGCTGATGTGGTCGTTCGCAGCCTTGATTGTGATTGTAATTTACATTGTCGTCTCAAATAATTACAGGTCTGACAGCACGAAGACTCCTGACCCTACTCCAGTGACGGATAGCAAGACACCAGTCACGACAACTACGCCTGCTAAGACGGAGACTGTTACACCTCCTGCACAAGGCGGAGACCTGAACACAGGTGGAGGGCAGACAGGCACGGAGAGCCAAGGGCAGTCAACCGTACCTGGTACAGGAACAGCAACGGATCCGAATTCGGGTACGGGTACCGAGTCTGGAACGGGTGCAGATCCAACAGATACGGGAGCGGCGGATTCAGGTTCGGCAATCGTAACGCCTGATGGCAAGAAGGGAAGCACGACAAAATTCAAAGTGACCAGCAGCGGAACCGCTCCGGTCAAAGTTGAAATCAAAGCTTCTGGCAAGAGCTGGGTTGAAGTGCGAAAAGGAACTTCCCGGGGTGAGAAGCTGTTCTACCAGAATATTGAGGACGGAGAAACTCAGAGTTATGATTTGGGTTCTGAAGGACTGTATATTAAATCAGGTAATTCGAATAACACTGTAATTACGGTTGGTGGCAAGGTTGTGACTGATGGGAAGAATACAACCAAAATTCAGTTGAATCTGGATGATGGCACCTCTGGTCAAGGAACAGGTGAGTCGGGTTCTACTGATTCAACGAACTCTGCTGAAGATTCAACAACCTCTACTGAAGATTCAACCAGCGGGACGGACTCCAGCCCAGCTGGTTCGGACACATCAGATACAGGAACGAATTAGTCTGCAAGTGTAGGCGCATAGGAGTCTACGAGATTGTTGATTACTGGCATACGCATGTGTACTTCAGAGTACTGTGAATGTACTTTGAAGTGTTGTTAAGCCGGGAAGCAAGAATCAGGGCAGGTGTCCACACCGGCGAGAAGCGGGGTTGGCGCTTGCCCTGTTTGTGTTAGAAGAAACTTTTTCATATAATAATAAAACATAAGATAAGACGAACGAAGGGAATGGGATAAGATGAGTAGTGAAAGTTCATTTGATATCGTGTCGAAAGTAGACATGCAGGAACTAACTAATGCCATACAGCAGACAGAACGGGAGCTTGAGACCCGTTATGACTTTAAGAACAGTAAAAGCTCGATCAAAGTCGACAAGGATGTTCTGGTTGTAACCTCGGATGATGAGTACAAGCTGACAGCGGTTATTGATATTTTGCAGTCCAAGATGATTAAGCGGGGTCTGCCGATCAAGAACCTGGAGTATGGGAAAGTGGAGCCAGCTTCGCTCGGAAGCGTCCGTCAGCGTATTACACTTAAGTCAGGGATTGACCAGGATAATGCGAAGAAGATCAATATCCTTATTCGTGATTCCAAGCTTAAGGTGAAAAGTCAGATTCAAGGAGATCAGGTCCGGGTAACCGGGAAAAGCCGGGATGATCTGCAAAGTGTAATTCAGCTTCTCCGCAAGGCGGATTTGTCTGTTGACCTTCAATTTACTAATCTTAAATAACACTGTAGGGTCTCTTGATATGCCTGAAATGCATATCTGTCGAGACCTTGCTTCATTTTGACACAGTATAAGCCGTATATTATACTTGTAGGGATAAATGGGGACGGCAGCAATCACTGGGGGTACAAAATGACAGCTAACGATTACGTCATAGTTCTTAAGCAGCATAACTTTGTTCATTTTTTTACATATTCTATTCTTGACTTGTCAGGGGAGGGTGCTCGATGAATCTGCCCAACCGAATTACATTAGCCCGTATATTCATGATTCCGGTCATGCTTGTGTTCCTGCTTGTGAACCTGAACATGGACTGGTGGTCATATCCTTTGACCTGGGGGAATTACACATTGCCACTGAATCACCTGATTGGAGCTCTATTGTTCATTATTGCAGCCAGTACGGACGGACTTGATGGCTATCTGGCACGCAAGAACAACATGGTGACTAATTTGGGGAAATTGCTGGATCCCTTGGCGGACAAGCTGCTGGTAGCGGCAGTGCTGGTCTCTCTCGTTGCCTTAGGCAAATGTGATGCATGGATTGCTGTGGTGATCATTAGCCGCGAATTTGCTGTAACGGGTCTTCGTGAAGTGGCCCTGCTTGAGGGTTCTGTTATTGCAGCCAGTAAATGGGGTAAAATTAAAACAATCACCCAGATTGTTGCGATTTCAGCACTGCTTCTCAATAACTTCCCGTTTGCATGGGTGAATTTCCCATTTGACGAGGTTGCGATTTGGATTGCGGCTCTGATCACCATTTACTCTGGAATTGATTACTTCATTAAGAACAAGAACATATTGTCTTTCTCTAAAGTCTGAACTGAATCTAACTAGAAGAGGATGCCACGTTGCCCTTCTTAACGGGGGAGTTGTGATTACTGATGAAAGCTGAAATTATTGCCGTAGGGACTGAACTTCTGCTTGGCCAGATTGTAAATACGAATGCCCGCTATTTATCAGTGGAGTTAGCTGCACTGGGAATCGATGTCTTTTTCCAGACGGTGGTTGGGGATAATAAGGTGCGTCTCCAGCAGGCAATCAAGATTGCCGAGGAGCGTGCTGATCTAATTATTTTCTCGGGCGGTATTGGCCCGACCCAGGATGATCTTACCAAAGAAGCCTTGGCGGCAAATCTGGGACGGGAGCTTCATATTGACCGTCAGGCGATGGATAATATTGACCGTTTCTTCAAAGACCGGGAGCAGCCTATGACTGAGAACAACCGGCGTCAAGCCCTGGCTATTGACGGGGGCACACCACTGCCGAATGAGACGGGGCTTGCTGTAGGCAATGCCATTACCCAGGGCGACAAACACTATATTGTCCTGCCAGGGCCGCCTAAAGAGCTGATGCCCATGTTCGAGAACCAGGCTAAGCCTTGGATCATGAGTCATGTGCTGACTGGAGAGACCCCTCTGTATTCCAAAATGCTGAAGTTCGCGGGAATCGGTGAATCTGCGCTGGAGACGAAGCTGCTGGATTTAATTGAGTCGCAGAGTGATTTGACGATCGCTCCTTATGCCAAGGAAAGTGAAGTCACTATCAGGTTATCTACCAAAGCAGCACTTGAGAGTGAGGCTTTTGAGAAGCTTGACGCGATGGAGAAGATTATTGAAGAGCGCTTGTCTGATTACTTATATGCTAATCGTGACGTGCCTATTGAACAGGTTATTGTAGAGATGATGACCGAGATGAATCTAACGGTCAGTGCAGCCGAGAGCTGTACAGGCGGACTGTTAATGCAAGAGATCACTTCAATTCCGGGAAGCGCAACTGTGTTCCTGGGCGGAATTGTGTGTTACTCCAACGAAATGAAGAAGAAGCTCTTGAATGTGCCTGCACATCTTCTTGAAGGAGAAGAGGCGCCCGGGGCTGTCAGCAGTGAGACCGCTAAAGTGCTGGCTGAGCAGGTTCGAATTGTCACTGACACGGATTTCGGACTATCGGTCACAGGGGTGGCGGGTCCTGCATTCTCGGAGAGAAAGCCGGTTGGACTCGTATATATCGGGATCTCCGAACGGGATGGATCCACCACAACTTATGAATTGAACCTTAAAGGCAACCGCGAGACCATTCGTCTCAGATCTGCCAAGGCTATCCTCTATCGGCTGTGGCTGCGGCTTAAGGAGCTTCAATCAGCTAATGCATAGGGACTTAATAGCTTAGGATAAGACTGCTGCCTGCTAAACTTGCAGCAGGAAGTCTGCTAGAGTATAATTAAGAGACGGAAGAACCGTAGCAAACTAAAGGGTTGCTGCGGTTCTTTTGTGTTAATCTCTGGAAATCGCGGCACTATGGAAGAGAGGTGTCCGGTCCAGAAAAAAACGAATGTATGTTCTAAAAAATGCTTGGCAAACGCTTCTAAACAAGGTACAATTGTATAAGTAAGGCAATCCTGTATTTATCATTTTGAAGGATGTGAGCTAATGTCAGATCGTCGTGCAGCGCTGGATATGGCGCTTCGTCAAATAGAAAAGCAGTTCGGTAAGGGATCAATTATGAAGCTTGGGGAATCCACTCATATGCAAGTGGAAATTATTCCCAGCGGCTCTATAGCATTAGATATAGCTCTTGGCACAGGCGGGCTGCCTCGTGGTCGTATTATTGAAGTATATGGACCGGAATCTTCTGGTAAGACGACCGTTGCTCTACATGCGATAGCGGAAGTTCAGAAGGCAGGCGGACAAGCTGCATTTATTGATGCGGAGCACGCACTTGACCCGACTTATGCGGGCAAGCTTGGTGTTAACATTGATGAATTGCTTCTGTCCCAGCCAGATACGGGTGAACAAGCACTGGAGATTGCAGAAGCACTGGTACGTAGTGGAGCTGTGGATATTATCGTTATTGACTCCGTTGCGGCTCTTGTTCCTAAAGCGGAAATCGAAGGTGAAATGGGAGACTCTCACGTGGGTCTTCAAGCAAGATTGATGTCCCAAGCCTTGCGTAAGCTGTCTGGCGCAATCAGCAAGTCCAAGACGATTGCAATCTTCATTAACCAGCTGCGTGAGAAAGTTGGGGTTATGTTCGGTAATCCAGAGACTACTCCTGGTGGACGTGCGTTGAAGTTCTATTCAACTGTTCGACTGGATGTGCGTCGTATCGAAACTATCAAAATGGGTAACGATATGGTAGGTAACCGTACAAGAATCAAGGTAGTTAAGAACAAAGTGGCTCCTCCATTCAAACAAGCTGAGATCGACATTATGTATGGCGAAGGGATTTCCAAGGAAGGAAGTCTGATCGATATCGGTGTTGAGCAGGATATTGTTGATAAGAGCGGTGCCTGGTATTCCTTCTCTGGCGAACGTCTTGGACAAGGACGGGAGAACGCGAAGCAGTTTCTTAAAGAGCACCCTGAAATTGCGGATGTTATTGAGAACAAGATTCGCGAAGCCAGCAATTTAACGACAGCTGTCCCTGCGCCAACCGCAAGTGAAGCTGAGGAAGAAAGCAAAGAAGAGCTCGCTCTTTTTGCAGATGAATAATTAATTTGGTGTGGCGCTCTGATCGAAGGTATCTACCGGAGACAGAGCGTTTTCTTATTATATAGCGGGAGAATATTACAATGGATGAGGGAAAGTATAAGAAAACTCCGTACGGGCGGGGAAAGTATATTGATTCGCGATCGGACAAGCAGCTTCAAGAGCGTGGGATCTACGATATCTCGGAACCAAGCGGGCAGGATGACGAGGATTTTGACGGCTTGGCGGATTTTCCGGAAGATGAGGCATTAAGTATTACCTCAGTTGAGAGTCTAAAGCGGCCGAAGTATCGGTATCTTATTCATTTTGGCCCATATTGTGTTCAAGTGCATGAAGATGTAATGATCAAGTACAGGATGATGAAGGGGAGCTCATTCACCAAGTCGGATCTGCTTGAAATTATAGCTGCTGACGAGAAGCAGCAGGCTTACGCGGATGCTCTGAATTACCTCAGCCGCAAGCCCCGGACTACTAAGGAAATATCACAGAGGTTGAAGGAAAAGGGCAGAGAAGAGCAGGTCATATTAGAGATTGTTACAAGACTTGAAAGAGAAGGGCTTGTTAATGACGCGCTGTACGCACAGGAATGGGCCGGCCAGCGTGTTAAGAACCGTGGCAAGGGAAAGATGTGGGTCAGACAGGAGCTGCGCCAGAAGGGCGTCTCCAAGCCTCTGATTGAGGAAGCGCTGGGAAGTGTCTCCGAGGAAGAGGAATACCAGAGCGCATTAGATATGGGGTCGAAGAAGTGGCGTCACACCAGCGGAGAGATTATGGACAGAAAGCGGAAGACGGGAGCTTATCTAATGAGACGTGGCTTCTCCGGCTCGCTTGTGTCGAGAGTTCTCCGTACATTGGTAGAAGAACAAGGCGGCACTGAGGATGAAGAAACCGAATATGAACAATTTGAATGAACCTCTTCTTGTGAAGAAGCGTGTCATACGCTTGACAATTTCTTTCATCAAATAATAAAATGAACTTGAATCTGTATCGATAGAGTCCCTTTTTCCTTCCAAAGAATGTGACTCCTATAGACGGATTCTGGTTACCAATTATGAAGGTATACTGCCTGTCCATATCTGTACGCTTGTACAGAGTCAACTTGAGCAGCTTACTGAATTGGCATGTGTACATCGGTTTATTTGTGATGATGAATGTAACATTATTGACAACTGCACACACACATCCCAGGGAATACCTTGGACTAATCAACGAGGAGGTGAACAGAAATGGAACCTTGGATTTCGATTATTCTCGTTGTAGCCGCACTATTCTTTGGGTTCGTGATCGGATATTTTATTCGCAAATCTCTTGCAGAAGCTAAAATTTCCAGTGCCGAGCATGCTGCCAGTCAAATTCTGGAGAATGCTAAGAAAGACGCAGAGGCGCTGAAGAAAGAAACGGTTCTCGAAGCGAAGGATGAGATTCACAAGCTGAGAGCCGAAGCTGATAAAGACATTCGTGAACGTCGGAATGAAACCCAACGGCAAGAAAGACGACTGTTGCAAAAAGAAGAGTCGCTGGATAAAAAATTAGAATCACTGGAACGCAAAGAAGAGCAAGTGGCCAACAAAGAGAAACGAATTGAGGAAACTCAACAGCAAATCGATTTAATTTACAAAACCCAGGTCTCCGAGCTTGAACGTATTTCCAACCTGACAATGGAGGATGCGCGAAGCATTATCCTAACGAATGTCGAACAGGAAGTACGACATGAATCGGCTCAACTGATCAAAGATATCGAACAGCAGGCTAAAGAGGAAGCGGATAAGAAATCCAGAGAAATCATTACCTTGGCGATTCAGCGCTGTGCTGCTGATCACGTAGCTGAGACTACCGTTTCTGTAGTAACGCTGCCGAACGAGGAAATGAAAGGACGGATTATCGGACGTGAAGGACGTAATATCCGTGCGCTTGAGACGCTTACTGGTATTGATTTGATTATTGACGACACGCCTGAAGCGGTTATTTTGTCAGGCTTTGATCCTATTCGTCGTGAGATTGCAAGAACTGCACTTGAGAAATTGGTGGCAGACGGCCGGATTCACCCAGCCAGAATTGAAGAAATGGTTGAGAAATCGCGCAGGGAAGTTGACGAACGAATCCGTGAGTATGGGGAACAAGCTACATTCGAGGTTGGTGTACACGCTCTTCATCCGGATCTGATCAAGATTCTCGGCAGACTGAAGTTCCGGACAAGCTACGGTCAGAATGTTCTTAAGCATTCGATGGAAGTAGCTTACCTTACCGGGCTAATGGCCGCAGAGCTTGGGGAAGATATCGTACTCGCGAAGCGTGCCGGACTTTTGCATGATATTGGTAAAGCGCTTGATCATGAAGTGGAAGGCTCTCATGTTGAAATTGGCGTAGAGCTGGCGAAGAAATACAAGGAGCATCCGGTGGTTATCAACAGTATAGCTTCTCACCATGGTGACGTTGAAGCTACTTCCGTTATTGCTATGCTGGTAGGTGCAGCAGATGCGCTGTCCGCAGCAAGACCGGGAGCCCGCCGCGAAACACTTGAAACCTATATTCGCCGTCTTGAGAAACTGGAGGAGATCTCCGAATCTTTCGAAGGGGTAGAGAAATCCTACGCAATTCAAGCTGGACGGGAAGTCCGTGTCATGGTGCAGCCTGAGAAAATTGATGATGCTGAAAGCTTCCGCTTGGCAAGAGATATCACGAAGATGATCGAAAGTGAACTGGATTATCCAGGTCACATCAAAGTTACGGTCATTCGCGAGACTCGGGCGGTTGAATACGCAAAGTAAAGGAAATGCTGAGAAGTGGCCCCTCTAGGGGCCGCTTTTTCATTGAGTGGGATTGTGACTTAATGTAAGAGGTTCCGAAGAATAGAAAGGAATGAACGTACATGAAAGTCTTATTTATCGGGGATATCGTAGGGAATACAGGCAGGAAAGCATTAAAGGATACACTTCCTATGCTGAAGTCTAAGCATAATCCCCACATCATAATCGCCAATGGAGAGAATGCGGCAGCCGGCCGGGGAATAACTGAAGCAATTGCCAAGGATTTTTTCGATATGGGGATTCACGGTCTTACTATGGGCAATCATACCTGGGATAACAAAGAGATTTTTGATTTCATCGATAACGAGCCGAGAATGATTCGTCCTGCTAATTTCCCTCCTGGGACTCCTGGATTAGGGAGCACGCTGATCAAGGCAAACGGCAAAGAGTTAGCCATTGTCAATCTGCAGGGAAGAACGTTTCTCCCGGCCATCGATTGTCCCTTCAGAGCGGCGGATGAAATCGTTGACCGGCTTCGGCAAAAGCATAAGAACATCTTGGTAGACTTCCACGCTGAAGCCACGTCTGAGAAGATTGCCATGGGCTGGCATCTCGAAGGAAGAGCCTCGATGGTGGTGGGAACACATACTCATGTTCAGAGTAATGATGACATCGTGTTCGCTGGAGGAACTGCCTATATTACCGATGTAGGTATGGTCGGCTCGCGCGAAGGCATTCTGGGCATGGAGAAGGATGCGGTCCTGCGTAAATTCAAAACCCAGCTTCCTGTCAGATTCCAGGTTGATTCGGGCAAGTGGCAGTTTCATGCCGTACTGGTAGACATTGAGGACGGAACCGGACGGGCCAAGAGTATTAAGAAAATAAGACTGCTAGAAGATGAATGGATCATGGATTAGTACTCCTGCTTGATAGCTGGGTAGGTATACTTCTGGTAATATTAGGATGGTAAAAGAAGGAATTATTTCACTTCTCACGAATAGAATGAATTAGTGGAATCAAACCATCATTCCCAGGAGGTACTTACCATGGAGGTATTAAAAGTTTCAGCAAAATCCAATCCAAACTCCGTTGCCGGTGCATTAGCAGGAGTATTAAGAGAACGCGGGGCTGCTGAACTTCAGGCTATTGGAGCAGGTGCTCTTAATCAAGCCATCAAAGCCGTCGCGATTGCCCGGGGATTCGTAGCTCCTAGCGGAGTGGATTTGATCTGCATTCCTGCTTTCACAGACATCGTCATTGATGGAGAGGACCGGACGGCGATTAAGCTGATCGTGGAGCCAAGATAATTTAAGTATAATGAATCTGCCTGTTTACATTCTGTAGACGGGCTTTTTTGCATGCTTGCTGTTCGGGCTGAAGTTAGGTACCCTAACCAGAGAGAAAGGTGAGTGAGCTATGAAATATGCGGTGATAGACTTTCATTGTGATGCATTATACAAAATGCAAATCAACGATCAGATTGATTTTCATAACGACAGCAGACTGGATGTGAATCTGGAGAAGCTGAAGCAGGGGAGTATCAGCTTGCAGTGCTTCGCCATCTATCTTTCCCAGAGTCTGGGTAGCCCCAAATTCAGCCATGTGCTGGATCAAATCCGTATTTTTCAGGAGAAGGTAGTAAGTAGTGGTATAAGACCTCTGTGCTGGCAGGAAGAGCTGGATCAATTAACTACAGCTCAGCCCTGCGGGCTGCTCTCTTTGGAAGGTGCGGACGGGCTGGAGGGTAATCTGCAGTACCTAAAGACCAGTTATGAGCAGGGAGTCCGCTTCCTGGGCATAACCTGGAACTATGCCAATTGGGCTGCAGACGGGATTCTTGAGCCTCGCAACGGGGGGTTCACCAGGAAAGGGCTTGAGTTAGTCCAAGCTTGTTATGAGCTGGGGATTACCCTGGATGTATCCCATCTATCGGTAAAAGGCTTCTGGGAGCTTGTCACACTGGCCAAGCAGGCGGATAAGCCATTCATAGCTTCTCACTCCAATGCTTACCGCATTTGCCCGCATCCGCGGAATCTTCGTGATGAGCAGATCGAGGCTATCATCAGTCTGGGGGGACGAATAGGCATTACCTTTGTTCCGGACTTTGTGAAGATTAACGGGCCGGTTCACATATCGGATCTTATGAGCCATATTGAGCATATCTGCTCGCTGGGAGGAGAGCAGCATCTGATGTTCGGGTCGGATTTTGATGGGATTGACAGGTATATATTGGGTCTGGAGGATGCTTCCTGTTATTCCAATCTGATCTCTGAACTGCTCAGGCACTATCCGGAAGGGCTGGTAAAAGGCTGGCTTTACGGAAACGCGGAGTCTTTTTTGAGAACCTATCTCCCTCAAAACAAGAAAGCGCTTTAATCGATCTTTTGTAGAGATCGTTCCAATCGCAAACAACTATATGAAAATCTCGAGAAAACGCTTGCTTTTTAATCTGTATAGACATAAAATTGACATGATTGTGCAACAAAATATTCATTATTGGCATAGGTCTTAAGATATACCCATGTCTCTAAAATTCTCTAAACACATGCAAGATGTATCTCCTAATGTGATCGATTGAAGGGGTGGGCGATCGTGATTAATCAATTATCATGGAAGATCGGTGGACAGCAAGGTGAAGGTGTAGAAAGTACAGACCGGATTTTCTCTACAGCATTGAACAGATTAGGTTACTATTTGTATGGATATCGTCATTTCTCTTCACGGATTAAGGGCGGACATACCAACAATAAAATCCGGATCAGCACAAAGCCGATTCGTGCTATTTCCGATGACCTGGACATATTGGTTGCTTTTGACCAAGAGAGTATTGATTTCAATGCGCATGAGCTTCGTGAAGGCGGAGTTGTAGTTGCAGATGCCAAATTTAATCCAACAATTCCCGAAGGAATACAAGCCACCTTGTTCGCGGTGCCTATTACGGCGATTGCGGAGGAGCTTGGAACTTCGCTGATGAAGAATATGGTTGCTTCTGGAGCGTCTTGGGCTCTGCTCGGACTCCCTCTGGAAGTATTTAATACAGCAGTTGAAGAAGAATTCGGACGCAAAGGTCCCGCTATTGTTGAGAAGAATATCGAAGCTGTGCGCCGCGGGGCGGAATACGTGCTTGAGCTTGCGGGCGGACCGCTTGAAGAGTTCAAGCTGCAGCCAGCGGACGGCAAGCAGAAGCTGTTCATGATCGGTAACGATGCAATTGCTCTGGGCGCACTTGCAGCCGGATGCCGGATTATGAGTGCTTACCCGATCACGCCAGCTTCCGAGATCATGGAGTATCTGATCAAGAAGCTTCCAAAGTTCGGCGGTACTGTTGTTCAGACTGAAGATGAAATCGCAGCCATTACCATGGCAATTGGTTCCAATTATGCGGGCGTAAGAACAATGACGGCTTCCGCAGGTCCTGGTCTTTCCCTGATGATGGAGGCTATCGGCCTTGCAGGAATGACTGAGACGCCGGTGGTCATTGTAGATACCCAGCGGGGGGGACCAAGTACGGGTCTTCCTACCAAGCAGGAGCAAAGTGATATTCATGCCTTGATCTATGGCACACATGGCGAGATTCCCAAGATTGTCCTTTCTCCTAGCTCAATTGAAGAGTGCTTCTACGATACGGTTCAGGCATTTAACCTGGCTGAGAAATATCAAGTGCCGGTCATTCTGGCCACAGACTTACAGCTGTCCTTAGGCAAGCAGTCCTGTGAAGAGCTTGATTACAAGAAGATTGTGATTGACCGCGGCAGCATCGCTACCGAGATTCCGGAACGCGAAGACGGATCATTGTTCAAGCGTTACGAGCTAACAGATAACGGAGTCTCCAGCCGGGCCCTTCCGGGTACGAAGAACGGGATCCACCACGTAACCGGCGTTGAACATGACGAGACAGGACGTCCGTCCGAGAGCCCGGTTAACCGGGTCAAAATGATGGATAAACGTCTCGGCAAGATGGACCAGATCGAGGTGGAGAACCCGATTCATATTCTAGGCTCCCACGAAGAGCCGGATCTATTGATTATCGGTATGGGATCAACAGGCGGAACAATTGAGCAGGCCCGTGCACACCTTGAAGCGGAAGGTATAAAGACAAGTCAGATGATGGTTCGTCTGCTGCATCCTTTCCCGGTTAAGGAGGTTCTTCCACATCTGCAGAAAGCGAAGAACGTGGTTGTGCTTGAGAATAATGCGACTGGACAACTTGCCAGCTTGATCAAGCTGAATATGGGCCTGCATGAGAAAATCAACAGTGTTCTGAAGTATGACGGTAATCCGTTCCTGCCTTCAGAAGTATACTCGGAAAGCAAAAAAGCGCTGAGCGATGGACCTTCTGCTCAGACACTAAGTAAGGAGCTGGTGTAAGATGGCAACTTTCAAAGAATTCCGCAACAACGTCAAACCGAACTGGTGTCCAGGATGCGGCGACTTCTCCGTACAAGCAGCCATTCAGCGCGCTGCAGCCAACGTTGGATTGGAGCCTGAACAGCTTGCCGTAATTTCCGGTATTGGCTGCTCTGGACGGATTTCAGGTTACATCAACGCCTATGGCCTTCACGGTATCCACGGACGTGCTCTTCCAATTGCCCAAGGGGTGAAGCTTGCCAACCGTGACCTTACTGTAATTGCTTCTGGCGGGGACGGAGACGGCTTTGCTATTGGTATGGGGCATACCGTTCATGCGATCCGCCGGAATATCAATATGACCTACATTGTAATGGATAATCAGATTTATGGATTGACTAAAGGTCAAACCTCACCACGAAGCGGTGAAGGCTTCAAGACTAAGAGTACGCCTGAGGGTTCCATTGAGAGTACATTGTCACCTCTTGAGATCGCGCTATCTGCTGGAGCTACCTTTGTGGCTCAATCCTTCTCCAGTGATCTTAAGCAGCTCACTTCCTTGATCGAGCAGGGAATTCAGCATGAAGGGTTCTCCTTGATCAACGTGTTCAGTCCTTGTGTAACTTTCAATAAAGTGAACACTTATGACTGGTTCAAAGAGAACATCGTGAATCTCGAGACCGTACCTGATTATGATCCAAGCAACCGGGTTATGGCAATGAGCAAGTTGATGGAGACGGGCAGTATGATCACGGGTCTCATTTACCAGAACAAGACGAAGAGGAGCTATGAGAATCTGGTGACCGGTTTCCGTGAGGAACCTCTTGTTCATCAGAACCTGTCATTGACCGAAAGTGAATTTGACCATCTTGTAGCAGAATTCAGATAGATTAGATCCAAGGCGGCGGGAACTCTCCTGCTGCCTTTTGCTTTTGATTCGGAAAGGAGTATAATGGTTATCGGTTTGTAAGACAATAGAGAAAAAGAGGAGTTGACACTCTATCATGAGTAAATCAGTACCTGTAGGAGTATCCGCACGTCACATCCATTTGACCCAAGAACATATTGAAGCTTTGTTTGGACAAGGTTATCAATTGACTGAATTTAAACCATTGTCCCAGCCAGGCCAATTCGCTGCAAACGAGACTGTAGCTGTAATTGGTCCTAAAGGTCAATTTGACAAAGTACGTATTCTCGGACCCGCGCGTCCCGCGTCACAGCTCGAAATTTCCCGTACAGATTCATTTGCGATCGGAGTCAAAGCTCCGGTGCGTGAGTCAGGCAAGATCGATGGGACACCAGGCATTACGGTAAAAGGTCCTGCAGGTGAGGTTGAATTGGAGCAGGGCGTCATTGTTGCCGCGCGTCACATTCATTTCCATACCTCAGACGCAGCCAAATGGGACATTAAAGACCAGCAGCTGCTTAAAGTCCGCCTCGGCGGCGAGCGCGGCTTAATCCTGGAGAATGTTATTGCGCGTGTGTCGGATTCTTACGCTCTGGACATGCATATCGATACCGATGAGGCGAATGCTGCTGGAGCCAAGACGGGTGACACAGCGGAAATTATCGAATAGAAATGTGTGGAGAAAGACGGGACCTTGGGTCTCGTCTTTTTAATTTTTGAACCCTTGCTGGTGATTGCGAAGCGGGTGTGACCAGTGGTAGCCCGTCTCTGTGGTGCCTGTGTATGTAGATAGAAGCCTCTCGAATAAGAGGCTCTTAATCCTAGGACTCCTGCCGCTCAATTGAGACGGCATGCGCAATGCTTGGGATACTCTCCTTCTGCTGATAGGAGAGGGGGGACATCAAGGCTCCGGTTGCAACTACCAGAATACGACGCAGTTCGCCTCTACGGATGCGTTTCAGGAGATGTCCATAAGTGACAACGGCAGAACAGGCACATCCGCTTCCGCCCGATTGGACATTCTGGTTGTCGTAATCATAGATCATCATTCCGCAGTCTTTGTAGGTAGTCTGCTCAATCGGGAATTTGTGCTTCTTGAACAAATCATTGGCGATCGAATATCCCACCTTGGATAAATCTCCCGTCACAATAAGATCATAGTAGCCGGGTTCAATCTGAAGGTCGCGGAAATGAGCTTCGATGGTATCCACCGCAGCAGGTGCCATGGCGGCTCCCATATTGAATGGATCACTTATGCCCATGTCGACAACACGGCCGATGGTTGCCGAAGTGATCACAGGGCCATCTCCTGTAGGAGAGACAACGGCTGCGCCAGCACCGGTAACGGTAAATTGAGCGGTAGGCGGCTTCTGTGAGCCATACTCAGTAGGATAGCGGAACTGCTTCTCGGCACTGGCATTGTGGCTGCAGGTGCCGGCAAGGACATAATTGGCACTCCCGCTGTTAGCTACAAGGGCAGCAAGGGCAAGTCCCTCCATGGAGGTAGAGCAGGCACCAAACAGACCGAAGTACGGAATTCCAAGTGTGCGTGCGGCAAAGCTGCTGCTGATGATTTGATTCATCAGATCTCCGCCAAAGTGAAACTGAATATTCTCTTTAGTCAATCCTGCATGCTCGATTGCAAGCTTGCAGGATTCCTCGATCAAGGTCTTTTCGGCCTTTTCCCAGCTGTCCTGCCCTAGATACAAATCTCCATGAACAATATCGAAGTCCGCAGCCAAGGGGCCTTGTCCCTCAAATGGACCGACAATGGTAGCCGAGGATATAATTCGCGGTTTATTTTCGAACGCCCAGCTTTGATGACCTTTTAACATATTATGAACCTCCCGAGGATCCAGGTATAAATAAGAAATGGAACAAGGCTATAACGAAAGCGGCTACGGTTCCGAATACGATGACCGATCCGGCTAGCTTGAACATATTTGAGCCTATTCCAAGCACAATACCTTCACGGCGGTGTTCTATTGCCGCTGAGGCCATAGAGTTGGCGAATCCCGTTACGGGTACCGCCGTTCCCGCTCCGGCCCACTGTGCGATCTTATCGTAGAATCCAAGGCTGGTGATGATGACAGAGATCAGAATAAGAACGGCTACGGTAGGGTCGCCTGCCCCTTTCTCGTCAAATCCCCCATAATGGATAAAGAATTGGCGGATACATTCACCGAACAGACAGATCAGACCTCCGCTAAGGAAAGCCCGGATACAATTCCGGACCACAGGGCGTTTGGGTTCGTGTTTTTGGGATAATTCCTTGTAATCCTGCTGAACCGGAGTCAGCTTTTTATTTTGGTTTTTCTGTTTGTTCTTCTTGGTGTCATTCAAGATGTCTGCCTCCTATCTTTTTAGCAGGGGTGTGATGCTGCTTATGACTTTGTTCAGCTGATCTGCGCATTGACCATACATTTGTTTCGCCTGTTGATCTCGGGTAGATAGTGAATACATTTCCAGATCGGCTTCGCATTTCTTCATGTTAGCCAGAAGTACTGCGCGTTCCTGGGGCTCTGGGACCTTGATCTGATCATCGTATAGATCGACATACAGACCTCCATAGGCGTCCACTTGTCCTATATATACGTTATCCAGGGAGACTCCAAGCTTATCCAGCTCGGTATTCAGCCAAGCCATATTCTTGCCTATCGTCGCAAGCGGTTCCTGAATGACAACCCCGTCAAGAATGACGGTCTGGGGTTCAGCCTCGGGGGCTACTTTAATACCGAGCATCGCGGGGGTTAACGGAAGATTCTCTTTTTTGAGCAGCACATTGATCTCCCCGTTTGGCTCCATGACAGCAAATTCAACCTCTGCCGCTCTGAAGACGCTTTTCTTCCGCAGCTGTTCAAGCAGCTCCTCATTAGTGAGCTTTTCCTTCTTCAGATTATCCTCCAATATCTTACCGTCTTTGATCAAGACAGTCCCGCTGCTGTCAATAATCCCGCGAGCATTCTTACTCCCCAACTGCAGATATTCAATACTCAGGGAAATAGCACCCCAAACAGTCAAGGAGATCACGCCGAGATACCATTTTCCGTCCAGATCCAAAGACACACTGGCAGCGAGATCGCCTATGGTGATGCCTGTAATGTACTCAAAGAAGGACAGCTGGGAAATTTGTCTCTTGCCAAGAAGCCGGGTCAGGAGGAACAGGAAGACTACCGCGGCAAGTGTCCTTATAATAACTTCCAACCAGTCAGGCATTACGGATTATCCCCTTCCTGCATACTCAGCTGTGAGCTTCATCCTTTCAATTATGTGTTCATGGAGCGGAATTTAATAAAATATCATTTGGAAAGGCGTGATATATTTTCCATTAATGAGATTCAGACGCGGGGGTTAAATTATGCTTCTAGAAGGATAAGGAGGTGATTTCCCGATGACCGTCGCATCCCAGGTCAAGACTACGGTTGCTTCTCTGAAAAGTGCACAAGCCAGTCTCGAGGCCTTCGCGCTAAGCACGCAGAATCAAGAGGCTAAAGCCTTGTTCACAGACGCAGCAGCCCAAACCCAGCAGATTGTGAATCAGGTTGAAGGCCGTGTGCAGCAGCTTGAGAATGAAGAGCCTCAATATAAAGGCTTCTAGGTGGATTTGACTGTTCATGATCCTGCATAGAATCCAATAAGACCGTTCCCGTGCATTGGGGACGGTTTTTTTTGGATTGCGTACAATTCGCCATGATGACCCATTCAAATCAACCCAAAGCTGCAATGCGGTACACAGGCCTTCGCAATCGGGTCTTCATTCACTCCGTATAGATAAGCCAAATTAGGTGTGGTATAATTTGACGTAATGCTTTTTTATAAATATTCTCTCTTAGCGGGAGTCGATAGATGATCTGAAGGAGTGAACCGGAAGCATGGCGGAGAATAAAAAGGATTACTCCAAATATTTTGATTTCTCAGATGCCAAAGTCATTTCTGATGACGAGACCGGCAAGAAAATCCGGATCCGCGGCCGCGATATTCACATTATGTCTGAACCGAATCATAGACAGGAGAAACAGCGGGGCAAGGAAGACGTCAAGGTGCTGTATGAGCATACGGTTCCGGATGGACTCAAGGACCTTGGCAGAGGCAAGCGATACATCGTATACACTTTCGGCTGCCAAATGAATGAGCATGATACAGAGACTATCAAGGGCCTGCTCGAGCAAATGGGATATGAGTCAACGGAAGAGCGCAAAGAGGCGGATCTGATTCTTCTGAACACATGTGCGATCAGGGAGAATGCCGAGGACAAGGTGTTTGGCGAGCTCGGGCATCTGAAGTCACTCAAGCTTGAGAAACCAGGTCTGCTGCTGGGCGTATGCGGATGTATGTCTCAGGAAGAGACTGTCGTGAACCGGATTATGCAGAAGCACAGCTTTGTCGATCTGATCTTCGGTACTCATAATATCCACCGTCTGCCGCATTTGATTCAAGAAGCGCTCTTCAGCAAAGAGCTGGTCGTCGAGGTATGGTCCAAAGAGGGCGATATCATTGAGAATCTGCCAAAGAAACGGGAAGGTATGCGGGCCTGGGTGAACATCATGTATGGATGTGATAAATTCTGCACGTACTGCATCGTACCTTTTACCAGAGGCAAAGAACGCAGCCGCAGACCTGAGGATGTTATAGCTGAGGTGCGCGACCTTGCACGCCAAGGATTCAAGGAGATTACACTGCTTGGGCAGAATGTGAACGCGTATGGGAAGGACTTTTCAGACATCAATTATTCGTTCGCGAACCTGATGGATGATCTTAGACAGATTGATATTCCCCGCGTACGGTTCATGACCTCACATCCCCGGGACTTCGATGATCATCTTATCGAGGTGCTGGCCAAAGGCGGGAATCTGGTAGAGCATATTCATCTTCCGGTCCAGTCTGGAAGCACGGAGATTCTGAAGAGAATGAGCCGTAAATATTCCAGGGAGCATTATTTGGAGCTTGCCCGCAAGATTAAAGCAGCGATCCCGAACGTAGTTCTTACAACAGACATTATTGTGGGCTTCCCGGGGGAGACGGATGAGCAGTTCGAGGATACGCTCTCTCTGGTTAAGGAAGTTGGCTACGACTCAGCGTACACCTTCATTTACTCACCAAGGGCGGGAACGCCTGCGGCGGTAATGGAGGATAATGTCCCGATGGAAGTGAAGAAAGTACGCTTGAAACGGCTTAATGATGCGATTAACGAGAACAGCCGTCACAGCAACCACAAAGTCGTTGGTTCTGTTGTCGAGGTGCTGGTGGAAGGCGAGAGCAAGAATAATGAGCATGTACTCGCCGGAAGAACTCGGAGCAACAAGCTGGTGCATTTTGAGGGATCCCCGGATCTTATCGGTACTTTCGTACAGGTTGAGATCACAGATCCCATGACTTGGTATATTAAAGGGAATATCGTTCCAGAATCGGTCTCGGCAGTATAAATAAGTCAGACGGATATGGCTAAAATATAAATTGGGGGAATTGTACCATGGGACAGCTGGATAACGTACAGTATAATGATTGCGGAATGCCTACTTTTGATACTAAAAATCTGATTATTCGTGAAGATATTATGGCTAAGGCCAAGGAGCTTGCCGAATTGATTGGAACCAGCGAAGAAGTGGAACACTTCAAGAAAGCGGAACAAAAAATTCAAAACCATGAGCGGGTTCAAGGTCTTATTCAGACCATTAAGAAGAAGCAGAAGGAGATCGTAGCCTTCGAATCGTTCGAGAACAAAGCGATGGTTGCCAAGATTGAGCAGGAAATTGAAGAGCTCCAGGATGAAATCGACAGTATTCCGCTTGTGACCGAATTCCAGCAAAGTCAAAGCGATATCAACTATCTGCTTCAGCTTGTCGTATCTGTGATCCGTGACACGGTATCGCAGAAAGTCAATGTAGAAGCTGGAACTGAAGCGGCTCCAAGCAGCTGCGATTAATGGAATGATGTGCGGGGGCTTTCTTCCGCACTTTTTTTATTCATTAGATGAAAGTGAGAAGTTAGAAATGCTCGTATAGGACAGCTAAGGAGGAACTGCAGGATGGATTGGACAGAGATCATGGAACGGAGTGATCAATCATTCTGGGGCCATCTAGGTGGGCGCGTATTGAGTGTAGATAAGAACAAGGTTGAGGCTGTCCTGACGGCCGAGCCTAGACACCTGAATTCGGTAGGGATTGTTCACGGTGGAGTGCTCTCCTCACTAATGGATCAGGTGATGGGTTTTGCCGTAATTGCAGCCAAGGATGGACAGCATGGAGTAACGACTCATCTAAATGTCAATTTTCTCGCTCCGATGGGCCTGGGGGAGCTGTATGTGACAGCATATCCTGTGCACGAGACACACCGGACCGTGACCCTTCACGCCGAGGTTAGAGATGGGAAGGATGTCTTAGGCTGTATTGCGACAGCCACTTTTCGGTTGCCAGGCGGGAAGGCGGGCAGTCTGCCTAAATGAGACAATGAACAGCAGGTATGGACAACAGGATGCTTTAGGGAACATAATATGGATTAATCTCTAGACAAATAAATTGACGTGGTGATGTAGGATGACAAATGAACAGGAGCAGAATAGGCCGCCATATGACGCGAAGAAGTATAGGACCCCGGATGGGATTCCTGCTGATATTGTAATGTTCACTTTAACGAAGCAGGAACGGCGGGCCGCAACCAAATCGCTGCCGATATTCGATCTTAAGGTCATGCTGATCCGGCGCAAGAGCTGGCCGTTCGCTGGGGCTTGGGCTCTTCCGGGAGGATTCTCCCAGGAAGACGAATCTTTGTATGAGACAGCCAGCAGAGAACTAATGGAAGAGACCGGTGTGGAAGGTAAGCATTTGGAGTATTTAGGTGTATACAGCAAGCCGGGGCGCGACCCCAGAGGCTGGATTATCTCGCACGCTTTCTTTGCCTTTGTTGAAGAGTGGGTGCTCGAGAAGAGACAGGCTGCCGATGATGCCCAGAAGGTGGGCTTGTTCACCATGAAGGAGGCGCTTGAAGAGCTTGAGCTGGCTTTTGACCATCGTGAGATCCTTAAGGACGCGTACAAAAGAATTCAGCAGCAAATGCTTCAGACCACGATTGCGAAGCAGTTCCTGCCCGAGCATTTCACACTGAGTGAACTGTACCAGGTCATTCAGACCGTTGTGCCTGACTTTGCAGAGCTTAATTTTATTCGGAAAATCACCTCAACCCGCAGCAGACAAGGGATCCTGGAGGAAGCAAGAGACGAGAAGGGGCAGCCTTTGCTGTCGAATCAGTATTCACAGCGGCCTGCGCAGCTGTACCGGTTCACAGACTTCACTCCGCAATTGTCTATATACACTTAAATTTCGGGGATACACTAATGAAGGGGACGTGACCTATGAAAGCCTTAATCGTGATTGATTTCACTAATGACTTTGTGAATGGCAGCCTTCCTGTTGGAGAGCCAGCTGTGGAGATTGAACCCGTTGTTACCAAGCTTACGGAAGAATACATCCGTCAAGGTGACCTGGTGGTTATGGCAGTCGATATACATGAAGCCAATGATCCTTACCACCCCGAGACCAAGCTGTTCCCGCCTCATAATATCCGGGGCACAGAAGGCCGTGAACTGTTCGGTTCACTGGGGCAGCTCTATGAGAATCACAAGCAGCAGATTTATTGGATGGACAAAACCAGGTACAGCGCTTTTGCCGGAACTGATCTGGAGATCAAGCTGCGTGAACGGGGAATCAGTGAAGTTCACCTCGTCGGAGTATGTACAGATATCTGTGTGCTGCATACGGCTGTTGATGCTTACAATAAAGGGTTCAAGATCACAGTATTCGAGGATGCTGTTGCCAGCTTTAACGAAGCTGGTCATAACTGGGCACTCGGGCATTTCAGAGGCAGTCTGGGTGCTGAAGTCAAGCGCAGTGATCTAACCTAATTAACTGCCGCACAAGCAGCAGGAAGCGAGAGGACGATAGACATGAACACGAACAGCTTAGCGCTGCATACCGATAAATACCAGATCAACATGATTTATGCTCATTGGATGAATGGGACACATTTAAGAAAAGCTGTGTTCGAGGCGTATTTCCGCAAGCTGCCGTTCGGGAACGGATATGCCGTATTTGCCGGACTTGAGCGAATTGTAAGCTATATCAGCAATCTCCACTTCACAGAGCAGGATCTAAGTTACTTGGCCAAGCAGGAAGAGAACTACAAGCCTGAGTTCCTTGAGCTGCTCCGCCAATTCAAATTCCGGGGAGACATCTCCTCCATGCGTGAAGGAGCCATAGTATTCCCGAATGAGCCCTTGATTCGTGTTGAAGGTAATATTATGGAGACCCAGCTCGTAGAGACCGCAATACTTAACTTCATGAACTACCAGACCCTGATTGCTACCAAAGCTTCCCGTATCAAACAGGTGGCTGAGGAGGATGTGCTGCTTGAGTTCGGAACCCGGAGAGCCCAGGAAGCGGATGCCGCGGTCTGGGGAGCGCGGGCTTCTTACATATCCGGATTCGATGCGACCTCCAACATGCTTGCGGGAGAAATGTTCGGAATTCCGACCAAGGGAACGCATGCCCATTCCTGGGTACAGCTGTTCGATAATGAACAGGAAGCCTTTGAGATGTATGCGAAGGCCATGCCGGACCAGGTAACCCTGCTGGTAGACACCTTTGATACGCTGAAGAGCGGCGTGCCTCATGCCATTCATACCGCGAAGCACTTGGAGTCCATGGGCAAGAAAATGGTGGGAATCAGGCTGGACAGCGGCGATTTGGCTTATCTGTCCATTCAAGCCCGCAAAATGCTGGATGAAGCAGGATTGGATTATGTAAAGATTGTTGCATCCAATGATCTGGATGAGAATACGATCTTCAACCTGAAGGCTCAGGGGGCCAAAATTGACATTTGGGGCGTGGGCACCCAGTTGATCACCGCTGCGGACCAGCCTGCTCTAGGCGGAGTATATAAGCTTGTGGAGCGGGAGAAGGACGGCACGATGGAGCCGACAATCAAGATATCCGGGAACCCCGAGAAGGTTACCACTCCAGGTAAAAAGGACGTGTACCGGATAATCAGCAGCGGCAGCAATAAAGCGATTGCCGATTATATCAACCTGCCCCGTGAGGAGAATCCGAGAGCAGGCGGCAAGCTTAAGCTAATCAATCCGCTGCACCCATATATCCAGAAGACCGTTAAGCATTACTACGCTGTTAAGATGTTGGAGCCGATCTTTGTTCAAGGAGAGCTTGTCTATGAACTCCCTGAACTGCAGGAGATCCGTGAGTATCATAAGGAGCAGCTTCAATTGTTCTGGCCTGAATATATGCGGAAGCTGAATCCAGAGATATACCGGGTCAGCTTAAGCCAGGAGCTCTTGGATATGAAGCAGAGATTATTGGAAGCTCATTTGGAGCCTGATCTCGAGGAGTAACAGATCCCGGTTATTTCTCGGGAAAGCGCAGGATATCTGAAAATCCGACTGACTCGGACAATCAGAAGAAGAATGGCATGGAAATTTGCAGGCTTTTGTCATCTAATTAAATGAGATGTTCAGGAGGAAGATTCTATGATTGATCCTTTTCGGGCGTTCCGGGTACATCAGGACGAGCAGGGATTCCGTGCTCTTGTGGAGGAGATCGGGTATCAGGATCTGCCGCAGGGAGAAGTTCTGATTAAGGTGGAATATTCCAGTGTGAACTATAAGGATGGGCTGGCCAGCATTCCTGAAGGCAGGATTGTTCAGAGATACCCGTTCATCCCGGGGATCGACCTGGCTGGAGAAGTGATCGAGCCGGGGAGCAGTGAGTTCAGGGCAGGGGACCAGGTCCTCTGCACGGGGTATGGGCTTGGCGTGTCTCACGAGGGCGGCTACGCCGAATACGCCAGGCTCCCCGAAGACTGGTTGGTCCGCCGCCCCGAGGGGCTCTCGGCGAAGGAAGCCATGGCCATCGGCACGGCCGGGTTCACGGCGGCGCTCTCGGCTGAGCTGCTGCTGCGCAGCGGGCTCACGCCGGAGAAAGGCCCCGTTCTGGTTACCGGGGCCACCGGCGGTGTGGGCAGCATGGCCGTCGACATCCTCTCGAAGCTGGGCTTCGAGGTGACGGCCAGCACGGGCAAAGCCCCGCAGGAGGCGATGCTGCGGGATCTGGGCGCGGTCAGCGTGATCTCACGCGGCGAGCTTGCAAGCAGCGCGGCCAAGGGGACGCTCGGCCGCGAGAAGTGGGCCGCCGTAGTCGATCCCGTCGGCGGCCCGGGCACCGGTGAGCTGCTCAAGTCGGTCCAGTATGGCGGGGCGATCGCCCTGTCGGGTATGACCGGTGGGGGCAAGTTCGATGCCACCGTTTATCCTTTTATTCTGCGCGGAATTCAGCTGCTTGGGGTAGACTCGGTCATGTGTCCAATGCCTCTGCGCAAGAAGCTGTGGAAGCAGCTCGCCGGGGAGTGGAAGCCAGGCCGTGTTCTTCAGGGCGCTGTAAGTGAATTCGGGCTGGATGAGCTGCCCAAGGCGCTGGCGGACATTCTTGCGGGACAAGCCATAGGGAGACAGGTAGTAAAACTCGGTTAGATTCATTCTGCGCGGTATATCGTACTCTGAACCTTTCAGGTGACATGCTGGATAATTCGGTGAATTGGTGTTCATCCTAATTACGGCCCGGACTACGTATATCATTCCGGCATGAAAGGATGAACACGATATGAGGTCTATCCCCATCTGCATACTTCTTGCCCTCATTTGGCTAACGACTACGGGATGCAGTCAGCAGGCCAAGAATATCGCTCAGACTGAGAACAGCCGTTATAATATGACCAGCTACCAGACAGGTAATCTCAGGGCCAAGAGCGAAGGCCGCGGACTTAACAGCAGCTTTATCAAGCGGCTGAAGGATGAATTCGGCAGGCAGGGACTGATGCTTACGAATGAGTCTTATGCAGAAGGCCCGAACGGACATATCAGCTATAGTTATTTGATTCAAGGATATCCGGGGCACTATATTATCGCCCATGCCTTCTCGTCAGAACAACAGCGAATGAAGGAAATGAGTGAGATGTACAGCCATCTGGATGGCGAGGGGAGCATACACCGCACGGCTTCCAATGCCGCTGTTGTTCATGCGCGTGCCAACACAGCTCTGGTCTATGCTTCCCAAGGACAGAAGGAAGGTCCTTACACCCGTGAAGTAGAGAGAATCTTCCGTGTTCTCCTCGGAGAATAGGTCGATCAGACAACATAACACTCCTGCCTTTCTAATAATGGGGCAGGAGTGTTTTTGTGATTCTGATCTTATTTATTTTTTGTATATTTCACGCATGACATGACGCAGCTCTGGAACAATAATCCGCTCCATCGCCAGCTTCACGGCTCCTTTAGACCCTGGCATGGAGAATACAGCTGTAGAGCCGATCGTGCCAGCAATAGCCCGGCTTAGGATAGCTGCCGAACCAATATCTTCGCTGAAGCTCAAGTATCTGAAAATCTCTCCGAATCCAGGCAGTTCCTTGCTCAGAAGGCTGCGGACGGCTTCATAGGTTGTGTCGCGCGGAGCGATTCCCGTTCCTCCTGTAAGCAGAACTGCTTCTACAGCCGGATTGGCGGCTGCTTCCCTGAGCAGCTGGCGTATATCATCATAATCATCCTGTACGATCCTGTAGTCCTCAAGCGCATATCCGTGCTCTTCAAGCAGCTTCTTCATCAGGGTGCCGCTGCTGTCCGTCTCCGGAGTTCGAGTGTCCGAGACCGTAATTACCATACATCTGACCGTGCTTGGGGCTTCGCTGCGGTGTTCATCTACAGATCTGGGCATCGTCACTAGCCACCTTTTCATTGGGAATTTGGAATATAACAAATATAGTTACCTGCTCTATTTTAGCACAAATTATAGAGTGGGCCTGTGAATGAGAGAGTTGTTCAGCTTCCCGGGCCTTTACTTGCATGAACGTACCGCATATAGTAAACTGCCATTCAAGGTTAGTGGAACGAGGGCGAAGGAGAGATCATGAATATGACACAAATACCTGTATATATTTTGTCAGGGTTTCTGGGCAGCGGGAAGACAACCCTGCTTCAGCAGCTGATTACATATTGGAAAGATCAAGGCCTGCGGCCTGCTGTGGTCATGAATGAAATTGGAGATGTGAACCTGGACGGTCTTCTTGTGGAAGAGCAGGTCCCTATGGCGGAAATGCTCAGCGGGTGTATCTGCTGCTCGATCCGGGCGGATCTAAGCAGTGAAATGTCCGAGCTGATCGCCCGGGAGAAGCCGGACGTGGTGATTATTGAAGCTACTGGCGCAGCCAATCCCATGGAGGTCCTGGACGCGGTTGCAGAGGTCTCGCTATATCAGAAGCTGGAGATTATGCCTATGATCACGGTCGTGGACGCGCCGCATTTGCTGGAGCTATCAAGAACCCAGAAAGGGAAGACCTTCCGGCTGATGCAGGATCAAATCCGCTGTGGATCGGTATTGATCCTGAACAAAGTCGACAGAGTGGACGATGAGGCGATGGACGAGCTGGGCAAGCAGCTTGTGAGCTGGAATACTTTTGCCAAGATTATCCCAGCTGTGAGGTGCCAGATTAACTTGTCTGAGCTGCTTGAGCTTAAAGGTGGGCCTGCCGGTCCCCAGTTGATTCAAGATCAGGTGAACGGGCATTCTCATGCAATAGAGCCGAATGTCAGGAGCGAGCATATTCAGAGCCACAGTCATGAGTCTCATAATCATGTGACCGTGTATACCCACTACTTTCAATCTCCGGTGAACAGCGAATTATTCGAGCAGTTCATTAAGGAGCTGCCTAGGGATGTATACAGGGGCAAGGGGGTTCTCACCTTCTCAGACACGTCGAGCCGTTTCTTGTTCCAATATGCGTACAGAGAGTCGGATTATATGAGGATTAACCCTCAGGGAGACATACCGGATGTTGCGGTATTTATCGGGGAGCACTTTGATAAGCAGCTGCTTGCGAGCCGGCTTACCCAGCTGGAAGATAGCGCTGTGGATACCCGGTAGTAATTGGCAATTAGCTGGCGCTGCGTTTCATTTGAGACCAAGCACGGTAATTAGATAGTAAGAAATCGAGCAGCTTCGAGAATATAAAGTTCAGGAGGAATTAATATTATGACTCACGATTTGCAATATCGCGAATATATTGAAGCCACCCTGGAGTGCATGAATGCTTGTAATTACTGTTACGTCTCTAGCTTGAAGGAGTATGAGCTGGCCTCCCTTAGAGACTGCATCCGTATAGTGCGGGAATGCGCCGATCTATGTATGTTCACTGCGGACGCACTCTCACGGGGGACTATTTTCGCAAAAGAGATCATGGAGCTATGTGCCAAGGCATGCGAAGCGTGCGCCAAGGAATGCTTCCGACATGAGCACGATCACTGCCAGAAGTGTGCGGAAGCATGCATGCGGGTAATCGAGCTGAGCTGTGTACATACAGCCTGAGTGGCCGGACCTCGAACTTGAGCCGGGATTCCTGTCTTAACGGGAGAGAATGGGCCTTGATATTTCTGCAATTTATTACACGTTGTGGAAGGAAACGGGATGAAACGCTAGGATAGGTTAGGATATCTATAAATAAGGTTTTATATATCGCTCTCAGCTCAAGTCAGCAGTTTATAAATGCTCATATCAAGGCCCTGCCTGTTTTACCATACGAAATATAGTCTATATACTAAGTGATGTAGGATAATAACTCGCATTACAGCATAAGGGAGATGACAGACTTGGCTATGGATGAAGTGTTGGAACGCCGAAGTGAAATGTTGAGACGACGGATTGGCGAGATGATCGTCAAGGAGAACCAATATGGATTAGGAAATCAAGAGGGTCATTTTCTTCAGCGTATGATTAAGGAATGGCATCAGACCGAATTCGAAATGAATGGGAAGACGTTGAACTAAATGGAACAGGCCGGCAGATCGTGATGGCTACGATTTGCCGGCCTGAATTCTTTTTTCAGCAGAGATGGACGATCTATTATAAAATCACGATTCATGACCATCCTAATTAGTATCCAGCATCCTCGGCGAACCGCTCGATGAACCTGCGTGCACTCTTGGTCAGATAACGTTCCTTCAACCACACGAGACCTACGTCGGATTGGAAATGCGCATCCGATAATTGCATGGTTCTGATTCGGGGGATGGGGAAGGCGCTCATTACGGACTCCGGCAGTACTGTGGCTCCTATTCCAGCTGCAACGAGCGCTATAATAATGGCCACACTGGAGCATTCGCATATGATATTAGGCTCAAAGCCGTGCCGCCTGCATTCCTGCAGGACCTGTTCGTGCATGCGTGTAGTCTGATCTGTCTTCAGGGTCAGAAAGGGCAGATCAGCCAGCTCGCGCATATTCATAGTCCGGGCGCCATCCATGGGGAACGAAGCGCTTGGAACAACAGCAACATATGGATCTGAAGGCAGGGGGAGTATTTCGAACTGCTCATCTAAATCCGCTTCAAAGGGAAGCCGGGCCACAATGAGCTCAATCATCCCTTTAACCAGCTGGTCGCCGAGCAGGAAGTGATCCCCCTCCGTAATTTTGAACGTGACTCCCGGATACTGCTCCCGGAATAATTCAATAGGGCGGGGTAGAAGTGAGATACAAGAGACGACGGAACCAATGGATAACGAGCCCTGAATGCCCTCGTTGTATTCCTTCACTTCCTTAAGCGTCTCGTTGAATTGCAGAAGAAGCGTTTCTGAGCGGTCTCTAAGCAGCTCCCCGGACGGCGTCAGGCGAAGGGATTTGCCGGTGCGGTCAAAAAGGGTGACGCCTAGCTCCTGCTCCATGAGCTTGAGCTGTCTGCTCAATGGAGGCTGTTCCATATTCAGCAGTTTGGCGGCTTTCGTAATCTGACCCGCCTTAGCAATCGCTAGAAAGTAACGCATCTGTCTTAAATCCATAGGGTCAACCTCCAGCTATACTTAAAAAGTATGGAATTGCGATAAAATTGATCCTTTTCAATATGTATGAAGTAATGATAACATTTAATTAATTAATGTGCAGCAGTGAAGGAGCGTTATGAACATGTCCAATACAATCACAATTGAAGTAAGCAGCAGTAAGAAGCAGAAGCCGGCCGATCATGAACTTGGTTTCGGTAAATATTACACGGATCATATGTTCATTCTCGATTATGACAAAGGTAAAGGCTGGCATTCCCCGCGGGTTATTCCGTATCAGCCTATCACACTCGATCCTGCAGCCAAAATTTTTCACTATGGGCAAAGTGTATTTGAAGGTCTCAAGGCATACCGTACGGAGGATGGACGTATCTTGATGTTCCGTCCGGACCGGAACTTCAAGCGGCTTAATCTGTCCAATGCGAGACTCAGCATTCCTGAGCTGGACGAAGAGCTGGCCTTGGAAGCTCTGCTGAAGCTGCTTGCTGTGGACCAGGACTGGGTACCTTCGTCTGAAGGGACTTCACTCTATATCCGGCCTTTTATTATAGCAACGGAGGCTGCGCTCGGTGTAGCGCCTTCTACCCAATATAAATTCATGATTATTCTCTCACCGGTGGGATCTTATTACGAAGAGGGTATTCATCCGGTCAGGATCTACGTGGAATCCAGTTATGTACGCGCCGTTACCGGTGGTGTTGGTAATGCCAAGACGGCCGGGAATTATGCGGCAGGACTCAAAGCCCAGGAAGAAGCATCCGAGAAAGGATACTCTCAGGTCCTGTGGCTGGATGGCGTTCATAAGAAATATATTGAAGAAGTTGGCAGCATGAATGTATTCTTCAAGATTAATGGCAAGGTGATTACCCCGGCACTAAATGGAAGCATTCTGGACGGCATAACGCGGAGTTCCATTATCGAGCTTCTTAAGGGGATGGGAGTCTCCGTTGAAGAACGGCAGATCTCCATGGAAGAGATCTATGCTGCTTATCAGGATGGAACTTTGGAAGAAGCCTTTGGCACGGGTACTGCTGCGGTAATCTCTCCGATTGGAGGGCTGCACTGGCGGGACGAAGACCTCGTCATTAATCAAGGGGAGACAGGTGAGCTTGCAGCGAAGCTGTATAACACGCTCACTTCCATCCAGCTTGGCCGCTTGGAAGGACCTGAAGGCTGGGTTGTTGAACTGCCCAAGTCCTAGCAATATGCAACATTCCAGCCCGCTTGGCATTCTGCAAGCGGGCTTCTGACATCTGGCACAAGGGTAGCAGGCTTATTCGCTTCATCTTGTTAGGGTATCTGAATGAGCTTAAGCTGTTCGACCCATATAATTGGGTAAATGTAATTTGAAGGATGGTTCGTTAATGAAGGATATGAAGGGAATGGACACGGAACAGGCGAAAGAACTCTTTTCCTATTTCGGCTTGGCCGTATATTACTCTCAGGCTCTGGAACAGCAGCTTGCGAACCTGATTATGCTGATGAAGGTAGCTGATGGGAAGGTGCCATCTGAGGAGGACTTCACGGAGCTGTTCCAGCTTAAGCTTAGCAGCTCGCTAGGTCAGCTGGTTCGTGAGATCCAGCATAACTTTTCTTTTACGGAAGAGGAGATTGATCAGTTAACCCGGGTATGGAAGCACCGGAATTACATAGTTCATGATTATTTCAAAGAGCGGATTCATGAGACTTTCACACATGCGGGAAGATCGGCGATGATTCAGGAGCTCAAATCGTTCAAGGACGAGGCACGGGCGCTTGAAGTTAAGCTGCAGCACTACTCACGCCAGCTGTATGATCAGGTGAAGGTGGAAGATTAATGCAACATTTTTCTGAGGGGAACCGTTAAGAGAGTGGAGGTGTTCAGGTGATGATAAATAAAAGCAAGGCCATTGCGGCATGGGTGTTGTGTGGATCTTTAGTTGCTGTCTCCTCAGCTTCCGCATTCTCGGATGTTACCGGGGAGAACTCTGAGGTGATCAAGTCACTGCAGAGCAAGAACATTATTCAGGGTATAACCAAGGATAAATTCGCTCCACAGGGTAAGCTGACAAGCGCGCAAGGCGTTCATCTGGTGGTGAAGGCGCTGCAGTTGAAATCCGGTTCTGCTTCTCAGCCCGAGAAGGGAGCGGCCTGGTATGCAGAGTCGCTGAAGATTGCCAAGGAGAATGGAATTCCGGTTGAGCTGGCAGCTAATCCCTCTGCGGAACTGACCAGGGAGCAATTCGCCCACATCTTGTACAAGGGAATAAGGGCAACAGGGAATTATCCCATGATTAAAATGTACATTCCCGTGGAAGATGAAAGTGAGGGTACACCAGAGTATCAGGGCAGCATCCAGAACCTGCTGCTGCTGAAGATCGCTTCTCTAGACAACAGCAGAAAATTTCATCCCAAGGATACAATTACGCGTATGGAGGCCGCTTTGATGGTCTACAAGGCAGCTGAGTTCGTGAATAATCACAATGCTGCGCAGAATGAAGCTCAGCAGGTTACCTTTGCAGTCCAGAAGGTTAACGATCAGATTAACAAGGTGGTTCTTACAAGAGCCCAACAGCCAAATCCGGGATACGGTATCTCTATTGAGAAGGTAGATTTCTCTGTAGATGGAACGGCCATACTGTATTACAAGCTTCATTCCCCGGAACCGGACAAGATATATCCACAAGTCATTACAGATACGCAGGCCGAGACCTATCTCAGCAGCAAATATAATATCGAGATCCGATTATCACAATAAGCAAAAAGCCGCTCCCATATGGTCATACCCCTGTCAAGTAGACAGGTCTAAAAAGACATGTTTAAGCAGCAACCGTTTCTCGGTATTCAACCGGGGAACGGTTGTTTAGTTTTTTCTGGAATCTACTTTGGTTATAAAATGAAATATACTCGCGCACCTGTTTTTCTACCTCAGCTAAGGTTTGGGGATTGCTTAAATATATCTTTTCCGTTTTCAGATGAGAAAAGAAGGATTCTATGCATGCGTTGTCCAGACAGTTTCCGCGTCTGGAATGGCTTCCGAGGATCCCAAGTCCAGTAAGTTTACGGTTAAATGGTTTGGAGGTGTATTGAAATCCCTGGTCTGAATGGAGAATAGCTCCCTCCAAATTTACATCTTTACTTAACGCGTCTAGCGTTTCGTTAACCAGAGCCAGATCGTTTCGTTCCGAAAGGTGCCAGGCTACGATCTCGTTGTTATACAGATCCTGGATTGCCGAAAGGTAGACAAACCGTTCCCCAACCCGTATGTAGGTAATGTCGGTAGCCAGTTTAGATAAAGGAGTATCCGCCTGAAATTGACGATCCAGCCGATTGGGATTCACGACAGAAGCCTGTTTACCGAAAAAACGACGCTTCTTTCGAATGACCGACTGAATCCCCAATTTCTTCATAATCCGGTAGACCCTTTTGTGGTTAACTACGAGGCCTTCTTTCCGTAAAGCAACCGTCATACGCAGATAACCAAAGTAGGGATGAAGGCGGTGGAGCGACAACATATGAGCTTCCAGTAGCTTGTCCCTTTCTTTACGCTGCCTGGCTGTCTGCTGAGCCCTTCTCCATTTGTAATAGCCTGCTCGTGAAACATGGGCTAACTCTAATAGCCATTTCAGTGAATACCTCTCTCGCATTTCCTCGATGATTCCGAACCTGGTTGCTTTCTTCGTCACTCCTTGTGCAGATTTGGATACTGCTTTTTTAAATATTCAATCTCCGCTCGTAGATACGCCATTTCTTCTTCCATGCTGGAAAACTTCGTTTTCGGTCGTCCTCGTCTTGGGCTAGTTGGCTCTAAAATCTCACCTGTTCGATATTTTGTTGCCCAGGTTTGTACCTGAGACTTATTACGAACGCCCAACTGTTTCGCCACTTCACGAATACTTCTCTGCTCCTCGTTCACCAACCGGACTGCCTCCATCTTTAATTCCAAGGAGTACTTCCGAAAGGTTTGCCCCTTTTTGGCCATGAAAAATCCCCTCCGCTCAACAAGAATTAAATCCATCTTACCAGATGTCTTTTTTCTCTTGTCTACTAGAAGGGGATAATACCACATAAGAAGGGCGGCTTTTTTTGCTTGATTAGATTAAGATCCCTTAGGGACAGGGTCCAAGGTTATTGCCGCTTCGGAAGCCTCTTCAGAGGCTGCAAGACCTGAAGCTCCAAGCTGCAGCTGATACATTTGATGATACTTGCCGCCCATGGCAAGAAGCTCGTCATGGGTTCCCTGCTCCACAATCTCTCCCCGGTGCAGCACCAGAATCTGATCCGCACTACGGATGGTGGAGAGTCGGTGCGCAATGATAAAGGTTGTACGGCCCTTCTTGAGTACCTCAAGCGCAGATTGAATCAGCGCTTCGGTCTCGGTATCGATATTCGCGGTCGCTTCATCCAGGATTAGAATAGCTGGGTCGAAGGCGAGCGCTCTGGCGAAGGAGATCAGCTGGCGCTCACCGGCAGATAATGTACTTCCCTTCTCGATAACCGGCTCATCCATCCCGCCTGGAAGGTGGGACAGAATACGTTCGGCACCGACATCGCGCAATGCCTTCTCTACGGTCTCCCTGGAGATTCGTTCATCCCCAAGACTAACGTTGGAGGCAATAGTCCCGGTGAACAAGTAGGGATCCTGCAGCACAATTCCCATGTGCTGACGAAGCCACTGTTTTGGCAATTCGGTGACAGGAGTACCATCGATCGTAATGACACCCTTCTGGGGGTCATAGAAGCGGAACAACAGGTTAATAATGGAGCTCTTGCCTGAACCGGTATGACCTACTAGGGCAACCGTCTGGCCTTGCTTAGCTGTAAAGTTGATATTCTTCAGTACATAGTCCCGTTTGTAAGCAAAGGAGACATCCTTGAACTCGACATTCCCTGTATAACGCGGCATTGAGCCATCAGTGACCTGCTCGCCAGGTTCGTTCATTAACGTGAATACCCGTCCGGCCGACACCATCGATGAATCAAGCGCAGCAAGCTGGTTGACCATTCCGGTGATCGGATGGAACAGGCGTCCGAGAATATCCACGAAGGCGTACAGGACCCCCAGAGATACTACGCTAGCCCCTCCCAGCGCTGAGGAACCGAAATACCAAAGGATGATGGCAAAGGTCCCGCTCCGCAGCACATTGACCAGGTTATGGGAGGTGAATGCATTCAGATTAAGCATTTTGTTCTGATGTTTCATGTAATCATCGTTCAAGGCTTCGAATTCCTCAGTGGATTGTTTCTGTCTCCGAAAGACACGAATTATGGACATCCCCTGAATCGATTCGTTAATAATAGCATTAATTTCACTTAATCTGGAGCGGATTATCGTATTGTATCTGGTCGCATATTTGCGGTACAGCACCACCCAGAGAACCAGAATCGGAACGATGAACAGACAGATAAGTCCTAGCCGGGCATCCAGCAGGAACAGGGCGACATAGACCCCGATGATATTAATAATGCCTGTGAAAAAGTTGGACAATACCGCGATAAATAGCTCCTTCACGGCTTCAGTATCATTGGTAACCCTTGAGACCACCTTGCCCGCAGGCAAATTGTCGAAGAAATTCACCGGCAGCCGCTGGATGTGCGCATACACATCAAGACGAAGCTTCTGAATCACGCGGTTGGCCGAAGATTGCAGCCAGTAGGTCTTGCCGAAATCCATAACAATAGCAATGGCGAGAAAGCCAAGATACCAGCCCAGCAGCTGGACAATGCCAGGGAACTCAGGCTTGTAGAACGAGTAGATCTCGGCGCTGCTGAGCGGTCTGGCCATATAGATATCGGTCTCTGCTCCGCGGGATATGGTTAACTTCCCATCCTTATAGGACCTTTCGCCCTCCTTGGTTGTTACAGAACCGAGTGCCATAACATAACCTTTCCCGACTTGAAGGATACGGATTTCCTGTCCCTTCTGCTCGCCTGGAGCAAAGCGGTCTTCCCGCTTATAGAATACGTTGCTATATGAGACGGTGTATTCATCTTGGGTCTGGGTTTGAAAATAGGACTTCTCAATGGCCAGAACATGGTTATCGATCATATTCCTTGCGATGAAGGGGCCGGCAAGATCAGCAGCCACACCGATTGCGAGCATCAGCAAGGCCAGAATAAATGTTTTCTTGGCGGTGAGAGCATATTTAAATAGGGATTTCCCCGTACTCGTATGCAATTAAGACACCTCCCCGTCTGTAAGATTGGATTCCACCTGCTGTCTGTCGTACTGTTCACGGTACCAGCCGCCGTTCGACAACAGCTCCTCGTGGGTTCCTTGTTCAATGATTTGTCCTTTCTCCAGGACAATAATGTGGTCTGCGTGTTCTATAGCAGAGAGTCTGTGAGTTGAAATAAGCGTTGTCTTGCCGGTACGCTTGCTCCGGATATTTCCAATGATCCGGGCCTCGGTACGGGCATCGACCGCGGACAGCGCATCATCCAGAATCAGAATCTGCGGATCAGCGATGAAGGCTCTGGACAGAGATACCCGCTGCTTCTGTCCCCCGGATAGAGCGACGCCCTTCTCGCCAACAAGGGTATCCAGGCCATCAGACAAAGTCTGGAGATCCTGATCGAACGCCGCGGTGCGTATCGCTTCCATGATGACCTCATCCGAGGCATCCTTAAGGCCGAACTGGATGTTCTGGCGCACGGTCTTGGAGAAGAGAATTTGCTCCTGGGGTACATAACCAATCCACGCATGCAGCTTCTCGGCGGGTATCTGCTCAAGCGGTACACCCGAGATCAGAATTTCTCCGGTTCCCAGCGGATATTCATGAAGGAGCTGCTTGAGCAGGGTAGACTTCCCGCTGCCGGTCCTGCCAACAACGCCAAGTGTATCTCCAGGGCGGAGACTAAGATTAATCTGCTTCAGATTATCTGCGGCTGATGAAGGATAACGGAAAGTTACATTGTTGAACTCAATGCGTTCAGGCTGAGTAATCTGCGCGGGAATGTCTGCATCCTCCACATCCGGCTTGGTGTACAGAATTTCATTAACACGGTCCAGAGAGGCCCCGCCCCGCTGCATGATGTTGATCAGCTCACCAATGGCGAACATAGGCCAGATCATCATCCCCAGGTACATATTGAAGGAGACAAGCTCCCCGAGCGTAAGCTCATTATGAAATACGAGATAGATTCCGTAGGCTAGACCTATGGCATAACTGATGCCGACACATAGACGGATGGTGGGTTCGAAGAAAGCATCCACTCTTGCGACAGCCAGGTTCTTCTCGTATACATCATTGGTTACAGATTCAAAACGTCTCTCGTCATTGCGTTCTTGCACATATGCCCGGATAACCCGGATACCAGCTACCGATTCAAGCACCTGATCATTCATATCACCGAAGGCATCCTGGGCAACCGTGTAACGCTGGTGAATGACTTTCCCATATATACTCATGGCTAGGGCAATGAAAGGAAGGGGGATAATTGCGGCCAGGGTCAGCTTCAGACTGATGACAGTACTCATGGCGATGAAGATTACAGCCAGGAAGATGGTGGAATCCGTCAAAGTCAGCATACCGAAGCCCGCTGTCTGCGCCACGGAGCGAAGGTCGTTCGTGGCTCGGGCCATCAGATCGCCGGTCCGGTTGCGTTCAAAGAAAGGCGGAGTCATTCTCAGCAGGTGGGCCATGAATCTGGACCGCAGCAGCCGCTCCACCAGGTTAGATCCGCCGAATATGGCACGCATCCATATGTACGTGATGAAATAAATAAAGACAAGCATCGCAAGGATTAGGAGGATATAACGGGTAAGTGAAGTCCATGTAATAGACCCGTTAACAATCTCGTCAATCGCATTACCAAGAAGACGGGGCGGAGCGAGCTCTGCGATACCAGCTACGATTAGCAGCACAAGACCCACCGCATAACGCCTTTTTTCCCTTCGGAAAAACCATCCGAGGTTTCTAAGAACAGAGAACATTGGGTTCCCTCCTTTGGTTTATATGTGGTTCAAACAATCATAAGCAACACTGCAAAATTACGGAAAAAGACAAAAAAGGCATATCGTCCGTCAACGATATGCCTTCCTATTTAAGGTCACATAGCATGCGTACGTCACTTGAGCACAAGTAACCGCCGCAGAACAAGAGAAGATGCTCAAAGAGCAAGATTCCAGTCCAGCTACAAACCAATTCCGAGAATTGCAGGGTTACCTCCGGTATTCAGTTGTTGTGGCTGTGCCGAGTACTCAATTGAGTTCATGAGATGATCTTTAAACACCGTATTCACCCTTTCTTTTGGAAAATAGTTCAATAATGTTCGTACGCTGACGATTTTATCACCCAGTTCGCAAAATTGTCAAACTTTAATTTGTTTATGACCCAGAAAAGGACGTTTGGCATTCGAGGGCTCATGGTCTAAAATAGAGGGTGAAGAGCGATAAGGAACAATCAAGGGCGTTCCACTTCAAAGAGAAAACGAAGGAGATGAACTGATGATCCACGTTACCGATTCAGCAGCTAAGTGGTATAAAAAGGAATTGGAGCTTCAGGAGGGGCAGGCGATCCGCTTTTTCGTTCGCTACAGTGCCGGCGGCCATATTCATCCCGGATTTTCCCTTGGTATTGGTGTTGAAGATCCGGGTTCACCCGGTTATGCGATGGAAGCGGAAGGGATTAACTTCTATATGGAAGAGCAGGATATGTGGTATTTGGAAGGATACGATCTGAAAGTAACCTATGAGGAGTCGTCCGACGATATTGCATATGAATATGTGAAGGCCAAAGTGAAGACAGCTTAATCCGTATTATAGAAGCAGCGTTAACAGGCCCGCTAACTGCGGGCCTGTTACTATGTCTGCTGCGAGTCAAGATTGTCCGTCTCCACCGCGAAATGAAAGTCCTGAATGCCAAATACCTGCACAGGTATCTCAGCATCAATAATCCGGCTGATCAATTCAGGCTGATCCGTAAGAACCGGAGCGGATTCCCTAAGTGAGGTCAGCACGATTACCGTCTCGATGGGATCAAGGAATTCGCCGTATTGCTCATTATCCAGAGCATTGACAATGGTAAGCGAGACTGACTTGCCGAGCAGGATTGAAGAGCTTTTTGACCAAGGGATACTTAGCGCCCGCTCGAGTTTTTTGCGATTGAAGGGCACTTCCAAATAGTCGATCAGCTCCTCAATCTTGCTCTTCACATACAGGTCATCGTCCGGGTCGCTCATCAAAGGTTCGGGACTGTTCCGGAACTCATATAGCTCCATGATTGTGGGATACGGTACAATGAATTCAACAGGTTCATCCGGAGCCGTAATCTCCCCATATATAGCTAACATTACGGCTTCAATAATAAATCGACGTGGCATGAATTTCCTCACATTCATCAAATTATGCAGTAGAGTATATCATAAATGTGCAGCCAAGTGCCAAATTCAGGCTCTCATAAAAATGTCAACCAAGGGAAGTGCGCCTCAATTGAGTCAATGGAAAGCTTATTTTGTGTTTGTAAAACCTTATACGAAATGGATTATCGTAACTGTTCTGATCGGAATCCTGAAGTTCGGGATTCCGTCTCTTCTTCCACTCATTCTTAAATATGTTGTGGATGATCTTATGCTGAATGACAGCTTGACCCTGCAGCAGCAGATTCAGCAGCTTATGCTGGTGCTGGGAATTACCTTCTTCCTGTTCGTGATCGTCCGGGGACCTGTCGAGTATGCCCGGCAGTACTTTGCCCAGTATATTACGGCCAAAATTCTGTTCGACCTGCGCACCAGGCTCTATGAGCACCTACAGCGGCTGTCGCTGCGTTATTATCAGAACACTAAAGTGGGGGAGATAATATCCCGGTTCATTAACGATGCGGAGCAGACCAAGAATATCGTTGAAGTCGGAATGATGAATATCTGGCTGGATCTGTTTACACTGGTCTTTGTGCTTGGCTTTATGCTCTATCTGGACCCGGTGCTGACCTTAGTGTCCATTGCCATTATGCCTTTATATGCTCTTTCGGTAAAAATAATGTACAAGCGTCTGAAAAAACTCACCAAGGACCGTTCGGCAGCCTTGGCGGGAATACAGGCTTATCTGCATGAACGCATTCAAGGAATTTCGGTCATCCGCAGCTTCGCGCTCGAAGGTTATGACCGTAAGCTGTTCGGGAGAACGAATGAAGCCTTTCTTAGTAAAGGATTGGCGCAGAGCCGCTGGAACGCCTGGACGTTCGCAATCATCAATACGCTGACTGACCTGGCTCCACTGCTCGTTATTGGCTATGGGGGCTATCAGGTTCTTCAAGGCAATCTTACACTCGGCACCTTTGTTGCCTTCTTCGGGTATCTTGACCGCCTGTACGCACCACTGAAACGGCTTATTAACTCGTCAACGACGTTGACCCAGGCCACCGCTTCCTGGGAACGGGTGCATGAGCTGCTGGAAGAACCCTATGATATGAGAGACGAGCCTGATTCCAAGGTTCTCAAGGCGGACTCCTGCAGTGTTTCTTTCGAGAAGGTATGGTTCAAATATCAGGATTCCGGGGGGTGGGTGCTGAGAGATATTTCTCTAAGTGTCCAGCCTGGAGAGACGATTGCCTTTGTCGGGATGAGCGGAGGGGGCAAATCCTCTCTGGTGGGTCTGATCCCCAGATTCTACGACATTCAGGAAGGTTCCGTCTCGGTGAATGGTCATGACGTCCGCGACTATACGATGCAGAGTCTGCGAAGTCACGTGGGCATGGTGCTCCAGGATAACTTTCTGTTCAGCGGGACGGTAAGGGATAATATCATTCTTGGAAATCCGGACGGGGGTGAGGAGGCGGTCATTGAGGCCGCCAAGGCGGCGAATGCCCATGACTTTATCATGAAGCTTCCTCAAGGCTACGATACCGAGGTTGGCGAACGGGGAGTCAAGCTGTCCGGGGGACAGAAGCAGCGGATTGCTATAGCCCGGGTATTTCTCAAGGATCCGCCGATACTTATTCTGGATGAAGCGACCTCGGCTCTCGATCTGGAGTCCGAGCATCTGATTCAGCAGTCCCTTAGAGATCTGTCGACGAATCGGACCACGCTTGTGGTCGCTCACCGGCTGTCTACAATAACCCATGCTGACCGGATCTATGTGATGAAGGATGGGGCTGTAGTGGAGTCTGGTACCCATGAGGAATTAATGGCCGAAGAGGGAGTATACGCCGGCTTATACAGTATCCAGAATCTCCAGTAAAAGGGGTGCCGTTCTCCGCTTGATCACCATGCAAGTCCTAGGTGGATGGCCTAGCGGAAGCTGCTCTCCGAGGCAGCAATATCGCTTTTCTATCGCTTTCTAACATGTATGTAATGAATCCACAGCAAAGGGCCGTCTAAATAGACGGCCCTTTCTTCTTGCACATGGCTCAGCTTCGGCCAATTAATATGGATAACAACCCGGCTGCAATAAGAGGACCAACGGGTACTCCTTTGAAGAAGGCAACCCCGATGACGGTACCAATCAAGAGGCCGGCAACAACGGTTGGCTGACTACTCATCAAGGATGCTCCGCGGCCGCCGAGATAGGCTACGAGTATGCCGACGGCAATCGCGCACAGCGACTTCCAGTGAAAGAAAGAAGCCCATAGCATTTGAGGAGAGAGCTTGCCGCTGGCTACAGGGGACATTACCCCGATGGTGAGCACGATAATGCCTATAGTCAGGCCATATTTGTCCAGCCAGGGGAAGAACTGATTCATCTTGGTCACTCTCAGAAGCAGCAGCACAATCATAGCGACCGTGATAGGCATGTTGCCGCTGAATATACCAAGCCCTGCCATGAATAACAGCAGAAGTGCGGTGATATCAATGTGGGCCATCATATTCACGCCTCCGAAGATGGGGTGTTCATAATATGCCTAGCGATAAGTCTGCCGTGGCCGCGGCCTGATTCAATGAATACCTCGTTCGCATTACGTCCTGAAGCTACCACTCCGGCGATATAGAGCCCAGGGATATTACTCTCCATGGTCTCAGGATCAAAGACCGGCTTATCCATGTCATCCGACATTTGGACCCCTGCCGAGGCTAGCAGCTTACGGTCAGGCCGAAAGCCTGTCAGAGCCAGCACAAAATCATTCTCAAGCTCAGTTGTGGTTCCATCCGTGAGAGACTCTGTAACGATACGGTCCTGAAGAATAGAGATCACACGGGATGAGGTGCGCATTTGGATGCGCCCTTTGTCAATCATAGATTCGAACAAAGGCTTGACCCATGGCTTGATATGGGAGGAAATGCCTTCCCCGCGGTATACAATCGTAACCTCCGCACCGACACGAATCAGCTCCATAGCCGCATCCACAGCCGAGTTGCTGCCTCCGATAATCGCTACCTTCATTCCGGTATAAGGATGGGCTTCACGGAAATAGTGGGTCACCTTCTCCCTCTCTTCACCAGGGATGCCAAGGAGATTGGGATGGTCGAAATACCCTGAGGATATGACGACATGACGAGCTGAGTACTCCAGCTCTTCTCCTGAAGAGGTTCTTGTACGTACGGTGAAGGTTCCTTCAGGCTTGCGGTCGATGCTGAGAGCCTCTTCATAACAATTCACCTGAAGGTTGTAATGCGAAGCCACCCTGCGGTAATAAGCCAGTGCCTCATGACGGAAGGGCTTGTCCCCCGGAGTTACGAACGGGATATCCCCGATCTCAAGTGCTTCAGACGTACTGAAGAATTGCATATGGGTGGGATATAAATAAATAGAGTGAACAATGTTATATTTCTCTATCACTCTTACAGACAAGCCTTGAAGCTGGCATTCTATGGCTGCGGACAGTCCGCAGGGTCCAGCACCTATGATAATTACATCTTCCAATGGAAGTCCTCCTTCATGATCCTCTGTTTAGCTGCTGCCTGAGCACGATAGGTACCGGGTACCCTATAGAACGAAACAATCTAATCCTACAGCAATTAAACCTTAATTTCCAGCGCTGACACACAGTATGGAGGGATAACTTACCAAGGCATGTTAAATAGATGGAGGATACGGCAATGTGGCGGGAGTAGAACCCAGTGAATTAGAGATTTATGAATAAATACAAAAAGTTAGAGATTTACCATGTTCAAAAACGAAATTTCAGGATACAATAATAATGTAAGCGCTTCCTGACAAAGCTGAGTAACAGGGAGGTACCCATTATGATGTTTTGGAGAAAAAAACGCAGCACCGCAGATCGTGCCGCGATTCATGTGACGCTGGAAGACATAAGAAGAGCTGTTCTGAGATATGAAGATGAGATGCCGGCCCCCCATTAACCGGATGTCGCTCTTACAGAGTGACGGTACAATAGATCTGTCGAGGCTTAGCCGCTATCTTGGCGGCGTACCCGAGCAGAAGTTCTACCTTTCCAGGGAGACATACGAGATATTTCCCGAAGAGGAGCGGCACATTCCGTACTATCTGGATCTGGTGCAGAACGCCGTGGACGATTACGTGAATGAGACGGGGAGAATGCCTGTAATTGGAGGATCCCGCGAGTACGAGGTGGATGTCCATGTGCTGATGAATGAGCACTATCTGAACGAGCTTCCAACAATCCCGCTGTATGTGACTGAGCAGGAGGTCATGCTGACCCATCGTCCGGAAAGAGCCGGGATGCATGGCGGCCACCAGGATTCCTCAGTTATGATTCTTGAGCTGTAAAATTTAGATTAAGTCTCAAGAAATATTGAACAGGGCGCCCTTTAAGCAGATGATTCTGCCTTGGGCGCCCTGTTCTGCGTGATGAGAATCTATAGTTGCTTGTAATAATTTTATGAAAAAAGTATGTAAAGCTGTGAAACACTATAAAAAAGCTTTAATATATAGAGAATATCAAATCTGTTATTGCAGACACGATTAAGTCTCCCGTGTAAGTGTGGGGAAGAGAAACAGAGGTGGACCGAAATGGAATTTTCATGGAGAAAGAATCTGTATGTTCTCTGGAGCGGTGTATTCTTTTGCAGTATGGCCTATTCAATGGTAATTCCATTTCTATCCTTGTTCATCAGTCATGACCTGGGAGTCCGCACCAATGTAACTTTATGGTCCGGACTGACCTTTGGGATTACCTTTCTCGCTGGAGCCTTAATTGCTCCCTATTGGGGATCGCTTTCGGATAAATACGGCCGCAAGCCCATGCTTCTGCGCTCAGGATTCTGTCTGTGTGGGGTCTACATTCTGACCTCGCTCGTGCAGGATCCTTATCAGCTTCTGGGTGTGCGCATCCTCTCAGGCCTGCTGGCCGGTTATGTTCCTTCCGCTATCGCCCTTGTTGCAACCAATACCCCCGAGCGCAATGTGGGCTATTCCCTTGGAATTATGTCAACCGCAGGAGCTGCGGGTGGTATTGTTGGGCCGATGATTGGCGGGGTACTGAGCAAATATATCGGTTATCGGGAATGCTTTATTGCCGCGGGTGGCGTTGTATTGATCTCTGCTCTGATCGCCTTGTTTTTCGTCAAGGAAGAGAACTTTCACCGGGATCAGGCCAGATCTCATGTACTGGATGATTTCAAAGAGGCCATCGCGAATCGTCCATTGATCCGGCTTCTGACCGTTGTGCTCATCGTAACGACTTCGGTAATGGTGCTTGAACCCCTGTTAACCTTGTATGTGGTGGATCTGGGTGCGTCTATGGGGGATGCTTCGCTTAGTTCCGGAATTATTTTCTCGGCTGTAGGCATCGCAACCGTTCTAGCGGCACCGATCTGGGGCAGGATCGGCCAGCGGATAGGGTACCGGAATACACTGATTATTGGACTGGTCGGGGGAGGAGTCGGCAACCTCCTGCAGTTGATTTTCCATAACTTATACGGGTTCGGCCTCCTCCGCTTCGTGTACGGCTTGTTCTTCGCGGCGGTATATCCGTCCTTGAATGCCCTGATTGTTCAATCTACTGCACCGGAATTTAGAGGACGCGCGTTCAGCTTGAACCAATCCGCCAATCAGCTTGGGGGAATGGCCGGACCGGTTGCAGGAGGGGCTGCGGCAGGATTTGTCCCTATTTCGGTCGTCTTTGTTCTTAATGGGCTGCTGCTCCTGCTCACCGCTTCGGTGCTGCGGCTGAATCCTGCAAGGCGAACGGTGCTCAAGCAGCATGCGGCTCCCAAATCCGATGGTTAATTTCTTCAATCTTTCTTCATTCGATCCGTCAAATAGACGTTTAAAACCAAATATAAGGGTTAAATAACAAGTAACCGGGTCAAAGGAAAAAAGTTCCTTTACCCGGTTTTATCTCACTATAAGGAGGTGGGCATGATGGCTATTGACCGTTTTATTTTAAGAAAACTGGAGAAGTGTGATCATGAATTAGTCCGCCGTAATTTGCTGACTTTATTTCTCATCCGGGTGGAGAAGGCTTGGCATGAGGAAGAGGCCCAGAGAGTGGCGGGTTAGACCAGCTATCCATGGACCTCAGTTGCCTTTGTATGTGTGATTCCTTAATGGCGATTCTCGCAAATTTTAATATAAAGATAGAGCTAAGGAATCAAACTCACTCTTGCTGTGAAGAATTGCTTCAGAGCCTTCAATCTCAATACTGATCAGGGATGTCAGACATTTCTTAAGAGCTCTCTTGCCAGTTGTGAACTTCTTCTCAAGTGCGCTTGTCAAAAGTTTGATGGTTCGTTGAATAGGTTGTTTGCTCTCTGCCGCAAAGTAGACAGGAACCGTGTTGTTTTGAAATTTGATCAGGATTCTCAATTTAATCACCTCTATACAGTGGTTTCATAATACAATACTAAAACACAATTATTAAAATTAGCTTAAAATAACCTTATAACTTGCTAAATTAATATATTACCCTGGAGACAGTTTGCTGTCTCTTTTTGCTGTTTACCCCCAAAAGATGTAACTGACACGCCATCTCTTCACTTTAGATACGATTAAGATAGAAGATTTGTAACAGTCTAATAACTAAACTAAGATAAATTACCCATTTTTATGGGTAATTTGTAACAAATGGAGATAGGGCAGCAAGCCATCTGGTGGTTAACAGTGATATGATGAATAATATGGATCATTTTATAGAGCTAAAATGGAAAGGTCGGGAAGCATTCGTGATTATAACCGTATGTAAAGGCAGGAATCAGGCTGACTGGTTCGATATTGAGCTCTCTCCTGAGACTAAGGCCCTTGACCTGCTAGGACTGCTTCAGCATGATTCCGCTTATCAATCCTTAATAGATGAAGAAAGTATCATATACAACCTTGAAGGCAGGCTGCCTGAGGGTCCTTGGTTCCATATCCCGCATGAACACAAGATAGGGGACAGTGGACTCATGGAGGGTTCTTTTGTCAGAATACAGCGTACCTATGGTACGACGGATGAAAGAATATGAATCTAGTAATATGGAGCTAGGAGGAGTTCAGTGAGTATTCTCTATCAAAGATCACCTAGAATGAAGAAATCAATGGAGTCTGCTCAGACAGAAATTGTGCAGCCGCCAGATGTGCCCACAAGGCCTGTGTTCTCACCTTCACTATTTGTATGGCCATCTGCACTGACGATGGTTACCGTGGGATTCATCATATACTTGAACCTTACTTTGGATCAGCTTAGTGCGCAGTTTACGCTGTATGAGGGGATTGCTATGGTTGGCGTTCTGTTGACCTATTTTTTGCCGTTTGTGATCTATTGGACGAAGACCAAAGATTTCGAGCAGAAGCTGAGAGACAGAGAGCTTAAATACAGCATGGTTCTTGAAAAATACAGGGAAGATTTCGAAGCCAAAGCCGCGCAGCAAAGAGAACTGCTTCTCTCTGTGCACCGTCATCCCGAGGCGGCGATTCAGATTGCCGCTGAACAAGCGCCCGCTCTGTGGGAGAGATCCGCAGGAGACGAGGATTTCCTCGATGTCAGGGCTGGCACGGGAAGTGTTCCTTTTCAGGTGGATATCATCGCGCCACGGCGAAATGAATTCATGGAAGACCCTCTTCTTGAAGAGGCAGAGCGGCTGCAGACCAGTTACCAGCTCATACCGGATTGTCCAGTAACCCTGCCGTTATCAGAAGGTGGCGTAATTGGCATCGTCGGCAGCTGTGAAGCTGTCCGCAACCTGTCCCGCGCTTTGATTGCTCAAGTTGCGATTAACCACTCCCCAGATGAGGTGAAGATTGCCGCGTTCTTTGGCGAGTCCGAGCGGGAGCAATGGGACTGGATGCGCTACTGTCCCCATGTGTGGAATGAAGGGAAGGACCGCAGGTTTATGGCTGGCAATCCGGTTCAGATCCGGGAGCTCGCCGAATGGCTGTATCAGCAACTTAATCCGCGTGTTACGCGGCATGAGCGATCCTATGGCCAACCGCACAAAGTGGATCAACCGTACTATGTGACTCTTTTGACTCAGAACCGGCTGATTGAGGACGAGGCCCTTTATGCATTGTTAATGGACCAGGAGGAAGGCCTGAATGCATGTACATTGGTCCTGGCTGATTCCACAGAGAGACTGCCAAGACAATGCCGGCTCATTGTGGAATGTGAGGGAACAAATGCTGCTTATATTTTCACAAAAGAGAACGGTATGGCGGTGCCGCAGAAGCTCGCGGTGGACCGCTTCTCAATCCAGCAAGCAGATGTATTGGCCCGTAGAATGGCCCCGATTGAACTGAAGAAGTCATCAGCGGCAGAAATTCCTTCAGCACTTACCCTGCTGGAGCTGCTTGGAATCAGGGGGATCGGGGAGCACGACATTGCGGGAACCTGGGAGCGGAATCGCTTCCCTCAGACGCTGCCGGTGCCTTTGGGCGCAAGAGCCGGAGGTAAGACGATGAATTTGCAGCTCCATGACAAGATCGAACGCCAGGGCCACGGACCGCATGGCCTTATAGCAGGGACCACAGGATCGGGTAAAAGTGAGCTGCTGCAATCCTTGGTTGCAAGCATTGCGATGGAATATCATCCGCATGATGTGAACTTTCTGCTCATTGACTACAAGGGCGGAGGCATGTCCAATACGCTTGAAGCTTTTCCCCATGTCGTAGGGTCACTGACGAATCTGGACAAACAAATGATTCACCGCGCCAAAATCTCTCTACGGGCCGAACTGGTCCGGAGACAGCAAGTTCTTAAGGATGCCGGGAATTTGCAGCATATTGATGAATATTATCTGCTTAAGACGGGAGAGCCCCTGCCGCATTTAATTGTAATGATTGACGAGTTCGCTGAACTCAAGCGGGATCATCCTGATTTCATGGATGAGCTGATTAGTATCGCTTCCATTGGCAGAACACTGGGACTGCATCTGATTCTGGCAACCCAGAAGCCTTCGGGTGTGGTGGATGACAAGATATGGAGCAATGCCCGGTTCAGAATCTGTCTCCGGGTTCAGGATGAGAGTGACAGCAGAGATATGCTTAAAGTGCCGGATGCGGCCTGGATTACCAAATCCGGCCGGGGTTACTTCCAGGTGGGCAGCAGTGAGGTGTTCGAGCAGCTTCAATTCGCTTGGAGTGGTGCGCCGCATTTGGCTGAAGGAAATGCTTCTCCTATGGTATATAAGCTTGGAATCAGTGGGGAACGGGTGCCTTTAGGAATAAGTGACTATGCACAGACTGTACCCGCCGAGCCGCCTCCCATGAAGCAGCTGCAGGCTGTAATTAATGCAGTTATTCAGACAGCGGAGAAGCTGGGGATCAACCAGCTGAAAGGACCTTGGCTTCCGCCGCTGCCAGAGCTCATTGGCCCTCTGGAAGTCAGTGATGAGGCTGAGAGCAGCCCAGGTCTGAACGCCGTCGCGGGGATGGCCGATGATGTCAGCGGGCAGCAGCAGATTGCCTTGCAAATTGCCCTGGACGATGGACATTTGCTTATCTATGGCATGCCCGGTTCCGGGAAATCAACCTTAATACAAACCTTGCTTATGTCCCTGGCTAAGCGTTATTCACCTGAAGCCTGGTCGGGCTATGTGGTGGATATGGGGAGAACGATGAAGGAGTTCGCAAGCCTCCCTCACATTGGAAATGTGATTCTGCCTGAGGATCATGATCGTATGTCCAGGCTGTTCCGTTATCTGCTTCTCATCTCGAATGAACGCAGACAACGCTTTGTACAAGCTGGCGTGAAGACCGCGGCGGAATACCGAAGGTCAGTAGATTCGGGTCTACCCGAAATCGTGGTCGTAATTGATGATTATTTCCTGTTCAAGGGGACATTCCCGGCGGAGAACGAGAAGCTGGAGTTCATCCTGCGTGAAGGTGCGGCTGCTGGAATACGAGTGATCATCAGCGCGAATCGTGTTGGAGATATCACCGAGAAGCTTCGCAGCAGCATTCCCAGGTCTATCGCCTTTCAGATTGCTGATCCCGGAGATTATTATTACATGGGCCTGCGCGCAGCCGGTGAGACAGATATTCATCAGCCACCAGGACGCGGATATATCAAATCGGATTCCCGTGTATTGGAATTCCAGGCCTCACTTCCCGCTCCGGGTGAGAATGAGGCGGAGAGAGCTGATCAGCTGAGGCACAGCATATCCCAGTTAGATCAAAGCTGGAAAGGCGCTCGGCCAGAGACCATCCGTGAGCTTCCGCATACGCTGACTCTCGATGAGGTGATAATGAGTCGTGAAGCTAGCAGTGTTCCGGCTCCGCTTGGAATCAGGGTGGAGGATCTTAGCCCCTTCGGAGCCGAACTGGAATTAGGACCGCACTTCCTGGTGGGAGCCCCTATGGAGTCGGGCAAATCTTTATTTCTGACCAGCTGGCTTCTGTCACTTGCCTGGAACTACCCGCCGGAGCAGCTTGAGATTTATACGGTGGATAACCGCCATTCTGCGAATGAGCTAGGGAATCTTCAAGGGATTCCCCATATCAAAGGCAGCTCCTTCGGGGACAAGAACCTCGCAGGAATTCTTGAGAAGCTTCATGCCAGACAGGTGACTTCTGAAGACTCTACCGGCGTGGTTCATCAAGGTCGGACCACCAAGCTGCTGATGATTGACGATGCGGATGTGCTTGCCCGTCAACTGCAGGATTTCACCCTTAAGGATAAGCTCACAAGTCTGATCAGGAACTCAAGAGAGCTTGGCGTGCATGTTATTATTTCGGGTGTGCCCTCAGACTTCCCGACTTTCGGGGTGGATTGGTTCGGCGAGATCAGGAACTGTCAAAGCGGATTTCTGCTTGGCAGCCGGGATGCGAATGATCTGAGCTTCTTCCGGATACCGATGTCTGAGACGCAATCCGGCAATGGAGAGCTTCCTATTCTGCCAGCAGGACAAGGTTATTATATAAGACGTAAATACGAGAGAATTAAAGCGGCTCTGCCTTTTGAGACTAGTGAAGAGAGAAATGAATGGATGAAAAAAATCGGGGATAAATGGAAGGTGTTAATTGGAGAGGAGGTGGGATAAATGTTGACGGCAAATGCCTCACGAAAAGCAGTAATCACGCTGGACACGAAGGAGCTGTTCTTCCTTGCGGGAATTCTCGGTTCTGACCGTCTGCTGGGGATTGATGATCCGTTCCGCGGATATCTGTCGGAAGAAATTGCAGAAGAGTGGGAAAGTGCGAAGAATTCTCTGCTAAGCAAAGGATATCTAACCCAAGTGGACGACGGGGATGAGCTGGAAATGTCCTCCCAGGTCTTCTCGCAGGTTGCTATAGCGGGTCTCGCCGAGCGTGCGTGCTGGGTAAGGTACACGACTAAGGAAGAGAGCTTTGAAGGATATCTGCATGTAACGGATGAGAAGGTCGTTGAGGTCAGAAAGCTCTCGGACTCATCCAGTGAATATCAGCTTCTTGAGATTGGTAATGTAAGACAAGCCAGCGAGGTTATGGTGAACCGGATGAGCTGGAATTCCAAATCTGTGGATAATATGCCCGCTATGCTACTATCCCGGACACAATTTAACGAGCTGTATGAGAACAGCGGGCATATGAGCGAGGATGAGATCATCACAGAACTTGCGGACTCTACCGACGATCATGAAGGAGCCGTGGCTCTGGCCCGGTGTATCAAGACAAGAACCTCGGATGGGGAACTTCAACTGTCCGTATGGAGTGGTACAGACTGGGAGACCCAGGGTGCTGCTTTTGTCGTGAATGAATCTATGAACTGGTTAATTCGTATGAGCACCAAAGATGAGGAAGATTGGCTGATCGCTACCCCGACTACAAGAGAGCAATTCCATACCATGCTGCAGCTGTGGTTGGAGAGCCCTTCTGAAGCAGAAGAAAGGTGATTATGATGCGTATAAGAATGGAACCTGAGCAAATGCGGATGCTGGGGAATAATCTTCAGCAAGCTGCGGAACGGCTGCGCCAAATGTCAGCCGGCCTCAATCAGCTGCTGAATTCCCTTATTCAGGAAAGCGGGCCTCTTGGCTCAGTATCCGAACAATGGCAGCAAGCCCATAGGTTGTCTGAGCAGCTTCATTCCGAACTTCACCGAATGGGCAGCTTTGTCGGGACGAAGGCGGATGCCTTTCAGGGACTTGAACATGAGCCTTCATCCTATCAGAAGGGAACACCCATTGCTGCCGTTGGCAGCGCAGCGGCTCTGTATGCCGGTCTGCTGGCGGTAAGGAACCCGGTTATACTTCCGGGAAGCTACAAGATGCAAGGGGTCATCTCCAATCCTGAATCAGCTGTTCAGGCTGTAAGGAAAGAGAAGAGTCCGGAATCGCGGCAAAAGTGGGAAGTACCTGCTTCGGCTTCCAGTGCACTTGGCTTCAGAACGCTGGACAAGCTCCATCCAGAGGGAACCAAGCTCACAAGAGCTCCTCGAGTTGGCGGGGAAGCGGCTGAACAGGAGCTGCTCCAGGTAGCGGTGAACAACCCGCCTGCATGGAAATTCACCAATCCTTCAGCGGTCGTGCAGCTGCCTTCAAAGCTTCGGAGAATCAGAGTGGTTCCAGGCGGTAAGAAACCGGCGGACCTACGGCATCTAAATAAGCTGGTCAACAAACATAAATCATATGACAAGAACATCGTTCAAGATTGAGGAGTATCTCACATTTATAGGCAAGGGGGAAGGCACAGATGGCAGGACGTATTACAATCAGCCCGGAGCATGTAGAGCAAATCGCCAAGCAATTCAAGATGAGCAGTGAGGAAAGCAGACAAATCGTGTCCAACTTAACGAATGCTGTCCAGGGAATGGAGAATGAATGGGAAGGTGTTACCAAGCAGCGTTTCATCCAGGAGTTCCAGGAGGCTGATAAGCAGATGCAGTCCTTTGTTCAAATTCTGGATTCGATCAGTGAAGAACTATTATCGATCTCCCGCAAGTTTCGTTCAATTGACCAAAATCATAGCTAAACCGGATTTATCTATTATTGAGGAAGAAAGAGGGATAATGCATGTCATTTCAGCCTAACCCGGGGGATGAGATCTATATTAGCCAAACGAAGTATCGGGTCGGACAGCATCCAGCAGCGCCGGGTATGGCATACGCGCAAGCCGGAAGACAGGGAACCGTATATAAGCTGATTCCTGAACATGGCGGTGAGAATGCGGCCAAGGCACTGAAGATCTTTTACCCCAAATACCGCAATCCGGCCCTGGTCTATCAGTCAGAGAGAATGGAAATCTTCAGTTCGCTGCCTGGTCTACAAGTATGTTCCCGTCTGGTAATTACACCGGAGACGAACGGGACGCTGATCGCCCAGTATCCGGAGATGCTGTATGCGGTCCTTATGCCCTGGGTGAATGGCTCAACCTGGATGGATGTTCTCGCGCATCGTGAACAACTGACCCTTACGGAGAGCTGGGAGATGGCTAAAGGGCTTGCGGCTGTAGGTTCCTCTATGGAACAGAAGGGGCTTGCCCACTGTGATCTCTCCTCGCCGAATGTGCTGCTGCCCGCCTGGCGCAGCCCTAATCACAAAGCGGTCGGCAGCTCATCGGTCGAACTGGTGGATGTAGAGCAGCTGTACAGCCCTAGACTGGATCCGCCGGATATTCATTTCACCGGGTCTCCGGGCTACGCCTTGGGTCAGCCGGTACATCGCAGCTCCGGCGGGCCCTGGCATGCTTATGCAGACCGGTTCTCAGGAGCTGTCATTCTAGCAGAAATGCTCGCCTGGTCCGATCCCCGTATCGTGGCCGAGGCATGGGGAGAGAGCTATTTTGCTCCTGAAGAAATGCAGACCAACAGTGCAAGATTTGAGCTCATGACCGAGAGTCTGGAAGCGAATTGGGGCAAGAGTGCGGCCGAATTGTTTGTTCGGGCATGGCACAGTGATGATGTAAGGAACTGTCCTACTTTCGGAGAATGGCTGGTTGCGATCTCCATGCTTGCCCCTGAAGGTCCGAAGACTGTCTCAAGTCCGGAACAGGTTAAGTCTTCGCCTATGATCCCGAATACCTCTATAGAAGGTCATCAGGATTATGAAATTCCCGTGTTCCTCAGTGTTCACGAATTGGTTGAATGGGCAAGGAAGCAGGAGGAGTCTGGAAATAAAGAGCTGGCGCTTGAGGGATACAGAAAGGCGCTTGCCGAATCACCCGAAGGCGGAGACTTATACACAGAGCTCTCGGCGGCCGTACAGGGCTTAACAGCGGTACAGGTACTGATGCCTCCGAGTGCAGCTGAACCCAAAGTTCAGCCGTCCACCCGGGCAGATGCCCGGCAGCGGAAGCCTTGGCTGTATACCGGGGCAGCTCTTCTTATCTTGCTGATCGGGAGTCTTGCTGTATATGGTATGTCTGATACATCCAAGTCAGGGAATTCCGTCTACACCAATCAAGATGAGCCTGTTAAGCAGTCAGCAGCCGCGGCGCCACCCAAGACAACGACACCTGTGCGCAGTACGGTTCAGGCCTCTGCAGCGAGCAAGGATCAACAGATCCGGCAAGCCAAAGCAGAGGCGGCAGCCAAAGCCGCACAGCTTGAAGAGGAACGCAAAAGGCAGGAGGCAGCACAGCAAAAGAAAGACAAGCTGAGGGCGGAAGCAGAGGCGAAGAAGAAGGCCGAGCTGGAGAGGCAGCAAGCAGCTCAGGTAAAGTACGACCGTCAGCTGCAGTATGAGAAATACCTGATGTGGAAGCAGGAGCGGGAAGAACGGCTTGCCAGGGAAGCCGCCGAGCAGAAGAAAGCTGATGCGGCACGCAAAGCGAAACTTGAGCAGCAGAAACGTGTGAATGAACAGAAAGCGCGAGTTCTGGCTGCCAGGCGCGAGCAGCAGGTCATTAAGCTGAATGCTTCTTTCAACCAAGCCTACAATGCATTTAAGACAGGCAGAAATGACACGGCCAAGGCTTATGCGTGGCAATTCCTGGATATCTACAGCCAAGATTCCGGATATTTCAGCAAGAAAGCTACCCTGGCCAAACGGGCAGCGAGTCTCAAGAAGTTCCTGGCCAAGAATAGTGCCGGGCTGCCTGATATATAGAACTACGTCTGATTCATAGCAATTTTAAGGAGACATAAGCTGTATGAAATACACTGTTCAGGCCTCGCAACGGACACCGGCCTTGATTATTTACTTGATTGATATCAGCGCTTCCATGAATTTGCTAATGGAAGGGCGCAGAAGAATTGATATTGTACATGATGCCCTCTCTCTGGCGGTCAGACAGATGGTGTTCAGATCGACCAAGGGTAATCGGCTGACCCCCCGTTACCGTATTGCCCTGCTGGCATATAGTGACGAAGTCTATGATATGCTTGGCGGCGTCAAGGGAATTGATGAGGTCGCCCTGCTCGGGAAGCTGCCGGATCTCACACCAAAGAGATTCTCTGACTCAGCCAAAGCTTTCGCCCAGGCGGAGAAGATTCTGAAGGCGGAGCTTCCGGATATGCAGGACTGCCCCGCCCCCTTGATCTGTCATATGACCGACGGTGTAACCACCGGGGAGGACCCAGAGCCGATTGTGAAGCGGATTATGGCTATGGGCGTTGAGGATGGGAATGTTCTGGTTGAGAATATATTCATCTCTGACCACGTGCTTGAAGAGCCCATTCATGAGCCGCGAAGATGGAGAGGTATCAACGGCGAGACTATGCTGAAGGAAGGCGCAGGGCTAAAGCTGCGCGAAATGTCCTCGGTACTTCCTGAGAGCTACAGGGAAATGCTGGCTGAGGCCGATTACCAGCTTGCTCCAGGAGCGTTGATGCTGCTGCCCGGCAACTGTGCGGAGCTGGTATCGATTGGATTCCAAATGTCAGCCGCAACGCCGGTAAGGTGAAGTCAGGGTGAGAAAGAAATTAACACCCACTATGACGCCTGAATTCGTGTGGACAAGTCAACAGAATCAGTTATATCCTCTCATGGAGACATTAACCAGCCACTTTAGCTGTAGATATACGTACAGTCCGTCTGAAGACACCCTTGGATCCGGGGAAGCCAGCCAGGATTATTTAGCAGTTGGAGTTGATGGCAACTCATGCAGATTCGTTGTCTGTGACGGGGTGTCCTTGTCCTATCGGGGCGATTTCGCCGCGGGATTTCTCGGCCGCCGAATATTCAACTGGTTAGGGTACACCCCTGAGTTGTCGGCAGAAGGCTTCGAACGGTTCCTGAATGATCTGGTTCCCGAAGCTTCCGAGTCCGCCAACAGGCTGGATTTGCCCCCTGATATGCCTCCGCTTCTAAGAGATGTTCTGGAAGAGAAGCGTTCCCGCGGAATAGAGTCCATGTATTTATGCGGGAGAATTGAGCTTCCGGAAGCACGAGGGGATTCAGGGCGATTGTGGCTGGCTTGGCAGGGGGACTGCAGGTTGAGAAGATGGGTCAATAACGAAGAACTGATTATAGAGCCTGGTACGTTCGTAACTAGGGAGCGATGGTCCGGCCGGCATGGAATCTCAGGGAGCTCTCCCCATGTATATACGGAAGAATTAATCCGGCAGAAGACGGAGCACCGCATTATGCTCTATACGGATGGCTTGAAGCTGCTTGACCGCTGCGGGAATCCGGATGAGATTACTTCTGTTTTGAAGCGGATTTTTGTGCGGCAATCAGAGGGTGAACACTTGGAAGATGATGCCTCCTGGCTTGATTTAACATGGAATATATGAGTACTCACAACGCCAAATTCATTTGGCGTTTATTTTTTTTTGAAATAAATTACTTTTCTGATTAAAAAGTATCATCTTATGGGTAATCTTGTTTAGAGCAGTGTGCTGTCTAAGTCAAATCCTTTAAATAGAGAGATGGAGTGAAAAAATCATGCCCCATAATCAGACCAATCGACAACGTTTTTACGGAAAAACAGCTATAGTAACAGGTGCGGGCTCTGGAATTGGGAAAGCGGCGGCAATTCGCTTAGCTCAAGAAGGGGCAAAGGTGGCACTGTTTGATCTGCAGAATGACCGCACAAGGTCGACGGAGCATGAAATCAACAATATTTTCCGAGGTGTCTCCCGTTCTTTTGATGTGGATGTCTCGGATCCTGAGCGGATGGAGAAAGCCGTGCAGGAGGCTGCTTCTTACTTCGGAGGAATCGACATTGTTTTTGCCAATGCGGGCATTAACGGTGTGCTGGCACCAATTGAAGAAATGAGCTTTGAAGACTGGGAAAGAACCCTGCGCATTAACCTCAACGGAACCTTCCTGACTGTGAAGTATACGCTCCCTTATCTGAAAGAAAGAGGAGAGGGCAGTATCATCATCACAAGTTCCATTAACGGAAGTGACCGGTTTGCAGGATTCGGTATGTCTGCTTACAGTACGACCAAAGCGGGACAGGTCGGTTTTGCGAAGATGGCTGCACTGGAGCTTGCCAAGTTCAAGATCAGAGTGAATGTAATCTGTCCGGGGGCAATTGCCACCAATATTGATCAGACAACGGAGCCTAGTGATGAATTGAAGGAAATTGTTATTCCTGTCGAATATCCGGAAGGAAGTCAGCCTCTGGCTGATGGCCCGGGCCAACCCGAGGATGTTGCCGACCTGGTTGCATTCCTGGCCTCTTCAGAATCGAAGCATATTACTGGAGCAAGAATCGTAATTGATGGAGCAGAGTCATTACTATAACCCTTAATTTAGAGAGGAGCTGTGGGGCGGCATGTTCACCTGGCTGGCTGAACAGAGAATAACGGATGAAATTGACAGGGGAGAACTGGAGGATCTTCCTGGCAAAGGTGAGTCTTTGCAAATCGAGGATCTCTCCCATATCCCTGAAGACCTGCGCATTGCGTACAGAGTTATGAAGAATGCAGGATACGTCCCTGAAGAATTAACCCTAAGAGCGCAATGTCTACAGCTGGAGGATCTTCTACAAGCTTGTGGTAATCCGAGCGAGAAGAAGCGTTTGTATAAGCTGTTAAATGAAAAGACGGCCAGGCTGCGAATGATGATTGCTGAGCGTAGGCTGGCAGAGAACACGACATTTCAGCAATACGAACCGGTTCTAAGCGAACGGTTCAAATAATTCTTTTACCTATTCAGAAGAGGTTGCTGGTTGTGCCCTGGGGCGCGGTTGGCGCCTCTTTTTGTATGGCCCCGGTTTTGACAGGTTAATAACCTCCCTATATGATTAGGTCACGAAGAAGCAGGGACTTAGGTCAACAAAGCATTGCAAGGAGAAGTGTCGTCCATGAAATCTATGAATTTGCCTATAGATGAGATCATTCCAGATATGAAAGAAGCGCTGAACAAGAGTAATTGTGCAGTTCTGCTGGCGGAGCCCGGGGCAGGGAAGACGACCCGTACGCCTCTTGCCTTATTAGGGGAACCATGGCTGAAAGGCCAGGGGATTATTATGCTGGAGCCCCGTCGATTGGCAGCCAGATCTGCGGCAGCCTTCATGGCTGCACAGCTTGGAGAGGAGGTAGGCGGGACTGTCGGCTATCGGATTCGTATGGACAGCAGAACAAGCCAGCGGACAAGAATTACCGTGGTCACCGAAGGTATTCTAACGCGCATGCTGCAGGCCGACCCTGGCCTTGAGGGAACTGGATTGATCATATTCGATGAATATCATGAGCGGAATCTTCAAGCAGATCTGGGTCTGGCCATCACTCTGCAGAGTCAAAGTATTCTCAGGGAAGACTTGCGAATTCTGGTCATGTCGGCAACCCTTGCGGCTGAACCGGTCTCTCGGCTGATGAATTATGCGCCTGTGCTGCAAAGTAAAGGGAGAGTTTTTCCGGTTGAGACATTCTATTCGGAACCGAGCAGTCACCCGCTCGAATTACGGATGACTGGAGCCATCCATTCAGCCTTGTCCAGGCATGAAGGAGGCATTCTGGCCTTTCTTCCCGGAGTTCGGGAGATCCGGAGGGTTCAGATGAGCCTGACACAGGGGCTTCCACCCGATGTGGACGTGGTACCCCTCTATGGAAGTATGCCGCAGACGGAGCAGTATGAAGCAATTCGGGCACCGCAGGCTGGGCGGCGCAAGGTTGTGCTCGCTACTTCCATAGCTGAATCCAGCCTGACTGTAGAAGGGATACGGGTCGTGATTGACAGCGGACTCAGGCGGACCCAGCAGTTCTCTGCCCGTACGGGCATGGGCAGGCTGGTTACAATCCGGGCCGCCAGGGATTCGGCTGACCAGCGGAGAGGCCGGGCGGGACGAACAGCACCGGGAATATGTTACCGGCTGTGGACGGAGCAGGAGGATCGTCAGCTGCCTGAGACGACGTCTCCCGAAATTCTGGAGGCCGATCTCTCAGGAGTTGCTCTCGAGCTGGCGGTATGGGGAGTGAAGAACCCGGCTGAACTGCAGTGGCTGGATCTGCCCAGGGCGGCTTCAATCGATCAGGCCCAGAGGCTGCTAGGCCAGCTTCAAGCCCTGGACCCGGATGGGAATATTACCGTACATGGCAGGCAGATGGCAGCTCTCGGTCTTCATCCCAGACTGGCGCATATGTTACTTGCGGCTTCGGGGATAGGACAGGGCAGGTTGGCCTGCCTTCTGGCCGCGATCCTTGAAGACAGGGACATCTTCCCCAGGTTGTCATCAGGCCGTCTGAATAATGATCTCAGGGTAAGACTCGAGGTTATGACCAGAGCCTACCTTGAAGGTACAGGACGTACAGACCTGGCCGGGGCGCACAGGTCGGATGTAGAGCGGCTGCTGACCCAGGGCAGGCAGTGGATTGCCAGACTGCCTGAGACTGACCGGGTTCAGATCGACCCTTCCACCGAAGCTGCCGATCGGCTGTGCGGTCTGCTGTTATCCTACGCTTTCCCTGACCGGATTGCCCAACGGAGAATGGATGGAAGGTATCTGCTGCGCAGCGGCCGGGGAGCTGAATTGGCTAACGGGGAACAGATGGCTCAGAGCAGATACATTGTCGCAGCTGAAGTTGATGATGAAGGTATTGAAGCGAGGATTCTTCTCGCCGCTCCGCTAACCGAAAGTCAGCTCGAGCATCATTTCAGAGAGGAAATGAATGAGGAGCTGGATATCAAATGGGATGACGGCACAGGATCAGTTAGGGCGAAGAGCATGATCAAGCTGGGAGCTATTGTATTTAAGGAGACCGCTAATATCAAGCCTTCCGGGGAGCAAATTCAGATGGCTCTATTGAAGACCATCCAGGATAACGGGCTTGACCTTCTTCCCTGGGATGCGAAGTCCAGGCAGCTTCAAGCGAGAATCCAATTCATGCGGGAACACTGCGGCGGCGATTGGCCTGATGTATCGAATGACATGCTTCAGCAGAATGCCAGGGAATGGCTGGGCCCTTATATAGATGGATTCAAGAAAAAGTCGGATTTCCGTGCGTTGAGGCTGTATCAGATTCTCGAGCATCTCCTGAATTGGAGTCAGAGACAGGAGCTGGAGGAGCAGGCACCAACCCATATTACTGTCCCCAGCGGTTCTAGGATAGCCGTGAACTATGAGGGTCCCCAGGCCCCTTATGCAGCTGTAAGGCTTCAAGAGCTGTTCGGCCTTATGGATACTCCCCGTCTGGCTTATGGGCGGGCAGTGGTTACGCTGCACATCTTGTCCCCGGCTTCCCGGCCGGTTCAGGTTACTTCCGACCTGCGAAGCTTTTGGGAGCATACTTATTTCGAAGTAAAAAAAGATCTGAAAGGCCGTTATCCCAAGCATTACTGGCCTGATGATCCGCTCGAAGCCACAGCTACGAGGCGGGTTCGCCCTCCGGGCAACCGGAAATAAGCCCTGCTTGATATGGTTAATTGCTTCCTAATCGGGGTAATGATGGAGGGAACAGTCAATCAAAGGAGGCAATTGTCATGGCTAAGAAAATAGTGGGTGTATTTGATACCGACCGGGAGGCAACCGCAGCGATTGAGTCGCTACAGAACCAAGGATTCCGTTCCGATGAAATCTCAGTCATTACCAAGAACCGCGATGATCAGGCAGCAATCTCGGAGGAGACAGGTTCCAAAGCACCAGAGGGCGTAGCTACAGGCGCGGCAACCGGTGGTGTTGTCGGCGGTGTAACAGGACTGCTTGCAGGGCTTGGACTTCTTGCGATTCCAGGTGTTGGCCCTATTCTTGCGGCGGGTCCAATTGCAGCCACACTTACAGGTGCTGCTGTCGGCGCTGGAGCAGGCGGTCTGGTTGGCGGCTTGGTTGGCCTCGGAATTCCAGAGGATGAGGCGAACGAGTATGGAACCTATGTGGAGAATGGGAAGATCCTTGTGCTGGTAGATGAGGATGAGCGCACATCTACTGTGTATGATACTTTCCGGACTAACCGTTCTTTGAACGCATCCCGTTATTCGGATACGAATCCGAGACTCTAATAAGACTAGACGAATTATCCGGATTAACCGGTACTCATAACAAGCAAAGAGAGTCCAGCTGAGTTTCGGCGGACTCTCTTTGCTTGTTAATGAATAAGACCACTCTTTCTAGCCTTCTGAACCAGAGGGGCGGCAAGCCGATTAATGCCTGATTTGAGCGTCAGACCGAGCAGGAGCGCCAGCAGCCCGTACAGAGTGAGGATCAGGATGTCCCGAGTCACAAGCTCGGGCACAATTCCGCCCACCGCTTCGCGGAGCAGGCCGATGCCATAGGTGAATGGCAGGAACGGGTAGATCAGCTGGAAGAAGGGCGGCGTGACCTGGATCGGGAAGGTTCCCCCGGAGCCGGCCAGCTGCAGCACCAGCAGCACAATGGCCAAGGCTTTTCCGACATTGCCAAATACGGACACCAACGTATAGATCATAAGCATAAATACCAGGCTGATCAGCAGGCTGAACAGAATGAAGAGGAGCTTCTCCTTGGCGTAAGTCCCTAGAACCAGGAGGTCTCCTGTGGCTACAAAAAATGCTTGCAGCAAGGCCAGTGTTCCAAAAGTGAGAAACCGCCCACAGTACATCTGATAGCTTGAGTACTCTCCCTTGGAGTGCACTTCGGTTGTGAGCATGGATACGAGCAGCAGGCCTCCTACCCAGAGGGATAAGGTAGTGAAGAAGGGAGACATGGCAGAGCCATAGTTCGGAATTGGAAATATCTTATTCTCCGCCAGAACCACGGGCTCAGCGAAGAATTCACTTTCCTTCTGATAGTTCAGCTGAAGCAGCTTAATCAGGTCTTCCAAGTGCCCTTCTTGTTCCAAAGCATGCAGTCTGTCTCCGACTGATCTGAGCTTAGCTTCAGCTTCAGGCAGCCGGTTTCTAACATGCTCGGCTTCCTTTAAGCCCTGTGTGAGTCCCAGAGAGGCATCGGTTAGAATCTGCTCCACTCTAGGAAGTGAACGCTGAGCCTCTAACAGAGTGGAACGCGTACGGGCAGCAGTACTTTTTGCCTGGGAGAGGGCCGTCTGCAGCTCCGGTAGGATTGCCTGATCATAGCTTGCGATCATCTGATCCAGCTTAGAACTAACAGACTTTACTATATTCCTGGAATTGTCCAGCAGTGCCCTATTCGGCTCACTGCCTGGCTTGGGGGCTTGCAGCAGGGAGCTCTGGAGAGCTTCTGAACGTGCTATAACGTCCTTTATTTGATCGGATATGGCGGTTAGAGAAGCAGATGGAGCCACCGCATTCATACTGTCAATCAGTGACTCGAATGAACGGGCTCCCGCCAAGGCTTCTGCTGCCCTCTCTTGTGCTTCAACCAGAATTGAATTCAGGGCTTCAGGGGCTTTATCATTCGTCTGGTTCTCTGTCTCAGCCGCTGCCGCAGCGATGCCGAGTTCAGCCCTCTCAAGTGCCTGTCTGATCTGTAACAGAGTCAGTTTGACATGGGGAGCCGCGCTTGACAGAGCTGAACTGCTTTGATCGAGGAAATGAATCAGTCCACTGCTGAATTCAGTCCCTTTGCGGGCAAGCTCAGCTGCGGCAGGAACCCGGGACTGCACCGCCTTAATGATCTTGTTGCTTTCTTGGAGATCCTTAACAGCCAAATCTGCTGCCCGGTTGATCTCCGGGAATAGCGTCTCAAGCTTATAGAGCACCCCCTTCATTGTGTTGATTAGAGGCAGCTGCTGCTCCAGTTCGATTCCAAGTTCATTGAATATTTTGAAAATAGCGCCGTTAGCGGTCTTGACGAAATTGCGATTTATCTCCTGGGTGATGGAACTGGCTCCTTTCGACGTGATTTTTGGAGCCACCGCATTTATTTTTTCGTTCACGGTGTAACGAATTTCTGCCTTTACCGGATCGGGTGTAAGCACACTGGCAATACGCTGTGAGAATTCCTCCGGGATTTCAATCGCCGCGTAATAGTTACCTTGCTTCAGCCCGGTCTGAGCGGCTTCATGGGAGACGAAGACCCATCCGATCTTGGGATTTGCCTCTAGAGATTTTTTGATCTCAAGCCCGAGATTTATAGGCTTATCTTGTACCTGTGCGCCCTTATCCAGATTGGTCACCGCAATCTGAATACCTTGAGTTGAGCTGTATGGGTCCCAGGATGCGGCAATATTGAACCAGGCATATAAAGAGGGAAGAAGTATGAGCCCGAGGATGACAACAGCTGCTGTCCAGTTGGTTGCGATATTTCGAATGTCGCTTACATAGATGGAGCCTAGCTTCTTCATGTGTATAACCGCCTAATAGAATTTTGCTATAGTATGACTGGTTTGGGGATAGATCATTCCGATGCAGACCGGAGTACAGCTAATCTCATCAGAAGAAGGAGATCAAATGATGAACAAACTTGCCAAATTCACAAGCTCAGCCGTCTTGGTCTTACTTGCTGCTGGAGCTACAATCCCAGGGGGAGAGCCTGCTAAGGTGTCAGCAGAAAAAGCGGCGGTATCCTTTACACAGTGGACTGAGCCTTCAACCCATGAATTTATTACTCCAGCCTGGACGGCTCCTCTATCCGCCACTCCCCTTGAAGTCGGGCAGATGCCAGAGTCCCGTGTGGCTGCCGGAGAAGGGAAGGTCTTCGCTGTGGATAAAGGCAGACTGATCGCACGGGATGTCTTCACAGGAAGGCAGACCTGGACTTTCGGCAGCAGCCTGAGCCCGTATATTGAATACAATCAAGGGACCTTGTATGGTACATATGAAGATGGGAGAGCCTATGCTCTAACTGCCAAAGGTGCACTTAAATGGGTCTCGGCCCGAACCGTGGCCAAGGCGGAAAGACTGGTTCCCATTCAGGACACTCTTTATATCGTGAGAGGGATCGACATCTTTGCATTTGATGCCGGGAATGGAGCATTGAGATGGGAGCATCATGACACATCTGCGGCAGCAGGCTCTAAGGAGCTAACCGTTCAGGATGGTGTTGTATTCCGGACGTATACAGGTGTATCTAATTTCGCTGTGACCTTAAAAGCCTTCGATGCGGCTACAGGCGAGAAGCTGTGGGAGAAGAGTCAGCAGCATCTTCCTCTTCAGGTCAAAGGCGGATCGGTCTACTCTGTGTATGAGCCGAATCTGTTCGAGAAGCCGAACGCCGAGTTGACACTCAAGGTATTTGACCTGCGTACAGGTGGAGAGAAAGCGGGTTATTTGTATCAGTGGTCGGACAATCCGGCTTCATACATGCATAGTTATACGACTAAGGCCATGATCGAGGGGAATTATTTGTATGCGTTCAATAGTCACGAATGGGTGCAATTTGATCTAACCAAGTATTCAGGCAAATCGGATCAGCCGGAACGAAGAATGATGGGACCAGGGCGTAATATATTGAATCCTCTGATGAAGGTGTACCGAGATCGGATATTTTATCTAGAAGGTTCAGAGCAGTCCTATTTCACCCTGAAATCCGTTCACCTGCCAGATCAGCACACGGTGAACTACAGATATGATAATCCTGCCGCGCAGATTGATATCCATGGAAATGGGATCTACATCGGGCAGACGGATGGCAGCTTCCGCGCCTTTGATCTGGCTACGGGCAAAGAAGCATTTGCTATCCAATCCGGAGCCCGCAACTACAGACCCACCGAATTCGAACAGGGAATGGCGATCATACAGGCGGATCATAAATTAATAGGAATTGCTGTCCCCGCAAATCTTCAGTAAAGAATGTATGAACAGGATTTTCCTGTTGACGGTAAGAGGTGGTTGATTTATGATTACCTCATAAATGAAAAACACTTATGGCGTGTTACCGTGACGGGCATGAGCCAAGGAAATTTAACCTTATTTTATATGGTTCCTTTTCCTTGGCTCTTTTTGATTTTTAGTAATAAGGAGGAGGCCAAGGTTCATGAAAGAAGTGGAGCTGCTCCAAGTCCAGCGTGTGATCGGTAACAATGTCGTCATGGCTCAGGGAGAGACTAGTGGTACAGAGTATGTACTTCTTGGAAAAGGCATTGGTTATGCAGTGAAAGGATCAGGAACGATTGATGCCAATGATCCGAGAATTGAGAAGCGCTTCAAGCTGGAGGACCGTGAACAGTGGAGTCAGTATGAGAGCTTGATGGAGGACTTTGATCCCAAGGTGATGCAAATTGCCGATGAGATCATTCAGTATATTTCAGCAAGTAAGCCTGGCAAGCTTAACGACAAAATATATCTGGCCCTGCCAAGCCATATTCAATTCACGGTCTACCGGCTTCGCCACGGGATGGATATTATCAACCCCTTCCTTCAGGAGACGAAGCTATGTTTTCCCGAGGAATTTGAAATCGCTTCCAAAGCAGCTGAGATGATTAGTGAGGCATTTACCGTTCATATTCCTGAGGATGAGATAGGCTTTCTAACTTATCATGTGTACTCGGCAGTAAGCAATGTGCCGGTTGGACAGCTGGTCAAGGCTTCCAATATCGTCAACCAGCTGCTTGAGCTGATTCAACAGGAGAAGAAAGTCACTTTTAGACAGGGAAGTATGAGTCATGTGAGACTGATGCTTCACCTGAGATATTCTTTGGAGCGAATTCTCCAGGATACTAGAGTGGATAATCCTTTTGTGAACCATATCAGGCTTGAATACAAGGAAGAGTATGCATTAGCCAAGCGAATGGGAACAGTAATGGAGGAAGAGCTCGGGAAGCCTGTCCCCGAAGAAGAAATCTGTTATATTGCCATGCATCTATACCGGCTGTACCGGACGACGGATGGACATTAAATACAAAGGCAGGGAATGAATATGTTTTCTAAATGGAGAAAGAAATCGGCAGAACAGAACATTGTTGAAATCTACACGCCTATGACAGGAGAAGCTGTAGCTCTTGCAACTGTACCGGATGAAGCTTTTGCGGGTGGATTCATGGGCAAGGGAATTGCCATTGTACCAAGCGAGGGAAAGCTTACGGCACCCTTTGACGGTACAGTCTCTCATGTCATAAAGTCCAAGCATGCGGTCATGCTGGAGCATCCATCCGGATTGCAGCTGTTATTTCACATAGGGATCAATACTGTGTCTCTTAAGGGAGAAGGCTTCACAAGTTATGTGAACACAGGCGATGCCGTGAAGACAGGCCAGACTCTGCTTGAATTCGATATCGATAAGATCAGAGAAGCCGGTTATCCCGTTATTACACCAGTCATAGTAACAAACGCCGAAGAATTGACAGACAGCATGGAGACGAACCTTGGACCCGTCCAATCCGGCAAGAATGTCATTCTCAAGGCGATATTTAAGGCTTAGGCCAATATATTTTGAAAGGGTGAAAAGTGATGGTGTCATTTCTACAGAAAATCGGGAAGTCGTTGATGCTTCCTGTCGCCACTCTACCTGCAGCCGCGATCCTTATGCGGTTCGGTAACATTGACTACGTCAAGGATTTCCATATGGGGAGTGCAGGGGAATTCATTAACAAATATATTGCTCCCTTCCTGGATGCGGGTGGTACAACGATATTTGATAATCTGCCGTTGATCTTTGCCATTGGGGTGGCGATTGGTCTCGCCGGTGACGCTGTTGCGGCTCTATCCGCAGCGATCGGTTACCTCATCCTCGTGCGTGTGCTTACGAAGGTTCCGCTTGTCTTTGATACGCTGATGAGCAAAGATGCGAAGCTGGACATGGGAGTCTTGGGCGGTATCATCGTGGGATGTATCGCAGCCTTCCTGTACAAGAAATACCATAATATCAAACTGCCGGATTGGCTCGGATTCTTTGGCGGCAAGCGGTTTGTCCCTATGGTTACCGCACTTACCATGGTTATAACCGGTATTATATTCGGTCTAATCTGGGGACCTGTGCAAGCAGCGCTGGATACGTTCGGCAACTGGATTGTCGGCTTGGGCGGGATCGGAAGTGCCATCCATATGGTCGCGAACCGTTTGCTTGTTCCCTTCGGTCTTCATCACATTATTAACTCCATTGTCTGGTTCCAGATTGGTGACTTTACAGATGCTGCAGGCAAAATTATTCATGGCGACCTCTATCGCTTCTTCGCCGGAGACAAAACTGCGGGCATGTTCATGACCGGATTCTTCCCGATCATGATGTTCGCTCTGCCGGCAGCCGCATTTGCGATTATTCACACGGCCAAACCGGAGAGAAGGAAAGCGGTTGGTTCGATCTTCATTGGTGCGGCCCTTGCCTCATTCCTGACAGGGATTACCGAGCCGCTTGAGTTTGCTTTTATGTTCGTGGCGCCGGTTCTGTACGGGATTCATGCCATATTGTCAGGGATTGCGGGTTATGTAATGTATGCGCTGGGGATTAAGCTGGGATTCGGCTTCTCCGCCGGTTTCATCGACTACGCAATTAACTATCAGCTCGCAACAAAGCCGCTTCTTCTGATTCCAGTAGGCCTTGTCTTCGCCGCGATCTACTATGTCCTCTTCCGGGTTCTTATTGTGAAGATGAACCTCAAGACACCAGGACGAGAAGATGAAGTTAACGCGGAAGAGCAAGCCGCGGCAGGCAGCCGCAGCAGTACTGTTGCGGCAGGGGACAGCAAAGCTGCCAAGATTCTGGCTAACATTGGAGGATCAGATAACATTCAATCCATTGATGCGTGTATCACGCGCCTGCGTCTGGTCGTGAAGGACGATAAAGCCGTGAACGATCCTGCGCTCAAAAGTCTTGGTGCGTCGGGTGTCATGCGTCTGGGCAAGGGAGTTGTACAGGTTGTGTTTGGACCTCAATCTGAATCCATTAAGGACGATATTAAGAAATTAATGTAATTATGATGAGCTTAGTTTGGGTTGCAAGCAGGGCGGATATATATCCGTCCTGTTTTATTTTAATAAGAGATTATTCTTGAACCGAGAGTTCATACAATCTACTCATAAGGTTCATGTATAGACCTTGCTTCAGCCTGGTTCTTGACGTATATTCGGACGTGGAGCTACTTCTTAGGATGAAAGAGGCGAAGCATATAGTGTCATATCGGCAAATCAAATGGATGATTCTGATAGTACCTTCAATCATTGTGGGGCTGTGGGAATTTGTGAGGCATCAGTTCCTGATTACATACATATCCATGGGGCTTGGGAATTTTATGACCCCCATTATACTGTTCGTGGTTAGTATTACTCTGCTGTACAGGCTGTTCGCCATGCTAGAACGGGTGCAGAATGAGCTGAATGAAGAGCGGGCCCAGAAGGCCGAACTCGTCGCAAGGGAGCAGCTGGCCAGGGAACTGCATGATGGCATTGCCCAGTCCTTATTTCTGTTATCCGTCAAAATTGACAAAGCGGAACGTCGTCAGCAGCAAAACGGGACTGATCTGAATCTGGATGAACTGCGGAAGACGGTGCATGAGGTTAACGGGTATGTTCGGCAATCGATCTCGAATCTGAAATATCCGCCTGCGGCTGGCACCGGCGGACAGCAGACTATGCGCCACCGGATCACACAATTAGTGGACGAGGTTCAGGTTCGAGTTGAATTGGAATGGACGCTTGAGGATACAGAATTTACGGCAAAAGAGCAGGTAGAACTGCTTGCATGCATCCGTGAAGCCTTGGTCAATGCCAAGAAACATGCTTCTGCCAGTCAGATCGCCGTACTGGGTGAAGGAAGCAGGGATTTCTGGAAAGTGTGTATTAAGGATAACGGACCGGGCTTTGGCGACTCTCCATACAGAGATATCCGGGATAAGTACGGCTTGAAGATTATGAGAGAGCGAGCTGAAGAGATGGGCTGGGCACTAACTATAAGTTCCGGAGACGGAATGACCCAGGTCATGATTGAGCACAGGGAGGGAACCGGGAGTGAAAGCACGCGTATTGGTCGTTGATGATCATGCCTATGCGAGAGAAGGCATATGTGATATTTTGGCGGAAGATTCCTCGTTCGAGATCATCGGGGTTGGCTCAAGTGGGGAGGAGGCTATTGAATTAACAGAGAAGTTCATGCCGGATCTCATTATGATGGATATTCATATGCCAGGGATGGATGGACTGGAGGCTACCCGGATTATTAAGCTGAGATTTCCTTATGTCAAAATTGTGCTGATTACCGTCTCCGATGATGCTGCACATCTATTTGAAGCACTGAAGCAAGGCGCTCAAGGGTTTCTGCTGAAGAATCTGTCCCCTTCTACGTGGCTGGAGTACCTTCGTGCGATTATGATTGACGAGGCTCCGCTCTCCAGTGATCTGGCTCATCAGATTCTCAAGGAATTCCCTTCAGTTCCCAAGCAGGATGCACTGGATCACCCACTGACTGGTCGTGAACGGGAAATACTCAATTGGGTAGCCAAGGGGATGACTAATCGGGAGATTGCCGGAGAACTGCAAATTTCGGATCAAACTGTCAAAAATCACTTGAAAAATATTTTGCATAAGTTACAATTGGAGAATCGGGTGCAGCTAACCAGATATGCATTCGAGCATGGCTGGGTAGATACCAAGCGTCCTAACTTTTAATTTCAAATATGATTGACTTGAAAGCATCAAGTCGTTGCCTTAGGTATAAGGTGGCGGCTTTTTTTGTCGTTTTTACTATATAAAGGAGGACTGCATGCCTATTCCATAGAAGTTAAAATAGGACTATATTCTAGAATTTACCATCCTGGTGATGAGGCAAAGTACATTCCAAATGGGAGAGTGAAGGTTAAATGGGAAGTAAGAAGGTATGGAAGGCATTTACGGCAGGAATGACAGGTATCATTGCAGCAGGATGTATTCTCGGAGCAGCGGAGTCAGTCGTATCAGCTGAGGGAGCAGTTAATTTCAAAGATAAGCTGCCCGCTTGGGCAAAGCCGGACATTGAGTATGCGGCTGCGAAAGGTTATATGAAGGGGGATGAGCGTGGGAAGTTCAACCCGAACGCGACGATCAGCCGGGCGGAATTCGCCGCAATCCTGGCAAGAGCGTCGAGCAACCCTTCGGATGCTGGAATAACTGGTTTTGGTAACATTCCCGGATGGAGCCAAGATGAAGTTAATATGGCGGTGAGCAAGGGCTTTATCTCTCCCGGCGACTATCCAAATGGATTCAATCCGAACATTCCATTAACACGCAGGGAGCTGGCCAAGTGGGTAGCATCAGGCTTGGCGGCCAAGGACGCGGACTTCAAGAAGGCCTTGTCCGATACGGCGGATACTCTAGTGCCAGTAGCGGAGTATTATAAGGGCGGCCTAAATAAGGCCGATTATCCTTATGTGTCAGTTGCCCTCGGAACCGGACTGATGGGCGGATACCCGGACGGCCGCTTCGGGCCAGCCCAGACTACAACACGGGCAGAAGCCGCAGTGATCTTGCGTAGATTTGAAAGCATCCAAGGGAAGAAGCCAGATGCCTTTCAGGATCTGAAGGAGTTTAGGGAAGTGGGGCTCACAGGGACAAATGCGATAAGTTTGGGGTTTGAGTATGCGAAGGATAATGGTGTTGAGGAAAGCTTTAAAAAGATTCGAAATGTGTCCACTCAATTGAAAAATAATATTGCCACTATTAAGTTGAATCGTTTTATTCTCGTAAACGCCTCAAAGGCAACAGATGTAAAAAATCTTTATGGTCGGATGTTTGTTGATAAGGACTATGGAACTGCCTTTAAAATGAAGAAGGACCGTTACGAGGTTTTTGTTGAATATGCTTTTACATCAAATATTGACAATATGGATGTTATGACCTATCTCAATTCGTCTAGTTCCCCATTCTTGCATTTAGTAGGTTTCAAAAGTGGGACAATCAGTAAGTTTGGAATTAAAACGATGCCTTATCTCATGGGATTAGTCGATAAAGAACATTTCTTCAAAAAAGGTATTGAGGTTACATTCTGGGGAAATGGATTTATTTTGTCAAACCTTCCTATTTCTGATAAAGATAATGGCGTAAGCATTACAGTTAGTGGTGGTAAAACTTTCAGTATCTATAAGTTAGACTGATAGTTCACCTATTAAGGAGCTAAGAGATGGGACGCTTAAGAAAAAGTATCATGATTATATTAAGTTGTTCTTTAGTACTTCCCAACCTTATATGGATGGGTTCTCAGATTGCTAATGCTGGCGGTGACATTAGTGCTTCCCTTGCAGGTATAGGAGGTATGACTCAAACCATTTCGGAGGGAGGGAAAGTAGAACAGACTTGGGTACGGGAAGGGGAAGTGGATGCTGACGCAAACCCGGGGGTATATCTCTATCAGCGAGACGATAGAAAGTGGGTGGCTGAAACAAATCGGGGCACAGTGATTTATAACTCTGTTGGATCACTAAGTTCCCCGTATCCGGAAAAAGGCCCGGAATTTGAGAACAAAATCAATATGACCAAGCCAGAGTATTTGCCTAAAAATAAATACCAATTACTTGATGGAGTAGAGAAAGATTATGTCATGATGTCCGATCCTAAAATCATTGGAGCCAATAATAAGACTCCTTTAGAAGATCAAACCAGTACTACACGGGCATTACGAATTCCAGATGGCGCCAACCTTATAATTACATCTGTCATTGGTGGTGATATTGAAAGTCAAAGCCCACCTAAAGCTTATATTTGGAACAAACACGAGAAATTCTCCGGTAACAAGTGGAGCGTAGGGTACACCACACAGGTTCACGTCACCTGGAGAGCTAACTATGTAGAGAAGAAGAAGATTGCCATGACTGGCAAGAGCAAGATCGCGATAAATGAAGTCGCCAGCTTTACCGCAACTGTGGCTACCTCGGAAGCAAAGAAAGCCTACGGCACTCCTGCAGACGTAACCACTCGAAGTGACGTGGTATGGAAGTCCAACAACCCAAGCGTTGCAAGGGTGAGCGCTACGGGGGTTGTTACAGGAGTAACCAAAGGTTCGACAACCATTAGTGTTGATTGGAAAAAAGATAAATATTGGCTGCATACCGAGAAAGTAGTAACCGTAGATACAAAAGCTGCCAATCCTCCTTCAACTGGCTCTTGTGTTCGTACCATCAATCCACCGACTGCGGCAGCCAACCTGGTAACTTCGTTCATGAATCCTAATGGAACAGGAGAGATTCTCGGGGATGATGCGGCAAATGGCCGGCATTTCGATGCTGTGAAGACAATTCCGACCAGCGAGAATCTGTACAGTCAGGCTTGGGGGTTGAACTACTTGTACCAGCATACTTTTGCTAACATGAAGGGGACAATTGATTACAGATGCACGGTAGATGTGACGTATGCTCGCACTTGGAAAGAGAAGCAGCCGGATACAACCGGTCCTGATGGAAAGCCAGTTCCACAGCCAGATATCGAGAAGTCAGATACGGTGACCAAAACCTACAGCTTCAATTTGGAACCACGACAATATTCCTATTGGGAAATCAAACAGCTCGAGGTCTACGGCATCAACCATGCTGTTATGCAGAACTATGCTTTGCCAGAAAGTAGTGTGCATATGTCACCTCACGGTTATACACTTCCAGAAGTAGACGTGGATAACAATAGTGATGTGAACGAGCATGTTTTCCCTAAAGACACTGGCTCCATTAGCTATACTCCACCCGTTCTGGCCTCTAATGGTTACGCTCCACTCCCCGTTCCCGATGATACGTTTAAGTTAAAAGGCTTGGGAGAAGCACAGACGATGCCGCCAGATGTTAAGAACGATAGGCTGACATTTAACGGTACAACAATTATGAACGACAGCATGATTAGCAGTTCTGGTCCGGCACCAGCTTCAATTCCCGCGCCAGCAAGGATTCCAGACGGAATCCTATATGAAGATCATCAATTAATTAGCAGCTCCTTAGCAAATAAAGCCGATACACCAAGTACTGGCACTCTGTACTATGAGCTTTTACCTGAGAATGTGAAAGGAAGTAGTGAGAAAGAGTTCCCGATAAGCCAGATCAATAACGTAACTGTACATACGCCTGTGGTGAATTATTCCACTGTATCCGATGATACCGGGCATAATCAGAAAACTAAGCCTGATCAGAACCGGGCAGCATTAATCCTGGATAGACCCTTTGTCATTCACATCCCCACCTCAGGTCAGCACACGAACAACCCGGGTTATGGGAACCGTGATTACGCGAAGTATACACGTTATAAGCAGGTGAAGTTTCCATTCGATGTGTACAATGCGGAACGCACACAATACATTTACAAAGGCACCTGGGTAGATATCCCTGTTTCACAGGATTACACCACTTTTTATATGCCCGTGTGGGTCGCTGAAGGGAGTTACGAGGTGGAGTTTCGCAGCATAGCCGAGAATGCGCCGTCTCCTTTTGAAGAGCAATCGAATGCGAATACCATCCTAACTAATCATGCGGCGGCGCATACGATTCCAGTTGAAGTTATTGGACGAATGTATGATTTTCATGTGACGGATATAGCCGATTATTTATGGGAAGAGGTATTCCGGTCATCTCCAAAGACATCTTTGCCTTCAGGCCGATCTTATTGGACAGGTCTTCAGGGGATTGATGGGAATAAGAGGGGAAATATTCTGCCTTACACGCTTCCCATTCATCCTGGAAGTCATCCGAATCCCGGTTACAAGAATGTTGCTGTTAAGAGCGGGTATCACTTTAAGTTTGACCTGAAGACCAAAGGAAATATGTCCGATGTGCAGGACTCTGTTCGGATTACTCCAAGTTTTTATTATGTGAGTGAAGATGGAAGGACACGGACCCCGATTGACCTTTATTATAAAGCAGGGGACAAGAGCTTTGTCCGAATAGGTTCGGCTGAGGATACCAATCCACGGTACGTGATTCTGAATGACAGACTACGCAATGTCCCAGTGGAGGAATTGTCCGATACGGCTTTGTACAAGTATGACCAATATTATAGTTTTGGCCAAGTCGGGGAGATTAGCCGGGACGACTTCCTGCGGAGCTATTTACGAGAGATCTCTATGAAAAAGACTCCAGTTGGCGGGTTAAAGCAGTTACAGCTGCCAGAGGCTGTTCGTACATTCATCGGCCCTAAGAAGGCGATTCCATCAGGCGTTGATGTGCAGAGAGCGAATGCCTCTGTACAGAAATGGTATGGCGAATACAGCCTGCCGGCGGATATTTACGGGGTAGCTGCGGGCACGAATCTAGCGGAGTATGGTAGGACCCATCAGGGGTTAACGGACCGGAGTCCAGTTTTTCTGAAAAATGGATATTTTATTGTTAATTTCGATCTAGAGACGATTGATCAAGGGAATACGAAGGAGCCTCATTTGCAATATATTCATGCTCCTTTAATGAATCAGTGGAAGCTTGAGGGCTTCAACAACAACATTTTGGATCCATATGGTCATTACTATGCTCTGCAGGATGGGGATGTCGTATTCTATTATACTGACAAATCAAGTCGTGACGACTTCAGATCGAGCGTAACGCATTAACAAAAGGTCGTGCTTGTTCAGCACATCGAGTAAAATCTAAGCTCAGTCTATCCTTATAACAAGGTAGGCTGAGCTTATTTCATGATGGCATAACTGAAGAACTCACCAACAAACCAACCATGTAATTAATAATTCAACATATGAAAAATTCACAATAATAAAACCCAACCCACCACCTCACTTTGCTACATAATCACTCAACCAATCTACCTACCTCTCTATTCCAAAAATCCGGTTATAAATGGTGAATTGACCACTATTATGAAATTTTCATATAATAGAAGCGGCTAGAAAATAAGAGAGTATATTAGACCGGGAGGTTAGGAATATGGCATTTATGATTGCACAGCGGGCATTTTTGAAATTATACTTGATCAAAATGGTAGAGGAACGCAGAGGATACGGCTATCAAATGCTAGAGGATCTCAAGTCGGAATTCAAACCTCATGGCTATTTGCCTCCGCAGAGTGAGATCTACCGCGCACTTCACGAATTAGTACAAGAAGGTGTGCTGTATAGAACGAAGAAGCTGAAAGGAAATGATCCCAGCGTTGATTTTCAGGAAATTGTGCTGTATCACTTTACGAATGATGGCAAAGAGAAGGCCGAACTCTATCGTAAGCAGGTGAAGACGGATCTGGACAGGTGCCTCGGTATCCTGCACAAAGCAGATCAGGACAATTTCGGTTATAGTTAGAGTTGCACTATAAGACTGCAATCTCATTCTTGCAGCTGCTCTATTAAGTAAGGAGAAATTTATCGTGAACGAGAACAAGTTATTGCAGATCCGGGACAGGATACATGGATTTTCAAGCCGGTATATGCAGGCTGCCATGATTATATTTATGCTGAAATGGTTAGGGATTGCCGGTGCAGTAGGGGCATTGTCGGGAAGCGCTTCAGCGCTCTTCCTGGCAGGCTTGGACTGGGCTACAGACAGCAGAATGAACCATGCCTGGCTACTGTACTTGCTTCCGGTAGGCGGAGCCTTTATGAGCTACCTTTATCTGAAGATCGGGAGCAATGCCGGTAAAGGAAATAACCTGATTCTGGAGACCATTCACCATGGCAAGGAGAGCATTCCTCTGCGCATGGCCCCGTTGGTACTAGGGGGAACGATTATTACCCATTTATTCGGCGGCTCTGCTGGCAGAGAGGGAACTGCAATTCAGATGGGGGGAAGCCTTGCGGCACGTGTAGGCAGGTTGCTGAGGCTTGACGCGGCAGACACACGGATTATTCTTATGTGCGGTATAAGCGGCGGCTTTGGCTCCGTCTTCGGAACACCGCTTGCCGGAACTGTGTTTGCTCTTGAAGTGCTGGTGATTGGCATGCTCCGGTACGAAGCGCTTCTTCCTTGTTTCATTGCAAGTGTGGTGGGGAATCTGGTCACTACGGCCTGGGGTATTCAGCACGTGCATTTTCAGATCGATGTGGTTCCTGATTTGTCACTAATAATTATTCTAAAAGTATTGGCGGCTTCGATTGCCTTTGGTCTGACTGCTCTTTTGTTCAGTACGCTGACCCATTATTTCAAGCGTACATTTACGAAGCTTATCTCACATCCTGCTGCGCGCAGTTTTGTTGGGGGTACGGTCATCATTCTCCTTGTGTTCATCTTCGGTACTAGAGATTACCTTGGACTCGGGATCCCATTGATCGAGCGTGCATTTTCGGGAGATGTGCCAGACTATGCATTTTTGCTCAAAATACTATTCACCGCTCTCACGCTAGGAGCTGGTTTCCTGGGTGGGGAGGTTACGCCGCTGTTCGTGATTGGGGCTGCACTTGGGAGTTCACTTGGAATCTGGTTCAATGAGCCAGTCGGCTTCTTCGCGGCGCTTGGGTTCATTGCTGTATTCAGCGGAGCGGCGAACACACCGCTTGCCTGCTTCATCATGGGGATCGAGCTTTTCGGCGCTGAGGCAGGAGTATACATGCTGATGGCTTGTGTAATTGGTTATTTATTCTCCGGCCACACCGGAATATATTCGTCCCAACAGCTTGGAGCATCCAAATCAAAGTTGTTCCTAATCCGAGCAGGAGATACACTAGGCGATATAAAAAAGAAATAAGGATATAAATTTAAATTGTATTATTATTAGTTTTGATGTATTATTATTCCTATAAACATAATTGTATAACGTGGGAACAGGTGTCTGAAGCCTCTAAGGCTCAGACTTAATAGGGAAGTCCGGTGTGAAGCCGGCGCGGTCCCGCCACTGTATCAGGGGAGTTAATTACGATCCATGCCACTGGCTTATTCAAGTAAGCTGGGAAGGCTGTAATGACGTTGATCCTGAAGCCAGGAGACCTGCCTGTTCTGACAGCACTGATGTACCTACGGGAGATAGGGAGGTGTTAGAGTTGGCCACCCTTGCGTGCACTTAAGGGGCTTTCTTTAACCTATCCAGGTTAGAGAAGGCCCTTTTTGATTATGTTTAACTAACAAATTAGTGATGGGGGTAGGAGATGAGTAACGTTAAGAGCGGTAACCTTGGTTTCCCGCGTATTGGTGAGAATCGGGAGTGGAAGAAAGCGATTGAGGCATTCTGGGCAGGCAAGATTCAAGAAGACGAGCTTCATCAGCAGCTCGAAGTGATTCGTCTGGGGAATTTGGAGCTTCAGAAAGAGCAAGGAATTGAGATTATACCTGTAAATGACTTCACTTATTATGATCATATTCTAGATACGGCTTCCATGTTTGGTATCATTCCTACCCGCTTTGGCTATACAGGCGGTGAAGTTCCGCTGTCCACTTATTATGGAGTTGCCCGCGGGAACACAGAAGCTACAGCCAGCGAGATGACGAAATGGTTCAATACGAACTATCACTATATCGTTCCAGAACTGGCGGGAGTTACTCCTCAGCTAACCCTGAACCGTCCTCTTGCTGCTTACCGGGAAGCTAAGGAGAAGCTGGGTATTGAAGGCCGTCCTGTGCTTGTGGGTCTATATACTTTCCTTAAGCTCTCCAAAGGATATGATTCGACCAAGCTTAATGAAGTGATAGATTCCTTCCTTCCTTTGTACATTCGTGTACTGCAGGAATTGGAGCAGGAAGGCGTCAAGTGGGTCCAAGTGGATGAACCGATTCTCGTTACATCGGTGGATGAACAGGACCTTCAACATATCAAATACATTTACGAAGCAATTAATCAGGAATTAACTACGCTGTCAGTTCAGCTGCAGACCTACTTTGGTTCCGTAGAGTTCTATCCTGAAGTTGCTGCGCTGCCAGTTCAAGGAATTGGACTTGATTTCGTTCATGACGATGGGCGCAATCTGGAAGCCCTGCGTCAGCATGGCTTCCCTCAAGATAAGACTCTTGGAGCCGGAGTAATCGATGGCCGGAATATCTGGCGTGCTGACCTTGATACCCAGTCGGCCCTGCTTAGTGACATCGTGAAGCTCGCAAATGGCGCGGAGGTCGTCGTCCAGCCATCAAGCAGCCTTTTGCATGTACCGGTAACTGTGCGCACTGAGACCAAGCTTGAGCCTGTACTCAAGAACGCCCTTGCATTTGCGGAAGAGAAGCTGAATGAGCTTGTTCTTCTAACCAAGCAAGCGAATGGTGAGCAGGTAGCCGGGGAGTTCCAGGAGAGCCGGGAAGCTCTGTCCGCGTTATCCGCTTCCCCAGCTAGAAATCGTCAGAATGTGCGTAGTCTTGTAGAGAATATCGCTGACCAGCCATCCAGTCGTGAGCATGACTTCAGTATTAGACAAGTGGCGCAAGAGAAGAAATGGAAGCTGCCATTTCTACCGACAACGACCATTGGCAGCTTTCCACAGACTACCGAGATTCGTTCTGCGCGTCAGAAATGGCGCAAAGGGGAATGGTCCAGCAGCCAGTATGGGGAATTTGTTAAGGAGCAGATCCTTGACTGGATCCGCAAGCAAGAAGAGATTGGCATCGATGTCCTGGTTCACGGGGAATTTGAACGGACAGATATGGTTGAGTTCTTCGGAGAGAAGCTCGCTGGATTCGCGTTCACAAGCGGGGGCTGGGTTCAATCCTATGGATCCCGCTGCGTGAAACCACCGATTATCTACGGAGATGTTGATTTCATCGAGCCGATGACAGTGGATGAGACGGTATATGCCCAGTCCTTAACGAAGAAGCCTGTCAAAGGAATGCTTACCGGTCCGATCACCATCCTTAATTGGTCCTTTGTCCGCAGTGACCTTAGCCGCGAGAACGTCTCCTATCAGATTGCTCTTGCCTTACGTCAGGAAGTGGAAGCACTTGAGCGTGCGGGTATTGAGATGATTCAAGTGGATGAGCCTGCCCTGAGAGAAGGGCTGCCGCTGAAGAGAGCTGATTGGGATCATTATCTGGAGTGGGCGGTACTTGCATTCCGCCTCAGCACATCCACTGTCAAAGATACAACACAGATCCACACCCATATGTGCTACTGTGAGTTCCACGATATTATTGACTCCATTACAGCACTGGATGCGGATGTAATCTCTATTGAGACGTCCAGAAGCCACGGAGAACTGGTTCACAGCTTCGAAGAACACACTTATCCGCTAGGCATTGGTCTTGGTGTGTATGATATTCACAGCCCCCGTGTGCCTTCCGTTGATGAGATGGTGTCCATGATCGAACGTGCACTTCAAGTGCTTGATCCGAAGTTGTTCTGGATTAATCCAGACTGCGGTCTCAAGACTAGAGGTGTCCAGGAGACTGTGGATTCACTCCGGAACATGGTGGCTGCGGCTGAGAAATTCCGTGAAGCCCATGTGAAGGTTAATGTATAACAAGATAACAAGATCATAATCCTGTAATAACAAACAAAGACATGGTGGTCGCAGAGTTACTCTCCGCACTGCCATGTCTTTGTTGTATATGCCCCTGTCGCGGCTCAATTCCTGCGATTCCTGCGTCGTCCGTAGAACATTCATATGAATATAGTTCCGGGTTCAGGGCAACCTAACCTGGAGAGCAGTCAGCCATCGTTTCAATAGAGACTAAGGTGCCGCTCAAAAAAGAAGTTGACAAGAATAAAAGTAACAGATACTATACTTATGAAAGTTACATTATATAAGTTCTTTCATGATAAAATATAAATCAGGAGGTTCACCCTAATGGCACATGTACTATTTATTAAAGCGAACAACAGACCGGTTGAACAAGCCGTAACTGTGAAACTGTATGAGAGCTTCTTGCAGACTTACAAAGAAACTCACCCCGATGACCTGGTTACTGAACTTAACCTGTTCGAAGCCAACCTGCCTTACTTCGATAACGATATGATGACAGGCTTGTACAAGCTTAGCAACGGGATCGAGACTACACCTGAAGAGCAGCGTCTGGCTGACCTGGCTAACACTTACCTGGATCAATTCCTCGGTGCGGACAAGGTTGTATTCGCATTCCCGCTCTGGAACTTCACGATTCCGGCTCAGCTGCTTACTTATCTGTACTACCTTACCCAAGCAGGCAAGACGTTCAAATATACATCTGAAGGACCTGTTGGTCTGGTTAACAATAAGAAGGTAGCTCTTCTCCAAGCCCGTGGCAGTGTGTACTCAGAAGGACCGATGAGTGGCATGGAAATGTCCCTTAACTACGTGAAGACCATCCTTGCTTTCTGGGGGATTAATAATCCTGAAGTCGTTGTTGTAGAAGGTCACAACCAATTCCCGGACCGCGCCGCTTCCATCATTGAAGACGGTGTGAAGAAAGCCGCTGAACTGGCAGCCCAGTTCTAAACCTTACACAAGCTTAATAGAGTGTTGATAAAAAGAGCCTTTTTGGCTCTTTTTGTGTTTCAAATTTCATGTGGGTGTTAATTTGCCAAATATGGAGATTTACAATTATACTCACACTATACATACGAAGGGAATGCACACTATGGAACTAGATCTTGAAATGGTAATGAAAATGTGCCTTGCGCTGTTGTTCGGCTTATTTATTGGAATAGACAGGCAGCTGAAGCAGAAGCCGCTGGGTATTAAGACCAGTATGGTTATCTGCGTCGCAAGCTGTCTGGTGACCCTTGTGTCCATTGAGTCCTTTGACCGTTTTGCCGGCCCGGACCATCCGAACATGGATCCGATGCGTCTTGCTGCGCAAATTGTCAGCGGTATCGGTTTCTTGGGAGCAGGTGTAATTCTAAGAAGAAGCAACGATGCGATTTCAGGACTTACTTCTGCCGCTATGATCTGGGCGGCGTCCGGGCTTGGAATTGCGATCGGGGCGGGATTCTATATTGAAGCTGTAATCACGGTATTGCTGTTGATCATTGCTGTTAACTTTGTGCCTTACCTAATTAAATCAATCGGGCCACAGAAGCTCAATCAACGTGATGTCTCCGTGAAGATCGTAATGGAGACGAATGATTACATGACGGATTTGATTCGCCACATTGAGCGCAAGAAAGTACCCGGCCAGCCTTCCGAGGGACCCTCTCACAAAATCCGCAGACTGAGAATCAAAGACCTTGATGATGGCAGACAGCGTATTGATATGGTGATTGCCGCGCCGGAGAAGGAGTATACGGCGGAGATTTATTATTTTATCAAAAAGATTGATCATGTGTTAAGTGTGGAGATCGAGCATTTATAACCTTGAATATCTCAGGTTTAAGTTCAGTTCACATTAGTAAGTTATTCTTCTATTACGGAAAGAAGTATGCCGTATTGCGAAATGGAAGGATGAGAAACTTATGAGTGAAATACAGCCTCAGAACAAGAAGGCCTCCAAATCGGGCTCGCTATTCGGGTTGATCCGCGAGACCCGGCCATCGGTTCCGGCTCTCGTCTTCGCCATAGTTCTAAGTGTCATTTCCACCTTGGTAGGCTTGATGATCCCCATGTTCACGAAGAAATTGGTTGACGGCTTCTCCTTGTCCTCAATAAGCCCTGAGCAAATTGTGCTTATAGCCGCGGCATTTATTGCTCAGACGATCGCGAGTGGAGTATCGATCTATCTGCTTAACTACGCCGGACAGAAGGTAGTGGCCTCCCTTAGAGACCGTCTGTGGAAGAAGCTGCTTATCCTGCCGGTACCCTACTATGATCAGAACCGGACCGGGGAGACCAGCAGCCGGCTGACAAATGATACGTTGATCCTCAAAACCCTGATCTCCGATCATGTCACAATCCTCTTTAGCGGAATTATCTCTATTACGGGATCTGTAGCGATACTGATGTATCTCAACTGGCAGATGACACTGATCATGTTCACGGTGATCCCTATAGCGGCTCTAATCCTTGTTCCACTCGGACGCCAGATGTACAAGATTTCCCTGGGGATGCAGGATGAGACAGCTTCGTTCGCGGCAACCATCAATCAGGTTCTCTCCGAGATCAGACTGGTTAAGGCCTCCAATGCCGAAAGCAGGGAATACGTGAATGGAAAAGAGGGGATTACACGTCTCCTCCGCTACGGTGTTCGAGAAGGGAAAGTCAGTGCCTGGATTGGCCCTGTAATGTCCCTTGTTCTAATGATGCTGCTGGTTATAATTATTGGTTACGGAGGGATGCAGGTATCCAGTGGTGTATTCTCAGCCGGGGAGCTGGTTGCCTACATCCTCTACCTGATTCAGATCGTAATGCCCATGACTCAGCTGACCACATTTTTCACTCAATTCCAGAAGGCCAAGGGAGCTACAGAGCGTATGATTGAGCTTCTGAACGCAGAAGAGGAAGAGTATTCAAGAGGCAGCAAGTCTCCTGCAGGGAATCAACCCATACGGATTGAGAACTTGTCTTTCAGTTATAACCGCGAAGAACCGGTTCTTCATGAGATTTCTTGTGAGATGGAGCCAGGTAAAGTTACAGCTATTGTAGGGCCAAGCGGAAGCGGCAAGACAACTCTTTTCTCCTTGCTAGAAAGGTTCTATAAACCTTGTGAAGGCCGAATCCTGTTAGGTAACCAGCCTATTGATGAAATTGCTTTGGAGGCCTGGCGCAGAGAGATCGGATATGTCTCCCAAGACAGTCCCATGATTGCGGGAACCATCCGGGAGAATCTGTGTTATGGGGTAGAGTCGGAAGTGGGGGAGCAGGTTATTTGGCAGGCAGCAGAGATGGCTTATGCTGATAAGTTCATTCGGGAGCTGCCCAGAGGGCTTGATACGGATGTAGGAGAACGGGGAATTAAGCTGTCAGGAGGTCAGCGGCAGCGGCTTGCGATCGCCAGAGCACTGCTTAGAGATCCTAAGATCCTTATGCTGGATGAGGCAACTTCAAGTCTGGACAGCCAATCAGAAGTGGTGGTTCAGAAGGCTCTTCATAACCTGATGAATGGAAGAACGACCGTTGTCATCGCGCACCGCTTATCGACCGTCGTAAGAGCCGATCAGATTCTATTTATCGAACAAGGAAGGCTTACGGGAAGAGGCACCCATGCCGAACTGCTGGGGACGCATGAAATGTACAGAAAGTTCGCCACTCAACAGTTCCAGAATAAGGTTCTGGACGAACAAGTCTTATCAGAGAAGTCAGGTGATCATTGATGGCCAGGATTATGGTAGTAGATGACGATCCTCACATCCGGGAGCTGGTTACCGTATTTCTTGAGGGTGCGGGGATGGTTAGTATTGAGGCGTCGGATGGACTTGAAGCATTGACCCTGCTTGAGAAGGAAAAGGTGGATATGGTCGTGCTGGACATCATGATGCCCAATATGGATGGGTGGCAGCTCTGCAGGGAGCTGCGCAGACATTATGACTTTCCTCTCCTTATGCTAACAGCTAAAGGCGAGAGTTCCCAGGTCGTGAAGGGATTTGACCTGGGAACAGACGACTATCTAGTGAAGCCATTTGATCCTCCGGTGCTGTTGGCCAGAGTCAAGGCCCTTCTCAAGCGGTATCAGATCTCCTCTTCCCAAGTTGTTACAGCAGGACAGGTTCAAATGAACCGGAGAACTTATGAAGTGACCTTGGGTGCCGATGCGCTCAATCTGCCCTTGAAAGAATTCGAGCTGCTCTTCAAGCTGGCAAGCTACCCGGGGGCCACGTTAACTCGGGATCAGTTGATTGAAGAAATCTGGGGTTATGATTTTGAAGGAAATGAGAGAACCCTGGATGTTCATATCAATCGGCTGAGGGAGCGGTTCCCGGAAGAGAAGGGGAATTTCAGGATTCGAACGATACGGGGATTGGGTTACCGGCTGGAGGTTCAAAATTGAAAAAGCTCAAAAACGTCATGAAGCTGATTGTCGATATCCTGATCCTGATTGTCGTCGCATTTATGGCGGCATCACTAGCTTATTGGATCAAGTCACAATATCAAGGTCGGCCAAGTACTTTTTCTGAATATGTAGAGTATATATCCTTTTTTGGACTAGGTACTTTCCTGCTTATCATTACGTCTATATTGATTAATCTACTGATCAGAAAAAGGGAAATCCGTAAAATTAACAATATTATCGATGCGATGAAACGGGTATCCAAAGGTGACTTTTCCGTGCGCCTGGACACAGAACAGTATGAAGAAGGTTATGAGAAGGTCGTAGCGACAATCAATGAAATGGTCAGCGAGCTTGGGACGATGGAGACCATGCGGCAGGAGTTCATCTCAAGCGTATCCCATGAAATTCAGTCTCCGCTTACATCCATAGGCGGGTTCGCCCGGGCACTGCTCCAGGAAGAAGAAGTAAGTCCGCAGACAAGAAGGCACTATCTGGGCATTATTGAATCCGAAAGCCAAAGGCTGTCCAAGCTGAGTGATAATCTGTTGAAGTTGACTGCACTGGAATCCACTGAACCGCTATTTGAGAAAAAGCAGTACAGGCTGGATAAGCAAATCCGGCGGGTTGTCCTATCGGCAGAGACGCAGTGGAGCGGCAAGGATCTTAACATTGAACTTGAGCTGGAAGAGACGATGATCAAGGCTGAAGAAGACCTGATGAGTCAAGTGTGGATCAACCTGCTTCATAACAGTATCAAGTTCACGGCCCCCGGCGGCTGGATCAAGATCAGCATGCGCAAATCGGGAAGCCAGGTGGAAGTTCTGGTTGCAGATAACGGGATCGGAATTGCTAATGAGGACATGACTCATATCTTCGAAAGATTCTACAAGGCCGATAAGTCAAGGAACCGGGAAGCCGGGGGAAGCGGCCTCGGACTCTCTCTGGTGAAGAAGATCATAGACCTGCATGGAGGGGAGATCACGGCAGCCAGCGTGCTGGGTGAAGGAACTACCTTCAAGGTTATCCTTAATAAATGATATAGGGAATAATAGGCTAGCACCATTTTGGTGCTTTTTTTATTTGGATAGACCCAATCGAGCTATTAGTTAAAAAGAAGGTTGTATTTTTTCAACGAAGGAGCTACAATAAACTCAACTTAAGTTGTACGTACAATTAGCTATTTATTCATATTATCAGCAGCTTGTACGTATGAGGTTATTTGAGTTATTCTATCTATCATTTTGGGAGGCGTTAGTAAATGAATTTGAAACCGCATTCATTTTGGTTTGTAACAGGGAGTCAGCATTTGTATGGACCCGAGACTCTTGAGGAGGTTGCGGAGCACTCGCGTATTATTGCAGAACAGCTGGATAAGGACCCCAAGTTCACTTATCCTGTTCTATTCAAGCCAATCGTAACCACACCGGATGAAATATATAAGCTAATTCTTGAAGCGAACGGGGATGAGTCCTGCGCCGGGATTATAACCTGGATGCATACTTTCTCGCCTGCAAAAATGTGGATCGCCGGGCTGTCCCAGCTGCAGAAGCCGCTGCTTCATTTCCATACCCAGTTCAACAGGGATATTCCTTGGGAGACGATTGATATGGATTTCATGAATTTGAACCAATCCGCCCACGGAGACCGGGAATACGGCCACATCGGCGCACGGCTTGGCATCGCCCGCAAAATCGTTGTGGGACACTGGGAGGATGGCGAAGTCCGTGATGGAATCGCTGGCTGGATGCGTACCGCAGCCGCTTTTGCAGAGAGCCGGAGATTAAAGGTTGCCCGCTTCGGGGACAACATGCGCGAAGTGGCTGTGACCGACGGCGACAAGGTGGAGGCGCAGATCAAGCTTGGTTGGTCTGTAAATGGCTACGGAGTTGGTGATCTCGCTAAGGTGCTTCAGGAGGTTGACGACGCGGAAGTGAACGCGCTGCTGGCGGAATATGCGGAGCAATATACCATAACTAAAGAAGGCTTAAGCGCTGGACCAGTAAGAGATTCCATTGCCTATCAGGCCAAGCTTGAGATCGCACTGCGGCACTTCTTGAAGGACGGTGGGTTTGGCGCCTTCACAACGACCTTCGAGGATCTTCATGGTCTTAAGCAGCTTCCTGGGCTTGCGGTGCAGCGGCTGATGGAAGCCGGGTACGGCTTCGGCGGCGAAGGAGACTGGAAGACAGCTGCGCTGACACGTGTTCTCAAAGTGCTGGCGGATAACAAGAGCACCTCTTTTATGGAGGATTACACCTATCATTTCGAGCCGGGCAACCACATGATTCTGGGCGCTCACATGCTGGAAGTATGTCCTACCATCGCGGCAACCAAGCCATCGATTCAGGTTCATCCATTAAGTATTGGAGGTAAGGAGGACCCGGCACGGATCGTCTTTGACGGACAGGGCGGTGCTGCGGTAAATGCTTCTCTCGTTGACCTGGGTCACCGGTTCCGTCTGCTTGTTAATGTAGTGGATGGCGTTCAGGTCGATAAGCCGATGCCGAAGCTTCCGGTCGCCCGTGTACTGTGGAAGCCGCAGCCATCCCTGCGTGAATCTGCGGAGGCCTGGATCCTGGCGGGCGGAGCTCATCATACGGTTCTCTCATACGCAATTAGCGCTGAGAACCTGACGGACTTTGCCGAGATGGCAGGCATTGAAGCCGTAGTGATCGACAAGAACACAACGATCTCAAGATTCAAGAATGAACTATTATGGAGTGACACAGCATACCGATTGCACCGATAAGATCTGCTCTGTTCACCCAGTCTGTGTTACAATAACCCGTAAATAACAAGAGCGGTGGCTGAGGTGACGTATGGGTAATCGACGAATTCCAAAGTATTTGCAGTTGAAGGAAGAGCTGCTGTCCTGGCTGGAATCAGGCAGACTGCAGGCGGGCAAGCAGTTCCCGTCCGAGAATGAGATATCTGAACAATTCAAGTTAAGCCGCCAGACGGTTCGCCAGACCTTTGGAGAGCTGGAGAAGGAAGGCTGGCTCGAACGGATTCAGGGCAAGGGGACTTTTGCAAGAAATCCGGGCCGGCGTGTTGGAGAACAGGTTAAGACAATTGGGATAATTACCACTTATATTTCGGATTATATTTTTCCGCATATTGTAAGAGGGGCGGAAGCCGAGCTGCGGAAGTCCGGATATCGGCTGCTACTGTCCAGTACGGACAACAAGAAGGAGAAGGAGATGGAGAGCCTTCAACTCATGACAAGCCAGCCTCTAAGCGGTCTTATTATTGAACCGACCAAGAGCGCGGAGGGCAATCCCAATCTTGGTTATTTCCTCGAGCTGCAGCAGAAGAATATTCCCTATCTGATGATTAACGAGAAATACCGCGAGCTGGAATGTCCGAGTCTTAGCGTGAACGATGCGGCAGGTGGATATAAGGCGGCGCTTCATCTACTGGAGAATGGCCATACACAGATTGCGGGCTTCTTCAAGCGGGATGACCTGCAGGGTGTGAATCGGTTAAAAGGCTTCCTGCATGCACACCGGGAGCGCGGGATCACGGTGTCGCCGCAGCATGTGGTAACTTATACCACCGAGCAAAAGACAGACCTTCCCTACAAACAGGCGCTTGAGCTGCTTAGAGGCAGCGAGCAGGACCGGCCTACAGCTTTTGTATGTTATAACGATGAACTAGCGGTGGGACTTATGGAGGCAGCCGCGGTATGTGGTCTCCGGATTCCAGAGGATATCTCCTTCATCGGATTCGACGACTCCAGTCTGTCCCTGGGCACGCGCCTAACCACACTAACGCACCCCAAGACTACAATGGGCGAGATGGCCGCGAGGCAGCTGATCAGCATGATTGAACAAGGAAGTATCTTTGAGGATACAATATTCGAGCCGGAACTAATCGAGCGTCAATCTGTCCAGAGAAGGAGCTAAGGATCAGATGACGGAAGAGGATAAATAAAGTCCAGTTGTGGACTTTCCTGCACTAACTTGTACGTACAACATTTTACTGAGAGGATGTGTCTGTACATGCTTGAAGCACTCAAACAACAGGTGCTGGAGGCCAATCTAGCTTTGCCCAAACATCATCTGGTCACGTTCACATGGGGAAATGTCAGCGGGATCGACCGGGAGAAGGGGCTCATCGTGATTAAGCCAAGTGGAGTGCCCTATGAGGAACTCAAGGCTGAGCAGATGGTTGTGGTGGATATGGAGGGCAGGGTAGTTGAAGGGGAGCTTCGCCCTTCTTCAGACACACCTACACATGTTGTGTTATATCGTTCATTCCCGGATATTGGCGGCATTGTGCACACGCATTCTCCTTGGGGAACAAGCTGGGCTCAAGCAGGCCGCTCACTTCCGGCGTATGGAACAACCCATTCAGACTATTTCTATGGAGAGATCCCGGTAACCCGGCCTATGACCAAGGCGGAGATCGAAGGCGATTATGAAAGGGAGACCGGAAATGTAATCGTCGAAAGATTCAGGGACCTCGACCCTAATCAGATCCCAGGTGTTCTGGTTCACGCGCATGCTCCATTCGTCTGGGGCAAGGATGCCAATCATGCCGTGCACAATGCGGTCGTGCTGGAGGAAGTCGCTAAGATTGCAGGGCGTATGCTAACGCTGAATCCAGAATCCGCGCCTATGGACCAGGTGCTGCTTGACCGCCATTATTTACGGAAGCATGGTGTGAACGCTTATTACGGACAGAAATAATCAGTCATAATTAATTCGATCTGTGGGAGGAAGCCGATATGGAAAAGAAATATACGATTGGGGTGGACTACGGTACCCAATCCGGCCGGGCGGTGCTTGTGGAATTGTCGAGCGGCCATGAAGTGGCCGATCATGTAACCCCGTATCCCCATCATGTCATAGATGAATACTTGCCAGGTTCAGGTGTCAAGCTTGACCATGACTGGGCTCTGCAACACCCGGATGACTATCTGGAAGTGCTCCGGAGATCAATTCCTGCAGTCCTTAAGGAATCAGGCGTTAAGCCCGAAGACGTGATAGGAATTGGTATTGACTTCACGGCATGTACAATGCTGCCTGTTGATGAAGCCGGTGAGCCGCTGTGTTTCCGTGAGGAATTCGTGAATGACCCTCACAGCTGGGTGAAGCTGTGGAAGCACCATGCGGCCCAGCCGGAAGCCGACAAGATTAATCAGATTGCCGCTGAGCGGGGAGAAGACTTTCTCCCCAGATATGGCGGCAAGATCTCCTCGGAATGGATGATCGCGAAGATCTGGCAGATCCTTGACGAAGCTCCGGAGATTTATGAACGTACGGATCTATTTCTGGAAGCTACGGATTGGGTCATCTCGCAAATGACCGGTAAGGTGGTGCGTAACAGCTGTACTGCCGGTTACAAAGCGATCTGGCATAAGCAGACGGGGTTCCCGAGCAAAGAATATTTCAAAGCACTGGACCCAAGACTCGAGAACCTTACGGATACGAAGCTGCGTGGCGAGGTTATAGCCCTCGGTTCCCCGGCAGGCGGGTTAACCGACGCGTTGGCAGAGCTTACCGGTCTTAAGCCCGGGATCGCTGTTGCGGTAGGGAATGTGGATGCGCATGCTGCGGTCCCAGCTGTAGGCGTGGTAACTCCCGGGAAGCTGGTCATGGCAATGGGAACTTCCATCTGCCATATGCTGCTGGGTACCGAGGAGAAGCAGGTGGAAGGAATGTGCGGCGTGGTTGAAGACGGCATCATTCCGGGGCTCTACGGATATGAAGCGGGTCAATCCGCAGTTGGTGATATCTTTGAGTGGTTCGTGGAAGAGTCGCTCCCTGCATATGTGAAAGATCAGGCTGAGAAGGAAGGGCTAGGGATTCATCAGTGGCTGGAGAGAGAGGCTGCGGCTTACCGGCCGGGTGAGACGGGATTGCTTGCGCTCGACTGGTGGAATGGGAATCGGTCTGTTCTGGTAGATACCGATCTGACGGGTATGATTCTTGGCCTGACTCTATTAACCAAGCCGCAGGAGGTCTATCGAGCGCTCTTGGAGGCAACGGCATTTGGGACCCGGAAGATTGTGGATGCTTTTCACTCGAGCGGGGTACCTGTTGACGCGCTCTACGCCTGTGGCGGATTGCCGCAGAAGAACCGTCTGCTTATGCAGATCTATGCAGATGTTACCAATCGTGAAATTTATATTGCTGACTCCAAGCAGACCCCGGCGCTCGGTGCGGCGATGTTCGCAGCTGTTGCAGCTGGAGCGGAAGCAGGTGGATATAACTCGATCATTGATGCGGCGGCAAGCATGGCCAGAGTGAAAGAGGAGACCTTCAAGCCGATTCCCGCGAATGTTGAAATTTATGAACGCCTGTACGAGGAGTACAGCAAGCTGCATGATTATTTCGGGCGTGGTGAGAATGATGTCATGAAACGGCTGAAGGCGATTAAGAAATCGGCCGAGTAAGGATAGGAGGCTTCTGCGAAGATGAGCAAATTGAACGAGATTTCAGCCAATCTCCATGTATCGCTGAATTCTGGAGCCATGCTTGAGATCGTCCCTTTCCTTCAGGAACGCCAGTTACTGAGTCCGTTGATGGTTATGGATGAGAATACGCACAAGGCTGCCGGTGTACAGATTCGGAATCTGCTTATCCAGGCGGGCATTCAGGTCATCTGGCGAGTTATGGGATGACACAACAAAACTTCAATATCTAAGGGCTAGATGGTATGACCCAAGCGTTGGGCGGTTTATAAATGAGGATACGTATGAGGGGGAGCTTAATAATCCGCTGACGTTGAATCTTTATACGTATGTGCATAATAATCCGTTGATTTATACCGACCCGACTGGTCATTGGGCGACAGATCGGGCTGCTAACTGGACCATTAATGAGATGAAATGGAAGTGGGATGAGGCGCACCAAAAGAATGATAAAAAGGGTATGGCGTATTGGTCCTCTGAAGCTGAAAAGTTACGTAATCAAATGAGAAAGGCTGGATGGAGTGAAGCCGAGATCATGCAGTCAACCGATACTATCATTCCCGAGGACATAGTTATGGAGATTGCTTGGGCCAGCACATTTAGTTGGATTGAAAATGATCCGTTAGGTTTTGGATTTCTTGTGTGGTCAGCAGATAAAATGGCATATTTATCTGGTGGGGGCGGGGCCGCACTATCTATCAAAAATGTAACAGATGGATTTATCAAGCATTCTGTATACAATGAGGTTAGAAATAAAATTGGGAAAAAAGGCATTGGCGAATTCCTGAAAGCAATGGATAAGGGATTTGTTAGAGCAGAGGGAGAAGCGGGAATAACAAGACTTACTGGCCAAGGAACAAAAATCAACGGTAATTGGTATCAGTATGAGCTGAAGAATATTTCCAAAGAGTTTGGTGATTATCGTATATACGGTAATTGGGATGATAAACTGGGCAAGGTTGTTTTCACTTACTTTGGACGTCATAAAAAGTAGAAAGTAGGAAAAAACATGGATGTCGAGGGATTAAAGAAGTTTGTCACGGAAAAAAGGTTGGAAGAACGAAGCGTCAAAAGTTTTTGGAACTATTTCAACAATTTTGAAAAAGAACATAATAAAGAGTTCCAAAAATCATTTCCGGACTTTACGGCAAGTGAATTGGATTTATCCATCGGCACAGTTGCGTTGAGAATTACAAATTGGCCGGAGGATGGTTATAATCATGTAGTAGTTACTTTAGAACTGCATTATAGAAATCTGTATGCAGGACGTTACACGATAGAATTCACTTTATTTGGTGAAGTGGAAGATGATAGTTTATCAATTTTCTAAACTATCAACAACTAATTTATAGGTTGCGTCGTAATCAGTAACTTAGCCACATGCGGGTGTAACAACTCCATGTGGTTTCTTTTTCTTGTAGCCCCCACCCAGTGCCGAATGAATTGGGCGGCAATCCCCGAAAGAACTTAACCCTTATCACCCCCGTTTAATATTCCTCTAATATGCCTGTATGCACATGCAATGCATGAAAAATATAACCTTTTACCAACTATACCAAATTATCTAAGGATATATTACGCACAAACAACTCGACATACTCTTAAGAATACAATGATTCGATCAGAAGAAAGGAACGCTACAATGGCTAAATTTGTATGTAAGTGTGGAGAAGTGCTCTCGAATACTTCTTGCCCTAATGATGTTCAGTTACGAGTCTATACGGACAGAGAGTATGATAGCATATTGGAGCTGGAGTATGTTTCAGATATTCCTTTACCAAGTTATGATGTCTGGAACTGTAATGGATGCGGAAGAGTACACGTATTCGATAATCAAAAGTTAATTAGAACCTATGTTATTGAAACCTAGTAGAATTCTGAAATCACATGTGAGTAGAGAATTTTACACGTGCATAGGTCCCTTAGTTAGGATTACAAATCCTCAAGGAGAAAATGCGGATCACTTGGAATATCAGGGCTCAATCTATAAATTGGTTATTAAAATATTAGGACCCCCCCAATCCGTTATAGAATTGGGGGGGTCCTAATTGTGACTCTTAGAATGCAGAACTACTCAGATTCACCCGCCACCCGGCTCCTCAATATCTCCTTGTACACCTGAATCGCCCGTTCCCGGGAAGCTTTCAGGTCCACAATCGCATGGGGCAGCGGACGGTGGATCTCCCGTCCCCCAGCATCCGCAAGCTGCGGCAGCCACCTGCGGATGTAGCCGCCCAGAGGATCGAACTTCTCCGACTGGTTCACCGGGTTCATAATTCTGAAGTAAGGGGCTGCGTCGAAGCCGAGGGAAGAGCTCCACAGCCATCCACCCCGGTTCGGCGCGTTATCGTAGTCAGACAGCTTCAGCCGGAAGTAGGCTTCTCCAAGAGGAAAGGGGCACAGCAGATTCTTGGTCAGGAACATGGCTGTAACCATACGCAGCCGGTTCGGCAGCTGCCCCGTCTTGTTCAGCTGCGTCATGGCCGCATCGATAACCGGAATTCCGGTCTCGGCCTGGGACCATGCCGTGAACAGCTTATCGTCCAGCAGTGACAGATCATAGCGCTGTTCATAGTGATAGAAGTCCGGGTCATAGACTGATTGATAGAGATAGAAATCCCGCCAAGCGAGCTGTCTGCGCCAGGATTCCCCATCCGGAATGCCCATCACTTGCTGGTAGACTGTCCGTATCGACAGCGACCCGGTATTCAGTGCCCCGCTGATTCGGCTTGTCCCTTCAGCTTCATAACGATCTCTCTCCTGCTCGTAATCACTCAGATCGTCCATAATGAAATCTGCAAGCCGAAGACCCGGCTCTTCTCCTGAAAGATAGTCCTCCAGTTGAAATGGAAGCCGGAAGCGATCCAGGAACTCGGGTTCCAGATCTGCCGTACGCAGGTCAGATACCGAAGTAGTCCCGGGAGGTCGAAAGAACAGCTCCGCATATTCCTTCCATTTGCGATAGAAAGGCGTAAATACTTTGTAAGGCTCCTTGCGTCCGGCAAAAGCATGGAAATCCTCCAGATCAATCAAGGTCTGGTCTGGAAGCGAGGTAACCAAGACTCCATGCCGGTCGGCTGCCTGCTCTAGCTTATTATCCCGCGCGAGCGCATAAGGCGTGTAATCTTGTCCTATCACCATTTCGCGAACCGGATATTGTTCCAGGATGGCATCAACGACCCTTGCGGGATCACCATGTAAAATGTGAAGCTTTCGGCCTGCTCGTATATATAACTCCTGGAGTCTCCTAAGCTGACTTAGAAAATGAACGCCGCTATGCTCATTTCTGCGCACCGGGGTAAGCAGGGCGGGATCGGCAATAAATATATGCAGGTTCATTTGGGAGCTGCGGGCCATATACTCGAAGGCGGCTAGATCGTGAGTGCGTAAGTCTTTGCGATGAATGAATAAAATCATGGCTTCTGTCCCCCTGACTGTCCTCATTGTAACGTATTAACCAAATGTCTATGTCTCTAAAATATTAAGAACTTCTTAACTCTTTCTTAACCTTTTGTTTGAGAACAAGATTCGGAAGCATGATATGATGATTCAAGCACAAATTAATGATAAAGGATGTAGAGTATGGAAAAACACATACTGATCGTGGATGATGATGACAAGATTGCGAAGCTCATCGAGATCTATCTTCTAAATGAAGGCTATGTCGTGTTCAAAGCCGAGAATGGCTTCAGGGCACTGGAGATTATGCAGAATGAAGTAATCCATCTGGTTGTTCTGGATATTATGATGCCGGGTATGGACGGGATTACGGTGTGCCTCAAGATCAGGGAGACGAACATGACCCCGATTCTGATGCTGAGCGCCAAGGATGGCGATATGGATAAAATAACGGGTCTTATGACCGGTGCGGACGATTATATGGTGAAGCCATTCAATCCGCTGGAGCTGGTGGCCCGGGTGAAATCCTTGCTAAGAAGGGCCTTCTACAGTGCACAGCCGGCGCTGACGGCCAGAGACCATCTGATTGAACTAGGCTCCCTCCAGATTGATAAGGAGACCCACTCGGTCAGGGTGGATGATCGTCCGGTTAAGCTCACCCCGATTGAATTCAGCATCCTTTTCCTGCTGGCCAGCCAGCCGGGGCGCGTATTCAGCTCGGAGGATATCTTTGAACTGATCTGGAAGGATAAATACTTTGAGAACAACAACTCCGTTACGGTACATATCAGCCGTCTGCGGGACAAGCTGGAGAAGGAAATGCGCGGCGAGAAGCTGATTCGCACCGTATGGGGGGTTGGCTACAAAATTGAGATCTAGCTTAAGATTCTTCAAATGGTTCTTCTGGACCGTGGTGGTCTCTGTCATTCTATGTTCCTTGCTCTACATGCTAATTAACTACCTCTATTACAACTACGGTAACTGGAACATCATCCGTATTGTCAAGTTCTTCTACTATAATATTGGCAATCCCGAGATCTATTACGTTGCCGCCATTCCAGTGATCGTATTAACCGGGGTGTACGTATACCGCAGAGAGAGCAGGAAGCAAGAGCAGAATTATCTGGCCCTGCTTATTGAAGAGGTGCATAACCTGGAGGAGGGGCAGCTTGACCGGAAAGTTACTGTGCGTTCGGTAGGGAAGCTTGGACAGCTGGCCGCCGACATTAACCGGATGATGGAGAGACTGAGAATCTCGCTGGAGGAAGAGCGGCGGGCGGAACAGACCAAGAATGAGCTCATTACAAATGTATCCCACGATCTTAGGACACCGCTAACAACAATTACCGGGTACCTTGGTCTTATTGATCAGGACCGATACCGGGATGAAGTTGAGCTCAGATACTATAACAACATGGCTTACGAGGAATCATTAAGGCTCAAGCAGCTCCTTGAGGATCTGTTCGAGTATACGCGTCTGCGCAATCGGGAGATGACGCTGAATAAGTCGAGAATTAATCTGGTGGAGATGCTGCATCAGATCACAGCACAGTTCCAGTGGCAGCTCGGTGAGAGCGGAATGGAGTCCCGGCTGTTCTTCGAGCAGAACCAGATGATCGTGATCGCGGACGGCGACAAGCTAAGACGGGTATATGAGAATCTGATCTCCAATGCGATCCGTTATGGCAATGAGGGCAGATACCTTGATATTCGGGGTAGAATAGAAGGTCAGGAAGCGGTTATTGATGTGATTAACTATGGCGAGCCCATTCCCGACTCGGATATTCCTCGCTTGTTCGAACGATTCTACCGGGTGGAGAAATCCAGAGATAAGAATACTGGCGGTTCAGGGATCGGGCTTGCAATTGCCAAGCATATTGTGGACCTGCACCAAGGCTCGATTCGGGCTGCCAGTGATGAAGAACGGACGGTATTTACCGTGCGGATTGCCCAAAATGTATAGTTGATAAAAGGCATGTCTCTATGTGATTAGAGAGACATGCCTTTTTGGTTCAGCTGTATAATGGCGTACTCTATCTCCACAATCTATCAATCCGGAGATAATTTCTTAATATAATCTTAATATTTTCTTAGGCGTAATGAAAGTTATAACCGGGATAATGGATACATGGACAGAGGGGCAGAGGGGAGTTATGTGGTGATTAAACGGAAAGTGATTTTTATAGCAGGGCTCCTGATCATTGTACTGCTGTTAATTGAAATAGGCTCCGGGAATGGAAAGCGGCACACCAGTGCCCTTATTCATGTAGTTAAGCAGCAATGGAGGGATATGAATCATCGTTCCCTGCCTGGTCTTAAGGGGGAAGGAATCTTGCTAATGGACGAAGATTCGGGGGACATCCTGTTCTCCATTAATGATACCGCACGTCTATATCCGGCGAGCACAACCAAAATTCTGACTGCTCTTCTAATGTTGGAGAAAGGGAACCCGGAAGACCTGATCACCGTCGGATCCGAGGTTCAGCTGCGAACAACGGGAGAGAGCTCTGCCGGACTCAGGCAGGGGCAGGAGCTTAGGCTGAGAGACCTCGCTGCGGCTATGCTGCTTCCTTCGGGAAATGACGCGGCCCGAACCGCGGCCCGGTATATCGCAAGGCTGGACTCAGGACACAGCATGTCTCCTGAGGAGTCCGAAGCTTATTTTGCCGGCCTGATGAACGCCCGGGCGAAGGAGCTCGGAGCTGAGGTTTCTCACTTTGTTAATCCACACGGCCTGCATGACGTGAATCATTACTCTACGGCAAGGGATATGGCTGTCATTGCGCGGGCTGCGATGGAAAATGAGGACTTTCGAACTCTCGTTGCGGAACAGAAACACAAAGCCGAGCTGTCCAATATTTCCTTCTCCAATCGTAATAAGCTGATCCAAACTGGCGGGGAATATTACTTTCAGGGCGCGGACGGAATTAAGACAGGCTTTACAGATGAGGCAGGATACTGTCTGGTGGCTTCGGCAAGCCGAAATGGACGGAATCTGATCAGTGTGGTGCTTCATTCCACCGCAGAGGGTGTGTGGAAGGATTCAAGCAAGCTGCTTGATTATGGATTCAAGCTGTAGACGTAACCAGCTGCTGTGTTTGCATGGATTCAGGCACAAGCCACTATGCTGTTCCGGAATTATGAATCAAAGGGGAGAAACTAATGGACCGTATTCAAATAGAGAAAATATATAGAGATTACAAAAAGGACATCTATCGGTATCTGCTGTACTTAGGGAAGAATCATCATCTGGCAGAGGACCTGATGCAGGAGACCTTCTCACGCGCTCTTGTGCATTTGAAGCCGGAACACAAGGACCGGGTTAGGCCTTGGCTGTTAAGGGTGGCTTACCGTGTATTCATTGATAAGATGCGCAAAGAAAAAAGGGTGCAATATTACGACACGGAGTATTTCAACGAGCTTCCGGAGACGGGTACCCCCGAGTCCATCCTCATCGCCAAGGAGAAGCAGGAAGCGGTCTCCGAGATGCTGGATACCTTGACCGAGATTCAGAGGCAAACGGTGCTTTTATATGACTTCAAGGGATTCTCGTATCAGGAATCCGCAGACATGATGGGAATTGGATTGTCCCGCTTCAAAATCCTGCTGTACAGAGCAAGACAGAAGCTGCGTAATCAGCAGCACAGAGAACAGACGAGCCACAGACTGTACTCGGATGTCATCTAGTGTCAGTGACGGCTTCGTTACATATAACTTATCGTTGGTACTTAAATAGAAGGGGGCTGCTCAGCAGGTCAAGTCGCATAGACTTTGCTGGGCAGCCCCTTATTCACAATAGGATAAATGATTGAGTTTCTAGTTACGGCTGAGGCCGTTCTGCTCCTGGCTGCACTGAATCAGCTCGCTGTGAGTGTCTGCTTCAGCATGCTCCTTAACGGGCACTATCCACAGAAGGGACCACAATGGTACCGTCCGGCTTCACATAAGGTACAACGACCAGCACCGCGGCTTTAACCGTATGCCCCTTATAGGTGGCCGTAATTTCGGTAACCCCCTTGCTGACACCAGTAAGGATACCGTCCTTATCCACCGTTACCACCTTAGGATTCTTGGAGGTGTAGACGGCTTCGGAAGAGACATTTATAACTTTTCCCTTCTGATCGGTGAACCAAGCCACGGTCTCGAACTGTTCCCCTACGAGCAGGGAATAATCTTCAGAATCCAGCGTGAACACGCCAGGTTCAGGCGTTCCGGGATCTGTTCCTCCAGCTTTGATTACAACCTGTACGGTATTGAGTCCGGTTACAGGTACTTGTACAGAGCCCGCTTTGACACCCGCGGATGTGAGTGTAAGTGCATAATTGCCCGCAACAGCGGACTGGAAGCTCACATTGGCAAGCTGGCCTGATCCTGTGAAGGTGCCGTTCTTCAAGGTTACGGAATAGTTCAGCTGCTTGTCCCCATTAGGCGCATCGACGATGTCCTGTGTAATAATCACATCCTGGAGATTTGGAATAACCGCAGGGTCCAGCTTCACGGCATTCAGCTTCAGGTTCGTTGGATAACGCAGGCTGAAGGATGTGGAGTCGGCCTTGACGGATGTGGCGAATTTGACTCCAACCTGGAATTCTGCGCCAGCCTTGGCTTCCTGGGTCTGAGGATCGGCATAGATCTTGGCCTGCTGCTCCTGACCTTTCTTCAGGACGGCAAGCGGAGTGAGCAGACCATTAGAGGCCGCATCATATACATAGACCTCATAACTGTTGTCCACTTCCGGATAGACAGGTACCTCTACAGAGAAATGCCCCTTGTCGTCAATTACCCCATCGGCCTGTGTATAGACCCCGTTAGCGTCTGTAGTCAATACAGCAACCCCGATTACATCGGAATATTGAATATCTGGAAGCACTTCGAGGAGAGTATCCTTCAGAATCCGCCCGGATATCGTCCCTTTTGTTCCGTCTCCCTCTTTGATGACAAGCCCAGACTGATCGATCTCGGCTTTTGGGGCTTCGCGGTCAACCACGAATGGCGCCCGCTCTGAGTCAAGACGTGACTTCGTATCATGGATGACTGGAGTCAGCCAGTACAGTCCATCTTTTAACAACTTATCTTGACCTTGATTGGATACGGTAGCATCCCAGTCCGTAATGGTGTAAGTGTCCGGGTTATGGACAGGAGCATGGCTAAGTCCGTTGTACAGCGTTCCCTGATCTCCTTCGGTATCACTGCTCACTACCAGATCGAAATCCTTGACTGGATAGTTAACATTGAACGAAATGTCAGTCGTATCCGCCAGATAATCTTTGTTCGGGGAGAAAATATCATTAGAGATCGCTATATTCTCAATCTCACCCTTGCTAAAGCCTTCCCCAACATATACGCTTGCCGGCAAACGGAGTGTGTGTCCATCCCCTTGCTTGACCAGTAGAACCTGTCCCTCAAATGTGCCTTCGGATGCTCCCTTAGGTACGGTGAGCTTCACAGTAAAGGCAGTCTGCTTCTGTCCGGGCTGCAGAGTAACCTGCTGACTCGTGGAGACGAGAGAAGGGGACTTCTTGCCTTCCGCGCTCCAGATCACCTTGACATCATAAGTCTGCGCGGTATCCGCAATGTTGTTCAGCGTAATCTCCTTCGTTACCGTTGCACCGGCTTTCTGCAGGCCAAATGAGAGGCTGCCCGCCTGATACTCGCTGCTGCTTGATCCCTGAAGCTGGATAGGGAGCTTCTCTGTAACCGAAGCAATTGCTTCCGCCGTCAGGACATTGCCAAGATCAATCCGGCCCGCGCCTTGAAGATGAACCGGGTAAGGTGTGCCTGACCGGTCATGAATTTCAACCGCATTATTGGTAAGCAGAGCTTTGATCTGCTCCGGGTTCAGATGATTCTCTTTGCGTTCTGCCTTGGAACGTTCAATGAGAAGTGCCGCTGCCCCGGCAACATGAGGAGACGCCATGCTTGTCCCTTGCTGGGATTCATAAGCGCTGCTGTAATCACCAGTCCAGGATGGTACGGAAGAGGTAATCGCAACCCCGGGTGCTGTGATATCCGGCTTGATGGAATAGTCGGGAAGAGCGGGACCGCGGGAGCTGAAGTCCGCCAGCAGATCCTGCTCGTGCACCGAGCCGATATGAATTCTGTAATCGGATGCGGCAGCCTTCTCCTTCAGCTGAAGTCCATCTTCCCTGGTGATGGTATACGTCGGTACATAATCGCCCTCACTGCCAAGGGTGGCTTGAATTTCGCCTGGTGCATTATTGTAAATGATAACCCCTGCGGCCCCTGCAGCTTTGGCATTTACAGCTTTGTCATGGAATGATATCTCTCCGCGGGAGACAAGGGCGATTCTGCCTGTCACATCCACCTTGGCGAAGTCTTCCGGCTTGCCAAGACCCGCGTCAGCTACTGCCCATCCATCCTTTGTATCCTTAAGCTCTGGTGAATAGGTGCTTAAGTAAGCATATAAATCACCGAGCTCTGCCGATGTGAACACGGGTGTATCACCCGGAGGAGTGGATGCTCCCACGGAGATCGCGAGCTGGGAACCGCCCGGACTGCCTATTGTCTCATCTCCCGGGCCATCATTGCCGGCAGACACCGCCACTTCAACTCCAGCCTTCACCGCATTGTCAACGGCTACAGTGTCTGCGGTGTATTGATTGTTAAAGTCGGATCCCAGAGACAGGTTGATCACATCCACGCCATCGGCAACAGCTTCCTCAATACCGGCAATAACATTCTCGGTTGTTCCGTTGCCATGCGGGCCAAGAACCCTGTACACATATAGATCGGCTTCAGGCGCAACCCCACGGGCCCAGCCTTCCTTGCCCTGGGCATCAGCTGGATTGCCGCGTCCCACAATCGTTCCGGATACATGTGTGCCATGCGAGGTCTCGTAAGGCTTGCCGTCAACAGGAGGTTTGGAAGGATCAGGCTTTGTCTCGAACGGGTCCTTATCGTTATCGACGAAATCAAATCCGCCCTTGTAGGCCCCCTTGAGGCTTGGGTGGTTATAGTCTACACCTGTATCAATGACTGCTACCTTTACACCTTTGCCCTTGTAGCCTGCATCCCACCATTTGGGTGCTCCAATGTGAGGGACTCCGTTGTCCTGCTGCGGACCGACCTCACCCTTGGGTTCAATTGGCAGCGCGTGATAGGTCAAGTTAGGGTATACAGCCTTCACGCCTGGCAGCTTGAGCAGGCCGGCAATCTGATTGGCGGGAAGCTGGGCGGAGTACCCGTTGAAGGCTTTGGTATATTCCCTCTTCAATGTCAGACCGCGGAGCGCTTGGGCGGCTGACTTAAAGTTTGTGTGCTCAACACGGACTTTACTTGTATGATCTGCAAGACTCCCGCCAGCCTGCTTCTCGAACACTTTAATAGGCTCGTTCTGCAGCTGGATGATCACGGTGGTCAGGCTACTGCTGTCACTCTCTGGTACGAAGCTGCGCGGTGTGCTTGAGGGGGGAGAGGATTTCAGGAAAGGTACTGCACTAGGGGCTGGCTCCCCGCTGCGGAGAACATTAAGATCTGGATTCAATCTTGACTGGACCTTTAGCTTCGATGCAGCCTGTGCATCTGCTGGAGAAGCGGCGAATGCGGCTCCTGGGGAAGCTGCGGCTAAAATGAGAGATACACTAAGAACTCCGACCAGCCATTGCTGACGTGAAATAGACTTCAAATGGTTTCCTCCTTCTCAATTTGGGTTCCGCTTACTAGTCTTAAAATGATAGATTGAAGATACTAAGATTTTACATATTTTTGGAAGAAAACATATCCTACTGTTTTACTATGTTTTTGAGAGGCAGCACCTCAATCGGGCGGAGGCGGCTTTTCAGAGATGTAGTCGAAAGAAAGAGGATAAAGACATATCAACCTAGGGAGGGGCTACAAAAGTACCATTTAGTTACCAATTAGAAGGAATGTTCATTCATAAGTCTCATAGAACAGTTAGGGGCGAGGTTCCATATTCAAAAGACTTGTTAGTCCGTAAGCACCTTAGTAGAGGGTAGAGAGAACCGGGATAGCTAAGTGAAATACCTGCGCATGACAAATAAATCTATAAATGGGGTCAAAATCAGACACCAGCTGTACAGCATTCTATAGGCCGAAGCAGAGCGCCTATTATCGGTAAGTTAGACGGTAGGATGAGACTGGTACTTGTAAGAATAAGGGACTACTTAAAGTCATTGTCTTTTAATATGGAGGGTCCTAGTATGAGGATAGAAAGACCAATGCAGGCGACTTTATGATCAGAAGAGGTGATGGGTAGTGCGAACAGTATCCGAATTAGAGAAGTGCTTAAGTGAGCCGTCTGCTGCGTTGGCCGCTGATCTTGCCCAATTGGATGGAGATATTCTGATTCTGGGCGTAGGCGGGAAGATGGGCCCGAGTCTGGCCAAATTAGCGAAACGGGGAGCCGAGGCTGCCGGTGTGAAGAAGAAGATTATCGGTGTATCCCGGTTCTCATCAGGTACACTGCAGAAGGAACTGGAAGATTCCGGCATCGAGACGATCAGTGCAGATCTGCTGAATGATCAGGCCCTGCGTGCGCTCCCGGATGTTCCAAATGTCATTTATATGGCGGGTCACAAATTCGGTACAACCGGAAGGGAGTACTTCACCTGGGCCATGAACGCGTACCTCCCAGGACGTGTTGCTGAGAAGTATCGCAATTCGCGCATTGTATCTTTCTCCTCCGGAAATATTTATCCGCTGACTCCCGTGTCCCTTGGCGGGGCTTCTGAAGAGCACCCGGTTGGCCCAGTTGGGGAGTATGCGCAGTCCTGTCTCGGCCGGGAGCGCGTATTCGAATATTTCTCCCGGGAGAACGGCACGCCGGTTGTGAATTTCCGGTTGAATTACGCGATTGATCTGCGGTATGGCATACTGCTGGAAGTAGCAAGCGCTGTAAATGAAGGGCGTCCTATCGATCTCTCAATGGGTCAAGTGAATGTAATCTGGCAGGGAGATGCCAATGAGATGGCTATCCGGTCACTTCTAATTAGTGAATCACCCGCAGTTACGCTTAACGTAACCGGTCCTGAAACCGTTTCCATTAGGTGGCTGGCCGAAAGATTTGGAGAAGGATTGGGCAAGCAGCCTGTATTCACGGGAGAAGAGCGGGAGACAGCCCTGCTGAGCAATGCCTCCAAATCGCATCAGCTGTTCGGTTATCCCCGGGTATCACTCCGGGAAATGATCAATTGGACACTGGAATGGGTGGAGAGGGGTGGAGAGACTCTAGGCAAGCCTACACACTTCCAAGAAAGGACAGGTGCTTTCTAAATGGGGGAATCCAGGGAGCTAAGTTCTTCAGTCCATAGCCTGCTGCAGAAGGGAACGGTCATCCCGGCCCATCCCTTGGCACTGAATCAGGACCGTAGGCTCGATGAGCGCAGGCAGCGGGCATTGACGCGTTATTATATGGCGTCCGGAGCAGGGGGGATTGCCGTTGCCGTACACAGCACACAATTTGAGATTCGTGAGCCGGATGTAGGTCTGCTTGAACCCGTTCTGCGTCTGGCGGCTGAAGAGGTGGAGGCCGCCCGGCTTGACCGGCCGCTGATCAAGGTGGCAGGGATATGTGGACCTACTGATCAGGCACTCCGGGAGGCAGAACTCGCAGTCAAATACAATTACGACCTTGGGCTGGTAAGCACAGGCGGGCTGGGAGATTGGACCGAGGCTCAGCTGCTGCAGCGGGTAGAGGCCATTACGGACATTATTCCGGTGTTCGGCTTCTATCTGCAGCCGGCTGTGGGCGGCAAGCCGCTCAGTTATTCATTCTGGAAGGAGCTTGCGGAGATACCCGGGGTCAAAGCGATCAAGATGGCTCCCTTCAACAGGTATCAGACTCTGGATGTGGTTAGGGCAGTCTGCATGTCCAGCCGAAAAGATGAGATTGTGCTGTATACCGGCAACGATGACAACATTGTGGCCGACCTGCTCACAACCTACCGGTTCGAGGAAGAGGGAAGGAGCTACGAGAAAGGAATTGCCGGAGGACTTCTCGGACACTGGGCTGTATGGACACGGACAGCGGTTGAGCTGTTCAGTGAGATTATGGCCTTGCGGGAACAAGGAGCCTCAGCAGTTCCAGCCGAGCTCCTGCAGAGAGGGGCACAGATTACAGATACCAATGCGGCTTTGTTCGATCCTTCCCATGGATTCCATGGATGTATTCCGGGCATTCATGAGGTTCTTCGCCGGCAGGGACTCCTTGAGGGCAGATGGTGTCTGAATCCTGACGAGGAATTATCGGAAGGACAGATGGAAGAGATCGACCGGGTGTACCGGCAGTATCCTCATCTGAACGATGATGCCTTTGTGAAGGCACATCTAGAGGAATGGTTGAACGTATGAAGTTCAGATCCGTATTCGACATTATCGGCCCGGCCATGATCGGCCCGTCCAGCTCCCACACCGCGGGCGCAGCTCGAATTGGACGGATGGCCCGGATGCTGTTCGGAAGAGAACCGCGCAGAGCGGAATTCGTTCTGTATGGTTCCTTTGCAGAAACATTCAGAGGGCATGGAACCGATGTGGCCCTGGCAGGCGGCATCCTGCAATTTGATACTTTTGATCCAAGAATCAAGGATGCCCTCCTCATGGCGAAGGATCTGAATATTGATATCCTTATCGTAACCGCAGATGATCCAGAGGAACATCCGAATACGGCGAGAATTACCTTGACTGATGACCAAGGAAGCCTGGAGATCAAAGGAGTCTCGATTGGTGGAGGCAAGATTGAGATTAAAGAAGCAGGCGGATTCGAAGTGAATCTGACCGGGGATTACTGGACCATGCTGGTGTTCCATGAGGATCACTTCGGCATGATTGCCTCGATTGCGCAGGTTCTGGCCGATCACCAGATTAATATCGGAAGCATGCATATGTCCCGCAAGGGGAAGGGACAGGAAGCTCTGCTGCTGATCGAGACCGATCAGCCTATGGATGAGATTATGGGAAGTGAAGTTGAAGCTATTCCCGATGTACACGGAGTACGCATTATAGCTCCTCTATAGACCTCCGGAAAGGAGTGCAGCTGCCGTGCAATTCAAGACAATTGAACAGCTGGTCCAGCTTGCGAACCAGGCAAAGGTCCCGATCTCTGAGATCATGATTCTGGAAGAAATGATGGCTGCAGACTGTACGCGCGAGGCGGTAATTAACAGAATGCAGGCGCATTTGGATACCATGGAGCAGGCAGTCGAACGGGGACTTACCGAAGATATTCGCTCCCACAGCGGCCTGACCGGCGGGGAGGGCAAGAAGCTTCACGCCTATGCGGCTGGTGGAAGCACGGTCTCCGGCAGGAGAATGCTGAATGCGGTCAGCCGCGCCATTGCAACCAACGAAGTCAATGCGGCAATGGGTACGATTATTGCAACGCCAACGGCTGGCGCTTGCGGCGTCATACCCGGATGTTTGTTCGGTCTGGCACCTGAGCTCGGGGTCAGCAGGGAAGAGATGGTTCGCTTTCTATTCACCTCAGGCGCAATTGGCATGGTGATCGCGAACCAGTCCTTCATATCCGGTGCGGCAGGGGGATGCCAGGCTGAGGTCGGGTCGGCTTCCGCAATGGCAGCCGGAGCGGTAGTTGAGCTTGCGGGGGGGACACCGGAGCAGTCGGCTGAGGCTGTGGCCATTGCGCTCAAGAACACACTCGGGCTGGTATGCGATCCCGTCGCGGGACTGGTCGAGGTGCCTTGTGTCATGCGCAATGCCATGGGGGCTGCGAATGCGCTGGTGGCAGCTGATCTGGCGCTGGCCGGGGTCAAGAGCGTGATTCCCGCAGACGAAGTGATTGCGGCTATGTACCGGGTCGGTCAGGCGATGCCGAATACCTTGAAGGAGACTGCCATGGGCGGGCTTGCTGACACGCCGACCGGCCGTCGGATCAAGGACCAATTGTTTGGCAATCCGCCGCCCGCAGCAGCAATCGGAGAGGAGTAGTGGAACCCAGTGAACACTCAGAACATGTTACCGAACCCGCGATTCTACTGGTTACCCGAAGATAAGGATTTCATAGTGTCCACATGTCACAGCAAGTGGCCTGACGAAGTCAAGGAAGTGCTGCACCGGTCTGACTTGGCCTGCGCCAACACATTCATCTTCACTCACAGGTGGGACATGGAACGATGTACAGAGCCTGTGACCTTCGAGGGGCAGATCAACTGGAATTACCGTCACCATGATGACTTGGAATGGCTGGTCATGTTGAACCGGGCGAGATACATGAGTGAGCTTGGTCAGGCTTACTGGCTCACGAATGAGGACCGGTATGCAGCGGCATATATCCGTCTGATGAAGGATTGGATCAAGCAGAATCCGCTTAGTCTGGAAGAGCTTGATGCGAGTGCAGCCAATGCTTATAACGTAAAGGATACCTGGCGGAAGCTGGACAGTGGAATAAGAATTACGCATTGGTTGAAAGGCTACTTCTGTGTCCGTACCTCATCGCTGTGGACGGAGGAAGAGGAGAACCTATTCAAGGAGGCGGTCCGCCTTCATGGCATATATCTGAACCGGGCCTATACCTCGCATGATAGGCAAAGCAACTGGGGATATCTGGAGACCAATGGTTTGTTCCAATTGGCTTTGCTGTTCCCGGAATTTGAGGAATCTCCCGATTGGCTTGAGACAGCAGCCCGGCGGCTGGCAGAGATGGCTCCTGTTCAAGTATTCGGGGATGGCATGCACAATGAGCAGTGCACGATGTATCATCACGAGGTGCTGCACTGCATCTTCGAATCCTTATGGCTTGGCGAAATTAACGGGTATAAGCTTCCTGATCTGCTGCGGCAGACCTTGGACAGCATGTACACTGCTACGCTTGCCTTTGTTCAGCCCGATGGCCACCAGCCCATGCTTGGAGACAGTGACGGTACAGATGTAAGAGATGTCCTGAGCCGTGGCGCTTGTCTATTTGAGCGTGGTGATCTGAAGAGCCAGGCTTATGAGCATCTGGATTATGAGGGAATCTGGTACTTCGGCAGTGATGGATATAATCGGTACGGCCAGTTGGCACCAGCAGAGCCCGCATTCTGCTCCACTCACCTTGAGGATAGCGGATATGTGTTCATGCGCAGTGACTGGTCGGCAGACGCCAGATACCTGCTGTTCGATGCGGGACATATGGATGTAATCCGGGCACATGGTCATGACGACCTGCTGCATTTCAGCTTATCTGCCTATGGTCAGCAGTTCCTGATTGATCCCGGACGTTATACGTACATGGAGAACGAGGAACGGCGATATTTCATGGAGTCCCTGCAGCACAACACCATCTCGGTGGACGGCAGAACGATCTCGGAATATGTGGATTCCTGGCGTTGGAATGCAGAAGCTAATCCGCTCGGCAGAGTGTGGCGGACCAATCATGGATTTGATTATGCGGAAGCAGGTCATGATGGTTATTGGCGGCTCGAGCAGCCTGTCCAGATCAAGAGGCAGATCATATTCATGAAGCCGGATTACTGGGTCGTCATAGATACTCTGCGTTCGCATGGGGTGCATAACTATGAGCTTCCGCTGCATTTTGCTGAGGGAATGACCCTCACTGAACTGAAGGACCCGGGAGAGATCATTGCTTCAGCGGAGCAGCATGGCTCATGTGCCGGACCTTCCCTGCGGATTATCCCGGTTATCCCTGCGACGGTAAGGTTCGAATCTTCCTGGGTGTCGAGAAATTATAACGAGAAGACGCCTGCTGTGAGAGCTGTGCTCCAGCAATCCGGTCAGGGGTTAACCCGGTTCGTGACGCTGTTCTATCCGGAAAGGCCTGATGAACAGACCCGGCTTGAGGTGAGACTTGGAAATGCCAGGGACAGCTATGGCCGGGAGCTTGAGTCTCATATGGCGACGGTGGTCGAGATCGAGCGGGATGATACGGTGGATACGCTCCTTGTCTCCCATCAAGGTCCTAAGGGATACCAGTTCGCCGGTGTTCATCTCTCAGGTGAGGTCATTGCAGCCAGGGAGCAGCCAGGACAGTCGACCCGGAGCTGGGTACTGAAGATCTGATCAGATTCACTGCGGATAGAAGCTGCATGCTTCTTCCGACGCATATAGTCTACATTTGAAAGCGCTTCATATAATAGGGATATAAGCAGGTTAAAATTTTTTTAAAGTATTTTCGGACTTATTAAGGCCGTTGACCAATAAGGTTGAACTAGGTAGTTTTAATATTATAAGAGAAAGTAATTGCTTCCAGAAAAGGTGATTACTTTTCTTTATAAAATTAATTAAGGGGGCTTATCATGAAACATCTGGCATTCAAACGCGGAGCTTTGATCCTTGCTGTGCTTTTGTTCTCATCCATCCTGTTGTCAGCATGCTCAAGCAGTGATAAGGAGAAAGAAGTCACTCCTTCCGGAGAGGCCGTACAAGAACAAGTGGAGCTAAGACTTGGCTATTACTCTTCCGCTCAGACCGATGCTAAGATGCAGGAACTGGTGAAGAAGTTCCAGGATTCCCATCCGAACATTAAAGTGAAGACTGAATCCTCACCATATGGACAATTCTTCCAGAAGTTGGATACTCAGATTGCCGCAGGCAACGCACCTGATGTGTGGCTGTCAGATGGAGTACTGGTCCCTAAATATGCTGAGCGCGGCGCACTCAAGGACCTCACGGATCTAATCGGCAAGGATTTGAAGCATGATGAATACTATGGTCTCGATTTCAATAAAGACACCAACGGCAAATATTGGGGTGTGCCTCAAGGAATTCAAATAGGCGTTCTCTACTATAACAAAGACATGTTCGATGCGGCGAAGGTTGCTTATCCGACCACGGACTGGACCTGGGATGATCTGAAGGCGGCTGCCGAGAAGCTGACGCTGGACTCCAATGGTAAATATGCTACAGATGCCGCGTTCGACGGCAAGAAGGTGAAGGAATATGGACTAACGTTCTTCAGTATCACAGAAGGCTGGATGCCTGTTCTGAAATCCTTTGGCGGGGGTGTGCTTGATCCTACGCTGCAGAAGTCGATTATTAACTCGCCAGAGAACAAGAAGGCACTGGATTGGATCGTGGATGGGATGAACCGCCACCTGTTTCCAACTCCTGCTGATCTGAAGAGCTTCCAGAGCAATATGGCGCCGTTCCCGAGCAAGGCAGCCGCAATGCGGATCGGGATCTACGCGCGCACGATGGATGCGAACAATGCCGGCCTGAACTATGATGTTACACTTCTGCCAAAAGGTCCAGACGGCAAACGCTTCTCTCCAGTCATCGCGAACAGCTGGGTGATTAACAAGAAGGCCGAGAACCAGGTCGGCGACGCCGCTTGGGAATGGGTGAAATTCTGGGCAACTACGGATGAAGCTCAGAAAGAGTGGGCTTCACTCGGTGAAGCTGTTCCGGTCAAGAAATCTGTGGCGAACTCCGAGCAGTTCCTGAACGGCAAGCCTGCCAACAAGCAAGCGTTCCTGGACAGCTTTGAATTCGCGGGTACGCTGGATGTCAATGCGGTATGGAGCGAGTGGGTAGGCAAATTCAATGAAAGCATTAACCGTGCATTCCAAGGTGAAATTCCGGCAGATCAGGCTCTATCCACAGCGGATAAAGATGTTCAGCAGGTGCTCAACGAATTCTACAAGAAGTAATTAATCTGATCAGAGCGGATACACGGCGGTCCTGTCCACTTGATGTGGCGGGGCTGCCCGTATCCATTTAAACGTAAGAATCTATGAAACATTCTGTCCATATAACTTCACTAGACATCCGGTTAGGCCGGATGCTGGAGAAAGTGAGGGAACGTGATGGGAAATACGGAACTTGCACCTACGGAAGTTAAGAATCCGGTTCGCCGGCGTAGAAAGAGACTGAACTCTGACGGAAAATGGGGACTTCTGATGGTTGCCCCTTACCTGGTTCATTTCATCGTATTTGTGCTGGGCTCACTGATAGCCTCCCTGTATTTCAGCTTCTCGGAATATGATATCCTCAACCCGCCGAAATGGACGGGACTAGACAATTACACGAAGCTCTTTAATGAGCCCATTTTCTGGAAGGCACTTGGCAATACGCTTTATTTCGCTGTCCTGTTTGTTCCCCTGCAGACCATTCTGGCACTGATTCTAGCCTCGGCGCTTAATCAAAAGCTCAGGGGTCTCAAGCTGTTCAGGCTAGCCCACTTTCTGCCGGTAATTTCCTCCTGGACGGTTATTCTGTATGTGTCGGATGCATTCTTCAACACGCGTTTTGGTCTGGCGAATGATTTCCTGACCCGGATGGGCCTCGACCCGCAGACATGGCTTCAAGATCCTCAGCTGGTAATCCCGCTTCTGGTCCTCATTGCGGTGTGGAAAGGGATCGGCTACATTATGGTCATCTTCCTGGCAGGGCTGCAAAATGTGCCCTCAGATGTATACGAAGCGGCTGAGATTGATGGAGCCGGAACTTTCAGGAAATTTCTGAATATTACCGTCCCACTGATATCGGGGACCACTTTTCTGGTTGTTGTGCTCAGTACGATCTCCACCTTCCAGGCATTTGAGCAAATCTATGTCATGACGGGTGGGGCTCAGGATGCCACGGCTGCGGGCGGCCCTAACAATTCAAGCCTTGTGCTCATGATTTATCTGTACCGCGAAGGCTTCTCTTTCATGCGGATGGGTTATGCTTCCGCGATCGCCTGGGTGCTGTTCGTGCTTCTGTTCATCCTAACCATTGTACAGGTCACTCTTCAGAAGAAGTGGGTGCATTATGAATAAGCGCTTGACTACAGACAATGCAAGGAGGCGGTTCCGAATATGAGCCATTCCAAGTTACGCAAAACTGTTAGTTATATTGTCATGACCATCAGCTCTTTGATTATGCTGCTACCCTTTCTGTCCACCGTATTCAACTCGTTGAAAACATATGCGCAATTCACCTCTATACCTCCTAAATGGATACCCAATCCGGTACAGTGGAGCAATTACAGTGAGGTCTGGAAGCTGGGCCCTTTTTCGCAATATATCTCTAACAGCGCGATCGTTACTGTTTTATCCGTGATCGGGGGGCTCCTTTCCTGCTCGATGGTGGCTTATGCATTTGCACGAATCGAATTCCCGTTCCGCAACACCCTGTTCATGGTCGTGCTTGGGACAATGATGATTCCTGCGGTAGTTCTGATCATCCCGCAGTTCGTGATTTTCCAAAATCTGGCGATGCTCGATACGCTTACCCCGCTGTGGCTGATCGAGTGGCTGGCACAGCCGTTCGGCATCTTCCTGATGCGCCAGGCGTTCCTCGCCATCCCCAAGGATTATGAGGAATCCGCCAAGCTGGACGGCTGCAATCCATTCCAGATCTACTGGAGAATCTTCATTCCCATGTGCAAGCCGACCTTCGCGACACTTGCGGTATTCACCTTCATGACGAAATGGAATGAGATCCTGTCGCCGGCCATCTTCCTGACTTCCAAAGAGAATTATACGCTCCCGATCGGAATTCTGTCTCTCGGTGGTCAATATAACGGGAGCGAGCAGTACGTAGTTGCTGCCGCGCTGCTGAGTCTCATCCCGATTCTGCTTGTATTCCTGTTCGCTGAGAAATATTTCGTCCAAGGCAGCAATTCTGCCGGAGTCAAGTAAGCAAAAGGGAGGAACCTGGCATGAGCTTCAAGGCAGCTGTAATCGGAGGAGGCATTATCTCTCGGAACCATCTGGACGCGATCAACTTGATGCCGGAGATAGATGCCGTTGCCGTGGCTGATCCGAATCTGTCCAAAAGAACCGCGTTAGCTGAAGAGTATGGAATCAACGCGTACGCGGATTATCGTGAGATGGTCCGGCAGGAGAAGCCCGATATCGTGGTTATCGCGGTTCCTCATTTCCTCCATAAGGAATGTGCGATCTGGTGCTGCGGCGAGGGCTGTCACCTGCTTCTGGAGAAGCCGATGGCTCTGAATGTAAGGGAATGCGATGACATAATTGAAGCGGCAAGCCGTGCGGGGGTTACCCTTCTTGTAGGTCATACCCAGCACTATCTGCCGGCCAATATTCAGGCGAAGAAGCTGGTTGCGGGGCGGGAGCTTGGAGAACTTATCGCGATCCAGGACACGCGTCATCTTCATTACTATAAGGAGGATCGTCCGGCGTGGTTTTTTGAGAAAGCGAAATCTGGGGGAGGTATTATGATGAATCTGGGTGCCCACTCCATCGATAAAATCCAGTTTATCACCGGGAGCCGGGTTGCCCGTGTCCACGCCGCACTTAGTTATTCCGGACCCCGAGGAGATGTGGAAGGCAGCGGAATGGTCTTCCTGCGGACCTCGAACGGCTTGCCTGCCACCATTGTTCAGTCCGGGTACGAAGGAGTGTCTGGCGACACTACAGATCTGATCTTCACGCAGGGGATGGCCAGACTTATCTCCGGCAAGGGGCTGTGGATCTCCAGGCATGGACAGTATGAGCCCTATAATCCAGGGGAACAGGAGGAGGAAGACCCCTTCGTTCTCCAATTCAGGGATTTACTTGAGGGAATCAGAACCGGACAGGAACCGGAGAGCTCCGGAGCTTACGCCCGATCCGTCATTGCCGCGATCGAAGCTATATATGCCTCGGACGCGCAAGGAGGTGAGCAGTTCCTTGAGTAATCCTGAATCGCCCCGGTGGAAGTACAGCATTTGTTCAACTGGCCTGAAATCAATGCCTTTGGTAGAAGTGCTTGATGCCGCGAAGAATCTCTCTCAGGATGGAGTAGAGCTGTGGTCACAGCATCTTGAGGATTTTGTTGGACAGGGGGGGAGCCTGGAGGAGGCCCGTGAGCTTCTTGCGGCTCGTGGGCTCGAGGTTCCAGCCATAGCATCTTATACGTATTTGTCCAAAAGTGCGGAAGATATCGGCGCAGATCTCGTTCAGCTTGAGCGGGCGGCCGAACTCGCACAGGGTGTGGGGAGCCCGCGGATCCGAACCTTCGCCGGGCATGTGCCCTCGGCCCATGCGGGCGTGGAGGAGTGGAACCGGACGATGCAAGGGCTTCGGGAAGCTTCAGACCGCTGCGCCTTCGCCGGAATCCGGTTAGCGGTTGAAATTCACAACAACACGTATGCGGACCGCCTGGACCGGATCAAAGCAATTATTCAGGAGGCTGGGCCAGGTAAGCTGGAGCTGATCTATGATCCGTTCAATCTTTTTGTAGACCGTCAGGATCCTGTGCCTGTCCTGGGTGAGCTCAGCCCATGGATATCCCACGTGCATTTCAAGAACTATATCTGGGATCACCGTAACTGGAATCTCAGTAAGCCTGTTCCGGTCCTTCAAGGGGATTGTGATCATCAAGGTCTGATCCTTGAGCTTCTCGAAGCCCGTTATGCCGGTTATATTTCATTTGAGTATTTTGGTGATTCAAGCCTCAGCCTGGCCAGTCGTTCTCTCGCAGAGATTCGGACTTACCTGCACCATGTTCTTTCGTAAATAGACATGGAGGTGATCAGCATGACCCTGAATTTAAAAGTAGCCGTAATTGGTCCTCAGGATTTAGTTCAGACGGTTATGGAGCTTGGGTCAAAGTATGAGGGACTAACGATGCTCCCAGCAGCGTATCAGCATGAAAAAGATACTCTTCAGCTCGCGGCAGAGGTGGGAACGCTGGCGGATATTCTTCTGTTCACCGGTCCTATCCCGTATCAGATCGCCCTCGGGCTAATTAAGGATAAACCCATGGTGCACGTCACTTACTCCGGAACTGCGCTGTATAAAGTGCTGTTCGATTTCATTCGGGACGAAGTCCTTCACTTGAATGAGAGCGGGCTTAAGATCAGTGTGGATGTCCTCGACCGGGAGGAGATTGAAGAGCGGCTGACCGAGATCGGCATCACCGACTATGAGCTCTACGTGAAGTCCTATAAGGTAGGCATCGAGACCGAAGAGCTGGTTTCTTTCCATCATCAGCTGTGGAGAGAAGGCAAGGTCAAGGTTACGGTGACCTCGGTTACGTCGGTCTATGAGCGTCTCAGGCAGCTGGGTGTTCCTGTCTACAGGGTGGTTCCAACCCTTTCCTCGATCAGGGACACCCTGAACCGGGCGCTGCTTGAGGCGAAGAGTCTCAAGTTCAGCAGTACCCAGATTGCTGTCGGGATTATGAACATTGATAATTTTATGAAGGTATCCAAAGAAGTTGCCTCCGAATATGAGCTTCAGCGCAAAAAACTTGTGCTTCAGCAGATTCTGCTGGATTACGGGGAGGAGACGCAGGCTCTGATAAAATGGACGGACGGGGACGAGGTCTCCTTCATCACAACCCGGGGGATCATCGAACAGACGACCAAAAGGTTCCAGGAAGCGCCGCTCCTGCTCGAAATAATGGAGAAGCTTCAGTGGAAAGCAAGCATCGGAATTGGAATCGGCCGAACTGCGAATGAAGCGGAAGGCAAAGCCAGGGAAGCGCTGCTTAAGGCAAAGCTGAGCGGAGGCGGGAACTGCTTCCTGATCATGCAGGATGGCCTCGTGTATGGACCTATGGGATCCGAGCTGATTCTTGAATATTCGGTCCGTAGTGAGGATCCGCAGCTGCTGTCCATCGCCAAGAAAGTGGGCTTAAGCGTGGGCACGATCAACAAGCTCCAGTCTTTCTGCAACAGACTCGGGACAACCACGTTCACGGCTTCCCAGCTGGCCGAAGGGTTCGGCATTACTCTGCGCAGTGCCCGGCGGATCATGGCGGTGCTTGAGAAGTTCGAGATTGCCCGGATTGTCGGGGAAGAGCAGCCGGCAGGCCGCGGCAGACCGCGGCAAATCTATCATATAACCTTGGAAGGAGCAGGCCATGACTAGAGAGAGCATTTGGACAACAGCCCTGTCACTAAGTGAAGAACTTACGGCAATACGCCGTCATTTGCACCAGTATCCCGAGCTAGGCTTTGAAGAAGTGCTGACCTCGGCTTATGTGGCCGGCGAGCTGGGCAAGCTCGGTCTGTCTGTGCAGACCGGACTTGCCGGTACGGGCATCACGGCACTGCTTGAAGGAAGCCGGCCGGGCCCCGTTATAGCGCTTCGCGCTGACATGGATGCTCTCCCGCTTAAGGAGCAGACAGGACTTCCCTTCGCCTCCTTGCATGAAGGCCGGATGCATGCCTGCGGCCACGATGGGCATATGGCAATGCTGCTTGGCGCAGCCAAGATCCTGACCGGCCTCCGCGGGGAGCTGGCGGGGACGGTGAAGTTTATTTTTCAGCCGGCAGAGGAAATGCTGGGCGGTGCCCGGCATATGATTAAAGCGGGGGCGCTGGACTCGCCGCGGGTGGATGCGATTGTCGGCTTGCACCTGTGGCCGGATCTGCCTACCGGCCATATCGGCCTCCGCCCGGGCACCATTATGGCAAGTATGGACCATGTGAATATCACGGTCCACGGGACTGCCGGGCACGGCGCGGCTCCGCATCAGGGCGTTGACGCGATTCTGATTGCCGCGCATGTGATGACCGTGCTGCAGTCACTGATCAGCCGGGAGAGTGATCCGGCGGACCCGGTTGTGCTCAGTATGGGTTCCATACAGGGTGGCAGCCTGCCTAATATTATTGCCGACAAGGTGGAGATTAAAGGTACAGTTCGTGCAGTCCGTGAGGATACTCGCGCGCGAATGGCGAAGCGGATTCAAGAGCTGGCCGCAAGCGTGGCGGCGGGGATGAATGGCCGGGCTGAGGTTAGCTACACTTACGGTTATCCTCCAACGGTGAATGATCCGCAGCTGATCCGATGGGCTGAGGAAGCATTGCATGAATTATCAGCCGAAGTTACAGTTGTTCATCTGCCGTATTCGCAGATGACGAGTGAGGACATGGCCTATTATATGGACGAGGTACCCGGGGCCTTTCTGCTCGTGGGTGCCGGAGGCAGTGTGCGGGGTGAATATCCGCTTCATCATCCCCGTATGACAATTGATGAGAAGGCTCTTGTGCATGGCGCGGCGTTTCTGGCTGATTTTACACTCAGGATAACAGAAGGATTGAAGTCTTAATTCAAAATTCCAGGTGAAAAAATCCTCCTCGGGAACAGGAGACTGCTTGTAAAGTGTGGAATAGAGTCTTCAATGACCTTGATCACATTAGGAGGTTGAAGATGATGAATGGGCCTATCTTACCGATCAAGCCGCTTCTAGGCAGAGAGACGGTATCCCGGATTGAGGCGGATTATGACCGCTTCCGGGAAGGCATGCCTGACCAGGTTGAAGCGTATATTTTGGACCGTTATGGAGTAGATGTCTCATCCAGATATGGCACTGTTACCATTAGAAACCCTTTTGGCAAGGCATCCGGGCAGCTGTCGGTGAATGTGGATCAGGTCCGGGCTGATTCAAAGGCCGGGCTCGGCTTCGTGGTCCTGAAGACCGTAGTTGCCGAGAACCCGCTGGGACAGCGGTCTATGAACGAATGGGCCGTTAAGGAGACCCGGATGGTGGTGAATCAGATCACCGGCAAGGAGACGGGAGAGCTTGGATGGAATGTGACCTGGCGGGGGAGGGGATGGTACGGTACCCTGGACGCCTATCTGGAATTCTACCGGTCGGCTCTGGAAGCAGGACAACCTCGCGGAACGGTCATCGTTCCTTCTTGCAAGTATCACCTGCCGAGCTCGCCCGACTCCGGTTATCAGCTTGATGAATACCGGTATACGACCCAAATGTTATACAAGGTGTGGAAGGAAGCCGGCGGGACTGGACCGCTCCAAATGGAGAAGGACTTCAGTCCGACGGTAGCGGGCTCCGGTCTCGCAAGCCAGAAGAGCAGCGTGCTCGAATGGCTCAGACAAGTTCCCCACTTGATTAAAACCTCGGTTCCCGGTGGCGACATTCAGCTTGGTGTGAAGCTGATGAATACGATGTTCGATGACAGGTTCCAGCTGGAGTCGTTCCGGTACCTTCTGGAAGAAGGGCTGGTCAGGCCGGATTATGTGGTATATGCGAACCGGCTGTATGATTCACACCTCAAATTCCTGGGCAGGGCAGGAGCCGCCTATGGCGGGCCGGACTTAAGCACTCGCAATCTGAGAATCCTGTCCAGGCTGCGCAAGCTGGAGATTCAGGGCAAGCTGAAGAGACCGATCCCCCCATTATCCGGGACAGGGAATGTGAATTCCGGCAGGATGGTTGTGGAATATGCTCTGCGGGGGGCGGAGAGCGTACAGATGCATACCATTTTCCAGCGGCCGAATTCCACCTTCGGGATGCGCACAGGGAGCAAGACTGAGCGTGCGCTGCATGAGCTGTATTTTCACCCTTCCGAAGGCTTGATCACCTGGATGCTGCATCTGAGAGACCATCAGGAGGTTGACTGTCCGGATGGCATTATCCGGTTCGGTGATATGGCTTCCTGGTACCGGAACAAAGGCAAGGAATATTTTCTGTACATGGTATAGGGGGCACATATGCGGGACTATAAACAGATCAGGGAACAGTTAACTGGGGGAATCATTCCGGCTGTTCCTGTTCCACGTTCGGCGGACAGAAGCATCCATACGGAAGCTCACGAGAAGTACGCGCAGTATATGGCCGCGCAGAGAATTCTTGGGGTTGCCCTTTGGGTGCATACCGGAAGAGGTCTTCAGCTGACAAGACCCGAGAGGGAATACATAATCCGGTGCTGGAGGAGCGCACTTAAGCCTGAGCAGACGATTGTTGCAGGTGTGGGTTCACTTATTGATTCATCATTGCAGGGAGAAGAGAGTGTTAAGAGCTGGTTATCTTCAAGCCACGCGATGGCTGCCGATGCAATGGGCTGGGGGGCAGACGCCCTGCTGGTCTTCCCGCCGGTCATCTTCCGTGATCTCCCGGCAGCTGAGCGGGATGAAGCCATTATTGCCTATCATCAGAGTCTTGCGGATCAAGGATATCCGTTGATTCTATTCTACCTGTATGAGCAGGCTGGAGGGATCAAATACACGACTGAGGTACTTGAGCGGCTGCTGAAGCTGCCCCAAGTGATCGGGATCAAGCTGGCCACGCTGGACAGTGTTATGACCATGCAGGATGTCTCCACCTTGCTAATGAATCACTTTCCGGACAAGCTGAATCTCACCGGAGAGGACCGGATGTTCGGATATTCTCTCATGCGCGGAGCAAAGAGTGCGCTGGTTGGACTCGGAGCTGCCTTCCCTAATATACAGGCCGACCTGATCCAGGCTTACAAAGAGGGTAATTATGTTAAATTCATGGACTTATCTGCGCGGATTGATGGGTTTGCCGAAGCGGCATTTGTTGAGCCGATGGATAAGTACATTTTGCGGATGTTATGGTGCCTCGTGCTTGCGGGTGTGATTCCTCCTGAGGCGGCAGGTGAGCTTGCCGGGTATGAGATGACCCAGGCTGAGATAGCTGTCTTGCGGCAGGCGATTTCCAGCAACCAGTTGTATTAGTCATAAAAACAGACTTCCAAAGGGAATATTACCCTTCGATTGGGTAAGTATCAAATATGTGCCTTCTTTTCTTTCAAGGCATGGCTGCCTATAATATTCATGAGTTAACTAAGCAATTACAATCTAAGGAGGATTTACACTTATGCCGAACCACCTGCAAGATACAGTCAGATTAAATAACGGTGTAGAGATGCCTTGGTTTGGCCTTGGCGTATGGCAGGTCAAAGATGGAGACGAGGTTGTAAGCTCGGTGAAGACCGCGATTCGTCACGGCTACCGCAGTATTGATACCGCTGCAGCATATAAGAATGAGGAAGGTGTAGGACAAGCTATCCGTGAAGCCCTGCAAGAGAATGGGCTCAAGCGTGATGAGCTGTTCATTACAACCAAAGTATGGAATGCGGACCAGGGATATGAGTCTACCCTTGCGGCAATCGATGACAGTCTTGGCAAGCTGGGACTGGACTACGTGGATCTGTACCTGATTCACTGGCCTGTTAAAGGCAAGTACAAAGAAACGTGGAAGGCGCTGGAGAAGATCTACCAGGATGGCAAAGCCAGAGCCATTGGCGTGTGCAACTTCCAAGTGCATCATCTGGAGGATTTGATGGCGGATGCGAAGATCATCCCGGCCCTTAACCAGATCGAGCTTCACCCTTACTTAAGCCAGAAGGAAATTCGTGATTTCTGTGCCGGGAAAGGCATTGCGGTGGAAGCATGGTCTCCACTCGCCCAAGGCAAGGTCGTGAAGGATGAGACCATTCAAGCGATTGGTGATAAATACGGCAAAACCGCCGCACAGGTTGTCCTTCGCTGGGATCTTCAGAGCAGCATTATCACCATCCCGAAATCGGTCCACGAGGAACGGATTACCGGCAATGCCGATATCTTCAACTTCGAATTAAGCCCTGAGGACATGGCGGCCATAGATTCACTGAATCTTAATGAGCGCACGGGTCCTGATCCGGACAATTTTAATTTCTAAGAAGGCTTGAATACCGTTCATCTGGTTCAGGCTTACACATGGGCAGACTGGAGCTTCATCTCCGGTCTGCTTTTTTGTGTCCCTATCTATGTAATTGTTCATGCTAATGGAGAATTCCCTCATAGATCCTGTCTACAAGCAGTAATTCTTCAGGAGTGTGACATAAAAAGTCGGGGGAAGAGCTCGCAAGCAAGGCCGGAGAGTCAAATCCCCAAGCGACCGCTATAACTTTAGCGTTGATCTTCTTGCATGCCTGGATGTCGCGCAGCTCATCTCCAATGTACAGAATATCATCTGAAGTGATTCCAAGTTTTTTGGTCATACTTGAGAGGGCCTTGTGTTTGCCGAATAGGTTAGTCGCTGAATGAATATGATCAAAAAAATCCAGTTGATGCAGATCTATAAATCTATGAATATTTTCTTCTATATTAGAAGACAGGATGCCAAGAGTGTAACCTTGCTCCTTCAATCCGCTTAATACCTCCCTAATTCCGTTCACGGGCTGCAGAGACACAATTTCCTCTTTGTACTTCCTTTTTCCTTCAATTAACAAGGCCGGAAGCTTATAAGCAGGTACCTTCAGCACTTTCAATCTCTCGGGGATCGACATGTCCGACAAGGCCGGGATCTCCTCATGCCGGATACTCCTTCCGCCGTATTTAGCTGCCAATTGATTAAAAAGTTGAATAGCTAACGCTTTGGACTGAACGAGCGTGCCGTCAAAATCAAAGATGATGTAAGGCCTCATTTTCATATACCACCTTTAAGTCAAAGATCTTTGAACCTATTGTATTTGATATTTCGGTTCAAGGATATAGGTAGAAGTGTGCGGTTTGGGGAGCTGTGAAAATTGTGAAATAAATACAATTCCTCTTTTCATCGCCTCCAAAATGTGGGATGATTCCATTTAAACTATATTCGATTAGAGAGGGAGGGAGACAGGTGAGCAAAGCTGCTGCCGTTGTTAGGTCCGCTGTTAACAGCGCCACCGTATATCCTATATTATTTGCTGTAAGTATTGTCCATTTGCTAAATGACTCCATGCAGTCCGCTATTCCGGCACTATTTCCGGTGCTGAAGGATTCGTTGTCATTGTCATATGGACAGATCGGCTGGATCACGTTCGCGATGAACATTACAGCCTCTGTACTCCAGCCGGTTGTTGGCATCTATTCCGATCTCAGACCGAGGCCATACATACTTCCTTTCGGTGTATGCTTCACACTGCTGGGCGTCGTCCTGCTTGCGTTCGCGCCAAGTTATTTGTTCATCCTCCTGGCTGTTACCTTGATTGGTATTGGCTCATCTGTATTTCACCCGGAATCCTCCCGTGTTGCTTATCTGGCTGCAGGAGACCGGCGTGGGCTGGCGCAATCGATCTTTCAGGTTGGCGGGAATTTCGGCAGCTCACTCGGGCCATTAATGACAGCGCTGATCTTCGTTCCGCTTGGACAGTTCAGTGTAATCTGGTTCAGTATCGCGGCGCTGATTGCTATCGTAATCCAGTACCGGGTTGCCAAATGGTATAGTGCCCAGGAACTCAAGCCTAGGAAAAAGGCTTCCGCAGGGCAAGCGGGCGGCAGACGGACATTATCCAAAAACAAGGTCATCGTGGCGATGACGATTCTTGTCCTGCTTGTATTCTCCAAGAATGTGTACATGGTCAGCATTACGAATTTCTATTCGTTCTTCCTGATTGACGGCTTCGGAATTACGAAGCAGACTGCGCAGTGGTTCTTGTTCGCTTTTCTAGCCTCGTCAGCTGTAGGGACCTTCTTCGGTGGGCCGCTTGCGGACCGTTATGGAAGGAGAAGCATTATTTGGCTGTCCATTCTGGGCACTGCACCGTTCTCACTGCTGCTGCCTTACGCCAATTTGTTCTGGTCGGGGGTTCTGGTTGTGTGTGCGGGCTTCATTCTTTCATCGGCCTTTTCAATTATTGTAGTGTACGCCCAGGAGCTTCTGCCAGGTAAAGTGGGTCTGGTGTCGGGCCTCTTCTTCGGTCTTGCTTTCGGACTCGGCGGACTTGGCTCCGCCGTGCTTGGACACTATGCGGACGCGACAAGCATTGCGAATGTTATGCAGGTATGCGCGTTCCTGCCTCTAATTGGACTGCTTACCGTATTCCTGCCTAAAGATAAGGAGCTGCATGAGGCGGTGTAAGCCGCCTATAGGCCGAGAGACGTAACTCGTAGTACAGCTTATAAAAGTACAATGAACAAGCCGGTTTCGAGCAAGGAGGTTCTTATGTTCAAGCACATTATAGATGAATGCTTATCTCTGAAGCTGCTAGGCATCCGGGACGCTGCCCGGGTATTCGAACTTACCCAGCAGAATCGAGAAATGCTGGCCGAGTGGCTGCCTTGGGTTGTGGATACACATTCGGTGAGTGATTCAGAGCGTTATATTCAATCCCAGCTGGACGTCTTCGCACGTGGAACAGGCATAAGCTGCGGGATTGTATATCAAGGTGAGATAGCGGGCTGCATTTCCCTGATGGATATCAACCAGGCTAACCGGACAGCATCCATTGGTTATTGGCTAGCTTCGGCTTACCAAGGCAAGGGGCTCATGACCCGCTCCTGCCAAGCCTTGATTGAATATTCGTTCACTGAACTGGGGCTCAATCGAATAGAGATCAGGGCTGGGGTAGGCAATCAGAAGAGCAGATCTATTCCGGTAAGACTTGGCTTTACCGAGGAAGGGGTAATCCGGCAGGCTGAGCGTAACGGGGAGCGCTATAATGACCATGTGGTCTATGGCATCCTGGCCTCGGAGTGGACATTATCATGCGGTTCGTAATGAAGTCTAGAATAGTGGGGATCTCGCCGGAAAGACTATGGGAGCATTTACAGTCACCAGCCACATTTCAAATGGTCAGCGCGCCCCTTATGGCGTTCCGCAGCAGGGACACCGGTGGTTATCCGCCGAGGTGGGCGGAAGGAAGCTCCTATCCACTGCGAATGTATATGCTAGGTGTTGTTCCACTGGGTCATCACACGATTTTATTTAAGAGAGTGGATCATTCCGCCAGAAGAATATCCACGGATGAGCACGGTCTCCTGCTTAAGTTCTGGCAGCACACCATGGAGGTTATTCCTGATTCGGATCCTGAGGCTGTGCTGTTCAGGGATACGCTTGAGCTTAAGAATGGGCTTCTTACAATACCAACGTACCTGGGGGTATATGCATTTTTTGCCTACAGGCATTGGAGAATGAAACGATTGATCCGAAATGGTAGCTTGCGTTAATGAATAGAGAACAGCCCAAAGCGGGGCTGTTCTCTATTTGCGCTGTGTATATGCGGGTACATTGCGAGTTAGCTTAGGCCACGAAATGACTCAGCGAGATCAACCCGGTAATGGTAATTACATTAAGCAGCGTAGAGATCAGAATCGTCTGGGCCGCAAAATCAGGTTCATTCTGATATTCCTCCGCCAAAATGGAGGTATTAACGCCAACCGGCATGCCGGAGGCAATGAGCAGGGCTTGGGCGGGTATCCCCTTAAGGCCGAGCAGCAGAATCAGAATGAAGCCAACGGCAGGCGCGAGCAGCAGTCTCAGTGCCACACTCAGATAGACTTCCATCCGGTCCAGCCTGAGCGGATATTTAATAATCTGTGCTCCGAGCGTCAGCAGTGCGATTGCCACCATGGACTGATTGCCGTATTGAAGCGGCTGGTAGAGGAACATCGGAAGCGGAATACTGAATATATGCATAATGAGTCCAAGCACAAGCGCGTAGGGTACAGGCATCTTCAGGAATCCAATCATGGCATGACGGTACAATCCCTCCGCCTTCGCCCCCCGGATCGAGATCACCCCATAAGTGAAGGTAACCAGACTGTTCATCGACATAATCAGGGCCTGAATGGAACCGGCAAGGGGATCTCCCTTGAAGGCCAAAGTGTTAATCGGCAGACCGTAATTCCCGGAATTATCGAGGATGAGACTGTTCGTAAAGGCCGCTTTCATGCCTCTGGTGAACTTACGCTGCCGGGATACCAGCGTAGCGGCACCATATAGAATCAATACATACAAAGTATAGTATAAGGCTACGCTGCCGAAGAGCGCAGGCGACATTTCCGAATTGTACATGCTGATAAAGACCGCTGCAGGGGTTATGAAATAAAAGTTGATTTTGGTTAGCGTGTAGAGATCGAGCCGAAATATGTACTGCATCACGGAACCAATGCTGATTAATATAAATATAGGTAGCACGACTTGAACAAGGATAGCTGCAATCATGGAATTGGTTCATCTTCTTTCGTTAAGTTCTCGCTGACAGGATTGTCCGGCGCTGATCATTATAACATGTGGGAGAGAGGTGTGATTGAGATATTTGAGGATAAAGTATAGCTTGAAAATGAGGAGCAAAAAAGACTGCACATAGTGCAGCCTCTGGGAATCTGGTGAGTTCTGTTGTTTCATTTGGTTGAATTATTGTGCTGCATAAGGACTAACGACCAGGACGGAAGCTGTAAATTGCAGTCCTGCATGCACAGCTGTGATTTGGGCCAACCCTGGGCGGATTCCTGTGATGTTGCCTTGGGAATCAATTTGGGCAATATCAGGATGATTACTGGAGTAGTACACTTGAGCGTGCAGCGTCTGTACGGAACCCGAGTCGGTCTTGAACAAAGCGACGGTGTCCAGCGTGTCTCCCGTTGTGATTGAATATTCGGTTGAATCCAGATAAAAGCTTCCTGGCGTGAACACGGGAATAGTCGTGTAAGGTGGATTGTTCTTGACCCCGCCTACATGAATAGTATCCTTTGAACCAGGCGGATTAGGTAAGCTGATCACTCCACCTTCACCGGGTTCTGTTGTATATCCGCCGGATGTGTTCGGCTGAGCTGGAGAAGTGAATCCGATTCCTGTGTTAACTTCAGCTTCATGTCCCACTTGAGTGATGTTCGCCTCAGCGGCATAACCCACCCCTGAGGCAGAGAGGGTTAGAATAAATCCAGCAATTACAGCCATTGATCTGTATGTAAGTCTGCGTGTAGTTGAAAAGGTCATATCTACAAACCTCCCTTCGTATATTAATATATTAACAATTATGGGAGTATAATCCTGTAAATAACAGGGGCTAAACTATTAATTACTTCCAGAATTACTTCCTACCTAAGTTCGAAATAGCGCCAAATGGTATAATAGGCTGGAGAGGGATCTGATCTGCATGAAAGGAAAGGGCAGCATATGATTAGTTATAGAGAATTGAGTATGGAAGAGGCCGAACTTATTGCGCAAATTGACCGTTCGGAGTATATTGAGAAGGTTTATCGGGTTGAGGAAGGAACGGTCCGGGAGATTCAGGCAGGGCACGAATGTGCTGCTTGGGACGAGCACCATTTAGAGGAGCTTAAGGCCAGGTACCGGGAACAGCTTCGCGGTGGCGGCTATGCATATGGTGCGTTTGACGGATCGAGACTGGCTGGCTTCGGAGTTCTAGGATATAAATTCCGTGGACAGGACCTGAACCAGCTTCAGGTGGACTTGATGTATGTGTCGAGAGCATACCGGAGACAAGGCATAGGGAGAACCATTATGAATGAATTGAAGCGCGAAGCAATCAGCCGGGGCGCTGAGTACCTCTATGTGTCCTCTACCGAAACCCAGTCAGCCGTGCACTTCTATACCCATTGCGGGAGCCGGTTGACTGCTGAGGTGGATGAAGAACTGTATCAGCTTGAGCCTGAAGATATTCATATGGTAATCAAGCTGTAAAACTCAAGATTTGGTGGTGAACAATGATATTTTGGCGTAAATTATGGGTCTTCACTTGGAAAGAGGCACTCTGCTGTATATTTCCAGTTATTATCTTCGCTTCACTGGCCTTAACCAAGATCCTTCACGTCCCTTATGTGCCCAGATACGATCTGATCCTGATGATCTGCATCGTGGCCCAGGTAGCTATGGTGCTATTCAGTCTCGAGACATTGGATGAGCTCAAGGTTATCTGTCTGTTCCACATTATCGGACTCGCCTTGGAGATCTACAAAGTACATATGGGATCATGGTCTTATCCAGAGCCCGGTTGGAGCAAAATTTATGGTGTGCCGCTCTACAGCGGCTTCATGTATGCCAGTGTGGCGAGTTACATCTGTCAGGCCTGGAGACGAATGGATCTGCGGATCACGGGTTGGCCTGGTCCTGTTCTGCCTTGGCTGATCAGCGGGGCGATCTATCTGAACTTCTTCACCCATCATTATATTGGGGATTACCGATGGGTTCTGATTGTGCTGTTATGTCTCATATTCTATAAGACACAGATACATTTCAAGATTGAGGAACTCAGCTTAAGAATGCCGCTCGTGGTTTCTTTTCTACTGGTTGGATTCTTCATCTGGGTGGCCGAGAATATTTCAACCCTGCTCGGAGCCTGGCGTTATCCGGATCAGGAGCATGCCTGGCAGATTGTTCATTTGGGGAAAATCAGTTCCTGGTTCCTTCTTGTAGTCATCAGTCTTATTATTGTCGCCCAGCTGAAGCACGTCAAAGGCCAGCGTGACCTAATTGATCCTAAGTCTGTCGTACAGTCTAAAGCGGATGTGCTTAACTGAATCTGGATTACGGGAGAGTTGTTATGAAGAGAAAAGGCTATTTGTATTATGTAATTTGGATGATTGGCGCGCTTCTACTCCTGTATTATGGCAATCAATATTTGAATGATGTGGTCCGGCAGGGGGAAGTGGATTTCAATATGAAAAGAGGGGTATGGGTGAGCGTAGCCTATGCCTTTGTTCTGGGAATTTATTTGAGTGCTTTGCTGGGTCTGCCGGGCAGAACCCATTTCAACAAACCCATGTTCATCGCTGTGTTCCTTCCAAGCTTCATTCTACTCGTGTATGTACTTTTGTCCAGCTATACCAAGCTGCCAGCGATTCCTTACTATAACGAGATCACCAGCCGTAACGGCCACTTCTTTCTTGGTGTTATCAGCGGCCTTTCGTTAATCAAGAGCTTGTTCGATACTCGGAGATAGGATAGACAAGAAAGCTGGAGCAACAGACAGAACATCATAGATGAACCACAGCATGGCTTATTAGCCTTGCTGTGGTTATTTTTGTTATTGTTTTGACCGGATACCGTTCAAACTTATGATTCCCAAATATTTTTATGAAAAAGCTAGCGACAAATGATAGGAAAAACGTTAAAATAGTCACAGAAACTTTTGTGCAATCGTGTGCACAGAAGTTTGGAACCTCATTGGTTATCAGACTACTTACAGATTTAAGGAGCTATCATGAAAAAAATATGGTGGAAAGAAGCAACAGCATATCAAATATACCCCCGGAGCTTCATGGACAGTAATGGGGATGGGATTGGTGACCTGCAAGGCATCATCTCCAAGCTTGATTACCTGCACGACCTTGGGATCAATGTGATCTGGATCTGTCCGATCTTCAAGTCTCCCAATGATGACAACGGATACGATATCTCGGACTATCAGGATATTATGGAAGAGTTCGGAAGTATGGCCGATTTCGATCAGCTACTGCATGAAGTACATGCGCGGGGAATGAAGCTTATTCTGGACCTGGTTATCAATCATACTTCAGACGAGCATCCTTGGTTCATCGAATCCCGTTCGTCTAAGGATCATCCGAAGCGTGACTATTATATCTGGAGCGATGCGAAGGAAGGCGCGGAGCCGAATAACTGGGAGAGCATCTTCGGAGGCTCGGCATGGGAGTATGACGCCAGCACCGAACAGTATTTCATGCATGTGTTCTCCACGAGACAACCGGATCTGAACTGGGAGAATCCAGATGTGCGGCGTGAATTATATGGGATGGTGAACTGGTGGCTGGACAAGGGAATTGACGGCTTCCGGGTCGATGCCATCTCACATATCAAGAAGATCGCCGGATTCCCGGACATGCCTAATCCGGATGGTCTTAAATATGTGCCTTCCTTCGATGGTCATATGAACAGAGAAGGGATCCATGACTTCCTGAGAGAGTTGAAGCAGGAGACGTTCGACAAGTACGATATTATGACCGTTGGGGAGGCCAGCGGGGTATCGACCGAGCAGGCCGAAGATTGGGTGGGAGAAGAGAACGGCAAGTTCAATATGATCTTCCAATTCGAGCACCTGGCCTTGTGGAACAAGAGTGTGACAGGCGGATTGGATATCAAGACTCTGCAGGAGACACTTAGCCGCTGGCAAAAGGGACTTTCAGGAAGAGGCTGGAATGCACTCTTCATCGAGAACCATGACCAGCCGCGCTCTACGTCCACTTGGGGCAATGACCAGGAGCACTGGCAGGCATCTGCCAAATCTCTGGCAACCATGTATTTCCTAATGCAGGGGACTCCCTTTATTTATCAGGGACAGGAGATCGGAATGACGAATGTTCAGTTCGATTCCATTGATGACTATAATGATGTGGCCATCAAGAATCTCTACCAGCTGGAGCTGGAAGCAGGGAAGAGCCATGAAGAGATTATGCAGATTATCTGGAAGAACGGCCGGGATAATTCACGAACACCTATGCAATGGAACTCGGAAGTCAATGCCGGGTTCACGACAGGAACTCCTTGGCTGAAGATGAACCCGAATTACACAACGATCAATGTGGAGCAGCAGATTCAGGACCCGAACTCGATCTACCACTATTACAAGAAACTGATTGCGCTGCGTGCCGCCAATCCAGTTATCGTATATGGAGAGTACGATCTGGTGCCACAGCAGGATCCAAATCTGTATGCTTACAGCCGGACACTTGACAATGAGAAGCTGCTGGTCATCTCTAATCTGTCTGCACACGAAGCGCTCTTCGACTGTCCGATCGGATGGGAATATGACTCCGCCGAGCTTATGATTCACAATTACGAGGCAGATGCTTCAGAGAGCATCCAGACGCTTGCGCTCAAGCCTTACGAATCCCGCGTCTACCTGCTGGTAACAGCAAAAGTAGAGCAGGAACAGAGAACCGAAGATGCAGTAGAACAGCCGGTTGTATAACAAGAGGCCCTGTCCGAATTGGACAGGGCCTTGTCTTTGTCTATCTCCCGCAATAGAAGATGAGCTTTGTAAAATGGCATATGGGGGATAGGAACGGAGGGGAAGCTTGGAACTGTAGGAGCGAAAGCGACCGCCTTTATCTCCATATTTCTACCTCTCCAGGGAGGTTTGAATCAAGAAATCTGGAGATAACAGCGGCCGAAAGTCCAAGCATTTCCTGTAGTTACGGATGTACCCCAACTAAATATTTTAACAATGATATCTTATAGAGCTTGTCTTCCTTTATGACTTTGGAACAGAGGCACGAACCACCTGCACCTGTGCCCGGTAAGTCTGACCCTGATATTCGGCCGTGATCGTTGTGATTCCCGCCTTCAGGCCCGTGATGTTCCCTTCGGCGTCATACTGTACCACTTGAGGATTCTCACTCTTAAATATGGCATTCTTCGTAACATTATGAATCATACCGTCTTTATCTCTCAGCAGCGCAATAGTATCAATGGTATCTCCGGCGGTAATGGAATATTCATCCGAGTCCAGGTAGAAGCTGCCTTCCACCGGCGTCTGATTCTGTCTTGGTAATTTGATCAACTGTAACAAGTATTTCTCGTTAACAGGAACGGTTCCCATCAGCACAAATCCGCCGTCTGCTGCGGCGGTTCCCCTGCCGGAACCGTACAAGTTCATCCCAGGAAGCACAGTATTGTTCACCATCTCCCCATTGTTATCGACTTGAAGGACTTCGAATTGGCTCTCGTAATCCGGATACTCTCCCTTCCGGGTGTTCCCGATCAGAGCATAACCTTGTTCCGTTCTGCTGAGGGTGGTGTAGATATCCAGATCTGAGGTGGGATCGTAGTTCTTCTCCCAGATCACTTCGCCAGAGTTATCAATTTTGGTTAGATAGTTAATGGAATCGCCATCATTCCCGGCGTTACTGGCAATTACATAACCACCGTCCTCCGAAGAAATGATGGAGTAACCGTTGCGGCCCGAGTTCGCATGAACGAATTTCTTGGTCCATACTTCCTCACCGGCATTGTTCAATTTAGTAACTAGAGCGCCGTCATCTTCCGTGCCGCCAATAATGGTATCAAGGGTACCGACCGCGATAGCTCCGCCGTCTGGGGTTGCGATGATGTCATTATAGTGTTGATTGCTGCCGAATCGGAACCATTTGAACCATAACTGCTGTCCCTGGGCATCCGTCTTAAGCACGTAAGCAGAATCCTCGCCCGAAGCGGAGAGGGTATAACCGGTTACAACGAATCCGCCGTCTTCCGTCTCAGCTACAGAATCCCCGTTCACATTTGAGCCATTATCAAATTCCCGATCCCATTCAACAATACCTTGAGCTGAGAGCTTGGCCAGGAATATGGCATTATGAGGTCTTCCGTCTTGACTGCTAAAAGATCCGCTGATTATGAATCCGCCGTCTTTGGTCTGCACAGCTTTTTTAGCTTGCGAGTACTCTCCATGCTGAAGCTTTTGCTGCCATTGTATGCCTCCAGAGGAGTTGGCCTTTAGTATATAAGCTTTGGTGTCCCCGTCCTGATCTCGGGTATCTCCCGTTATAATGTAGCCTCCATCTGAGGAAGGGGCAATGCTGCTGCCGTTGGTGGACAGCTGATCCTTGCCATACTGGTAGGACCACTCACCAGAGCCTCCGCTGTCTGGAGCTTTGGATACTTGTACGTTTAACTGTGTGCTGTACCCCTGATAGACTGCCTCAATCATGGTATTGCCCGGATTAATCCCGGTAATCAATCCATTTGAGTCTACGGCAGCTATATTCTCATCCTCTGAGGTGAAAGTTAGGGAGTCTGTGACTCTAGCCTCAGTACCATTCGAATAACGCGCATTCACGGTGGCAGATGTAGATTCACCCACAGTTATCTGCTTGCTTGAATCTGTATAATAAATTTCAGTCACCGTTGGATCTACTGGATGGTCTTGTCCGGCAAGCTTGGTTAGCTGCAAAATATACTTATTATTCGTTTTAGCCTGTCCTGATACAATAAATCCGCCATCTGGTGATGTAGTTCCGGCCGAGAAGACCTCGTAATTTTTGCTGCTGAATATAATCCGGTCCACAGCTTCTCCCTGAGCGTCAACCTTCAACAATTCATAATGTTTATAATGATCAGAATTGTCTCTTTTCAGATACTCTCCAAGCAGCGCATAACCTTGATCAATCTTGACCACTTGCTTTAAGAGTTCCCGGTCGGGGGCAGCGGAATAAGTCTTTTCCCAGGATACTTTCCCATCTGCTCCTATCTTGGTCAGGTAGTTAATGCCAGTCCAGCTTCTGCTTGCGACCACATATCCGCCATCTCCCGAAGGAATGACAGAAGAGGCGCTGCGTCCGGAATCCTTTGTGATGAGCGTCCGGCTCCAGACTTTTTTACCGCTCGCATTCAGTTTAACTACGACAGCTCCGAGTATGTCACGGCTATCATTTCTACGATCAATGGTACCCACAGCAACCGAACCCCCATCCGGGGTAGCGATGATATCATTAAAATATTGATTGCTGCCAAAAGGGTAGGTGTTATGCCATACTTCTTGTCCCTTGGCATCAGTCTTTAGCACAAAGGCAGGAGTTCCGCCAGAATCAGAATTGGTATAACCGGTTACCACAAATCCGCCGTCTTTGGTCTCAGACACGGCATTTCCGTTCTCATGAATACCGTGGTCGTACTCCTTCTGCCATTGCACAGTTCCTTGAGTACCGAGCTTAGCCAGAAAAATCACATCATACGGTCCTTTGTCCGTCGTGCCGCTGACGACAAATTCCCCGTTACGGGTCTCAGCAGCTTTCAGGGCTTCGGTATATTTAGAGGATTCCAGCTGAATTTTTTGCTCCCATTGGACTTTACCATTTGAGTCCAGCTTCATAACATAAGCCTGGTTATCATCACCATTATCCTGTCTGCCGGCTGTAATGTAACCTCCATCCGAGGTAGGGACAATGCTGCTGGCATCTGAGAATTGCTGATCCTTGGCATACTGATGAGACCACTCAATTACCGGCTGCCGGGACTCGGCTGCTGCATGAGTTTGACTTGCGAAGATACCTGACGCGAAGGCGAGGCCTACAAGGGTATAACGGGTTACACGAATAATAGATCTTAACAAACATGGACACTCCTCTCAAAATATACTGCATTGTGCTGGGTCTGGTATGTAATTGAACGGAAGTTATTAACTTGGTTGAAGATGGAGAGTTACTGGCTCATTTCTAAAATAAAGAGCCATCCCTAAGGATGGCTCTCTTGGTTATCTCGGCACATAGGCACGAACAACTTGAACCAAAGCTTTGTAGGTCTGACCGTTATATTCCGCTATGACATGGGTGATACCCGCATGCACGCCGATGATATTGCCGTCCTTGTCGTATTCGGCAACCTTAGGATTCTCGCTTTTGAAGACAGCTTGCTTCGTAACATTATGGACTTGACCATTCTTGTCCTTGAAGACAGCGATAGTATCGAGGGAAGTGCCTGCGGTTAAGGAATATTCGTCAGAATCCAGATAGAAGATCCCGTCCGCTGATCCGGGTTCTCCGGCAGCTGTGATATTGACTTGAAGGTGTGCATTTAGCCCTTTGTAATCTGCAGTGATGGTAGTGCTGCCGGGCTTATTCCCGGTGATCAGGCCTGTTCCGTCCACGGAAGCGATGCTCTCATCCTCAGAAGTGTAGGTAACCGAATCAGAAACTCCAGCTTTTGTACCGTCTGAATACAGAGCATTCAGTGTAACAGCTGTATTTTTGCCTACTTCAATCGTCTTGGTGCTGTCCGAGAATGCGATTTCGGTTACAGTGGGTTCAGCGGCTTCCTTGGCAGCAAGCTTAGTTAGCTGTAGATAATAATCTTCACCTTGGTTGGCTTGACCGGTAAGTACCAATCCGCCGTCTGGGGAAGCCGTACCCCGGCCAATGCTATACAGGTTCGGTTCACCGAAGAGTACATGATCCTTAACCTCGCCATTCTTATCAACCTTCAATACTTCGAATTGACTTTGATCATCAGGGTAGGTGCCTTGCTGATTCTCACCGAGCAGAGCATATCCGTCTTGAGTACGGACGACTTGAGTGAAGAGCTCACGGTCTGGTGTAGGATCATAGGTCTTCTCCCAGATTACCTCGCCATTAGCGGCAATCCTGGTCAGTATATTCTTGTCATCACGGGTTCTGCTTGCAATAATATAATCTCCTTCGTCCGTGGATATAATGGAGAACGCCGACCTTTTGGAGCCAGACTGAACGTATTTCTTAACCCATACTTCCTCACCATTCGCATCCAGTTTGGTTGCCACAGAAGCATCATTAGTGCCTGGACCAAACATGGTGTTGATGGTGCCTACGTTAATCGTACCGCCGTCGGGGGTAGCAATGAGATCATTGAAGTATTGATTATCATCGTATCGGAACTTCTTGTACCACAGCTTGTTCCCTTGTGCATCTGTCTTAAGCACATAGGCCGGCGCTTCGCCGGAAGAAGTAACACTGTAACCGGTTACCACAAATCCGCCATCCTCACTCTCCACAACGGATTCTCCGTACTGGTTGGTGTATCCATCCCCGTATTCCTTCTCCCATACAACATTGCCTGTGGCATCCAGTTTAACTAGATAGACCACATTGTGAGGCTTGCCTTCATAACTCTTCGTTGCACCACTTACAATATATCCACCGTCTTTAGTAGGAACGGCTTTGTGTGCATAGTTATATTCCGCGCCTTTATGATCAACTTTCTGCTCCCATTCCTTCTGACCGGAGGCGTTAACCTTAAGAATGTAGGCCTTAGTAATCCCGTAGCTGGAAGAATCGATTCCAGTGAATTCTCCGGCTACGATATAGCCGCCATCAGGAGTAGGTGTCACACTGCGTCCATTGACAGACAGCTGTCCTTTTCCATATGCATGAGACCACTCTATAACTGGCGGTTTCTGTTCGGAATCGGCGGCTAGGCCGGGGCTGGCGATAATCCCCGAGACAACGGCAAGACTAGTAATAAGATAAGCAGATTTACGGACTATAGTATGAAACAAATTTTGACACTCCTCCCGGATATTTTAAAATGTCTGTTAAATGATGGATGGATGACTCCTATTTATCCATTATTAAGGAAGTGATTTTATTTGGGTATCCCACAATACTCATAAATTATGGAAGATAGGAGACTCATATAATCGGGATAATGGGACTTTTTTCTAGATGTCAATCTTCATCATATGGTTCTAAAGAATCAAGAATAGGATTGGCTTGGAGATTATCGCAACTGTATCGACGTAATTTATTTCTAACGGGACACATCTACTAAGTAAATACACTTTAGAGAAGGGGTAGAATCATATAAAATAGGATTTATATTAGACAATGGAGGCGTATACATTTGAGAATAGGTATTATTGGTCTGGGCAGTATTGCTCAGAAGGCTTATCTGCCGGTGATTACTGCGCGGGAGGACGTAGAATTGGTTTTTTGCACCCGTAACCCGCAGACATTGAATCGACTGAGTACCAAATACAGGATCAAGGAACATGTCAGGACCGTGGAGGAGCTAGTTGCTCTTGGTGTAGAGGGGGCATTTGTGCATACCTCAACTGAATCACATCCCGCTGTTGTAGAGCAGCTTCTACAGGCCGGAATCCATGTCTATGTGGATAAGCCCATTGCCTACTCTCTGGAAGAATCCCGACGAATTGTGGAGCTGGCTGAACAGAAGGGGCTTATTCTGATGGTTGGCTTCAACCGCAGATTTGCCCCAATGTACGCCGGGCTGAAGGAAGTGAAAGAGCGGCGGCTTGTCATGTTGCAGAAAAACCGTCTCCATCACCCTGACATTGCCCGCCGGTTCGTGCTGGATGACTTCATCCACGTAGTAGATACGCTTCGGTTCTTGGCACCCGGGGAGATTACAGAGACCCGAGTCTCGGCCCGTATCGAGGAAGGACAGCTGTATCATGTAATGCTGCATCTCGACGGCCAGGGCTTCAGCTGCACTGGAGTGATGAACAGGGATAACGGTTCTAATGAAGAGATACTTGAAGTCATGAGTTCAGGGAACAAGTGGCGGGTCCAGGATTTGAATTCGACTATTCATTATCAGGATGGGGAGGAGAAGCATATCCGTTTCAAGGGTTGGGATCCAAATCTCTACAGAAGAGGTTTTGAACAGGTTATTGAAGAATTTCTAACTGCGGTAAGAAATGGAAGGAGCCCCTCACCTTCAGCCAGAGATGCGCTGGCGACGCATGCACTGTGCGAAGAGCTGTTGCGGGAACTTGAAGCCCGAGGTGCCAAGCTCTTGGATTAAGATTAGCATGTGGCTGTTCGAAGACTATAAATCATATGAACCCTTCCCTTGTCATGGGGAGCGGTTCTTTTTTTGTATATAAGTCCACAAGGATGAAAATAAATATAATTATTGTTTACATTGACTGAGCGGACAATTGTCTGCTAATATACAACATGCGGACAATTGTCCGCGTTATTCATTTGTTCAGATGAGGGGAGAGCGGAGAACGGAGATTTTCATGCAGAAAGACTATACTGTGCAGTACTGAAAGATAGAGATACATATTAAGGAGGATTTACAATGAACACAGCAAGTACCACATCGGGGGCCGCCGCACCCGTAGGTGAGATTAAGCGTCTCCCCATAGTTATATCTCTCATGATCGGGGCATTTCTGGCCTTGCTTAATGAGACTTTGCTCGGCGTTGCCCTTACAGATCTGATGCAGGATCTGCAGGTGTCATACTCTACAATTCAGTGGCTGACTACCGGTTATATGCTGCTGATCGGGATCCTGGTCCCGGTAACCGCATTATTGATTCAGTGGTTCACAACCAGGCAGATCTTCATTAGTGCAATGGTTCTGTTCTTCGCGGGAACCGTGATTGCCGGCTTGTCACCTAACTTCACCATCCTGCTGATCGCCCGTCTCGTGCAGGCGCTTGGGACAGGTCTGCTGCTGCCTGTGATGATGAATACGATCTTGACCATCTACCCTCCAGAGAAGCGCGGCGCAGCCATGGGTTCAATCGGCCTGGTTATTATGTTCGCTCCTGCCATTGGCCCAACGCTTGCCGGAATCATTCTGGATTCCTTGCACTGGCGCTGGCTGTTCTTCTCCGTTCTGCCGCTCGCGTTATTCTCGATTGTGTTCGCGGTGATCTATCTACGGAACGTATCTGAAGTTACACGTCCAAAGGTTGATATCTTGTCCATTCTGCTCTCCACCATTGGCTTTGGCGGCATCGTATACGGCTTCAGCAGTGCAGGCGACCCGCTCGTAGGCTGGTCCAGTCCGCTGGTTATTACATGCCTGATCGCTGGCTTCATTGGCCTGCTGTTGTTCGTTCTTCGTCAGATCAAGCTTACCGAGCCTGTACTGGATATGCGGGCTTTCAAGTATCCAATGTTCTCCCTGGCCGTCATTCTCATGGTGATTCTGATGATGACGTTGTTCTCAACCCTGACACTTCTGCCTATGTTCATGCTTACAGGGTTGGCTCTGACAGCCTTCACCGTTGGCCTTATTCTGCTTCCTGGCGGAATTATTAACGGACTTATGTCACCGATTACGGGACGATTATTTGATAAATTCGGACCTAGAGCCCTGGTGATTCCGGGCATTGTAATTATGCTGATCTCTCTATGGATGTTCACGAGAGTAACGACTACAACGGAAGTGTTCGTGATTATTATTCTTCACTCTGTCCTGATGATTGGCCTGTCTATGGTAATTATGCCTGCACAGACTACAGGGCTCAATCAGCTGCCACGTAATCTGTATCCACACGGGACCGCTATCATGAATACGATTCAGCAGGTTGCCGGGGCCGTAGGTACGGCACTGTTCATCAGCATCATGACCTCTGGGCAGACGCGCTATTTAAGCGGGGTTCAGGATCCACTCAACCCGAAACACATACCGGACGCTATGACGGCCGGCGTGCACAGCGCTTTCTGGGGAGCTGTGATCTTGACGGTGGTTGCTCTGATTCTGGCTCTGTTCATGCGCCGCAGCACCATTCCCCAAGAGCAGGGATCGGGCACTCAAGTCTAGCCAGGTATTGATCCCTTAAGAGAGTAAGGGTTACAATGAGTTGATATGCAGTCCATTACCTGCTTAGAAGGAGAACTTGGTCTATGCCGCTTCATGATGAGAGTAGAAGCCATTCCGAAATTAATGAACTAATATTGAAGAATGCCAGATTACTGATCGAGCAGAGAGGTGCGGATAAAGTCAGTATGCACCAGATTGCCAAGGCGGCAGGAATCGGGCAGGGAACATTATATAGAAGATACACCAGCGTAGGGGACATTTGTCTGCATTTAGTCGATGAGAAGCTGGAGGCAGCTATACAGGATATACGCAGTGTAATCAGCCAGGAGTCACGGTCGCTTAGTGAAAGAATCGAAGACGTTGTTCATAAATGGGTGAACTTCATTGAGGACATGATGATCTGGATTGGCGCACTCCAGGATAACTGCAAAATGCAGAAGATGGGCTTCGAGTTCTCCGAGTCCCCTCCATATGCATTTATTTATGGGACTCTTGTTGACTTGTTAAAGTCAGCGGCTGACAGCAATGAGCTGCAGCCTTGTGACCCCTGTTTCAACATCAACGCATTCTTGTTCCTGTTCACACCGGATTCCTACATTCATCTGCGCCGTAATAACAATTACAGTCCGGAGGCAATAGCTTCTAAGGCTTACGCACTTTATTTCAAGCCTTTGTTTGTTCGTCCTTAATCTGCCATTTCTCAATCTGTTCACACATATGAATTCTCCTTTCATACAGCAATCGAAAAAGCGCCAGGAACACAGGGTTCCTGGCGCTTTTTCGATGCTAAAAAATGAATCAGAACCGGTTCGCTGCTCTACGGACCAGCAAGTAATAGCATGCGATCGCTCCAATGTCTGCCGCCGCTATTACAATACCCATAGGAATAGCGGTGTGGCCGCCGCCAATTCCAACGAGAGGTGCGCTTAGCGCACCCAAGATGTAAGGCAGCAGGCCAAGAAGGGCAGAAGCGCTTCCCGCAGAATGTGCTTGTTCCTTCATGGCCAGCGGAAAGCTGGTCGTTCCCACAATGCCGACTGAAGCTACTATGAAGAAGAGCGGCACCAGTACTGTAGACAGCCGAGGAACCAGGATCACGCTCAACAGGAGAACTGCCGCTCCTAGAGCAGCCATACTCAGACCCCAGACCAGCAGCTTCTCTTCGGGAATCCGCCCTGCCAGGCGTCCAGTGGCTTGGCTGGCCGCTATAATTCCGAACCCGTTCATGGCGAAGATTAGGCTGTAGACTTGAGGAGATACGCCGAATACATCCTGTATAACGAACGGGGAGCCGGATATATAGGCGAACATGGCTGCACTTACGAGGCCGCCGGCAAGAGTATAACCCATGAAGCCTCGATCTCTCAGCAGTCTGCCAAAGGTAGAGAAGGTCTGACGTATTCCTCCAGCCGCTCTTTGGTCCCTGGGGAGGGTCTCGGGAAGAGTGAAGAAGACAGCCACAAGCATTATAATCCCGATCAGGGCAAGAACAACAAACACGCCGCGCCATGGAAATATACGCAGCAGCTGACCACCAATTAGAGGAGCCAGAATAGGTGCTGCTCCGTTAATGAGCATCAACAAAGAGAAGAACTTTGTCAGCTCCGTACCGGAATACAGATCCCGAACCATCGCTCTGGACAGGACTATTCCGGCTGCGCCGGCTACACCCTGGATGAATCTTAGTGCGATAAGGACCCCGATAGATGGGGAGAATACACACAGTAACGAGGATACAGCATATACCGCAAGAGAAATCATCAGTGGAGTTCGGCGACCTTTCACATCACTAAGAGGTCCCACTACAAGCTGTCCCAAGGCAAGGCCAAGCAGAAATGCGGTTAACGTCAGCTGGGTTAGGGAGGCTGTCGTATGCAGGTCTGCCGAAAGCTTTGGTAACGAAGGCAGATACATATCAATAGATAAAGGTCCAAATGCGGATAACGAGCCTAATATTACCGCCGTCCATAACCGGCGGGAGCGTGACAATTGCAGCGGATGCCCGGTGTCTCTATCCAAGCTGTTCATTTATACCAGGCACTTCCTTTTCTATATAAGATGATATTGAGGCAAGTACAGTTTTTGACCATTCCTGATTATTATACATCAGGTGTGAGATGTAAAGGATAAATGCAGTTGGCTGCTGGAATGTGCAGTTGAGCCTTCATAATTCGATAAAGATTGTTCTAAATGGCAGAGCCTGTTTAAAAGTATACAATAAGGACGTTTTTACATAGCAAAAAGGAGGCCTGGCAGCATGAATCCCAAGTGGTGGAAGGAAAGCGTTGTATATCAAATCTATCCAATCAGCTTCAAGGATTCGAACGGGGATGGAATAGGGGACCTTAGAGGAATCACCTCCAAGCTGGATTATTTGAAGGACCTAGGGGTTGATGTGATCTGGTTGTGTCCAATATACAAGTCACCGAATCATGACAATGGGTACGATATCAGTGACTATTGTGATATTCAGCAGCAGTTCGGGACCCTGGAGGATTTCGACCGGCTGCTTCGTGAGGTTCATGCCCGCGGGATGAAGCTGATGATGGATTTGGTGCTCAATCATACCTCGAACGAGCATCCTTGGTTCTTGGAATCCCGGTCTTCAGAGGACAATCCCAAACGCGATTACTATATCTGGAGAAAGGGTAAGAACGGAGGACCTCCAAACAACTGGGAGTCTTACTTCAGCGGCTCTGTCTGGGAGTATGATGAAACGACCGACAGCTATTATCTCCATCTCTATGCTAAGCAGCAGCCTGATCTGAACTGGGATAACCCGGCTGTGGTTGAGGAGCTTCATAAGATGGTACAGTGGTGGCTTAAGAAAGGTGTGGACGGATTCCGGTTCGATGCCATAGCCCATATTGTCAAAGCCCAGGGTCTGCCTGATGCGGAGAATCCCGATCGGCTGCCTACGGTCCGCGCCTATCAGCTGTTCTCGAATCTGGATAAAGTTCATACCCTGCTGCAGAATCTTAATGATCAGGTTCTCTACTTCTACGATATCATGACCGTTGGTGAGACCTCGGGACTTGGTCCCCAGCAAGCCCTTGATTATGTAGGAGATACCCGGCGCGAGCTGAATATGGTCTTCCAGTTTGAGCATATGTATCTCGACGCGGCTTCACCAGGCAGCGGCAAATGGGAGATCAAGCCCTGGAACCTTCTTGAGCTTAAGAAAGTCATGAGTGAGTGGCAGACCGTCTTGCATAACCAAGGCTGGAACGCGAACTATCTTGGCAATCATGATCAGCCCCGTCCGGTATCCCGGTTCGGGAATGACCTGCATTTCCGCGTACCTTCAGCCAAAATGCTGGCGACATTCCTTCTTACTTTGGAAGGTACCCCGTATATTTACCAGGGTGAAGAGATCGGTATGACGAATCCTTATTTTGACTCGATTGAGGATTATAGAGATGTGGAGACGCTGAACTTTTATCATGAAATGAGAGAGAAGGGAGTCCCGGAGGAGGAGGTTATGAAAGCCATTCGCAAAAAAAGCCGGGACAATGCCCGGACTCCCATGCAGTGGGATAATACCGAGCATGCCGGTTTCACCTCCAAAGGCACCCCGTGGATTGAAGTGAACTCCAATTACATGGAGGTTAATGTGGCGGCGGCACAGAAGGATCCGGACTCCATCTACCATTATTACAAGACGCTGATCGCTTTGAGGAAGGAACACAAGGCATTGGTATATGGGGAATATAAGCTTCTGCTCCCTCTGGATCCAGAGATTTATACCTATACCCGGACTTGTGAGGACGAGAAGCTGCTGATTATTCTTAATTTTTTCGATCAAAAACCGGTATTTGAGTGGCCGGAGGAGCTGAATTCAGATGGTGCCAAGCTGTTGATTTCGAATTACAAGCCAGTTCCAGAAGAAGAGATCCGGAAGCTTCAGCTAAGGCCATACGAAGCAAGAGTCTACTTATTAAGCTGAGAAGAGGAGCTTGAATAAGAATCACCTGGCGTATTGGCAGACAAGAAGGCGTCTTTTGGCTCATACCCGGTCGTGTGTTAACATGGGAGCAGGTTATAGAATCTGGAGAGCGAGGTGTCTTGGATGAAGAGAATACTGGACTGCAGAGCTTCTGATTTCAGACAGATGGATCGCGCTGCACTTAGGCAGTCGATCCTGGCAGCTGAGGGAAGAACTATTATTTCAGAGATTGCAGCAGATCGGTCCCTGCTTCCAGAAGTGTCCAATGCAGAGCTGTCGAAGGCATTTGGTGCGGATATGATTTTATTGAATCATTTTGATGTATTTCAACCTTTGGTTCAGGGAGCTGTAGTAGAGGCAGCGTCCCAACAAGAAGCCGTTAGAGAAGAGGGACCTGGTAGAGGCGATATTCAGAGGCTCAAAGCGCTGACGGGACTTCCCGTTGGTGTGAACCTGGAGCCAGTGGATGAAAAGGCTGAGGCGGTAGAATCTCTCCATTCGCTGCCTGAGGGCAGAAGGGCCACAGCAAGCTCGCTCGCCGAAGCGAAGGCGCTTGGATTCGACTTCATCTGCTTAACAGGTAATCCGAAGACCGGAGTCACGAATCAGCAGATTCTGCAGGCGATTGGCTTAGCCAAGGAACACTTTGGCGGGCTGATCCTAGCGGGCAAAATGCATGGAGCCGGTACGGCAGGCAGGGTTACGGATATTGAAGCTGGTGTTCAATTCGCAGAAGCTGGGGCCGATGTGATCCTGCTGCCTGCACCGGGAACGGTTCCGGGACTGAGAGAAAGAGAGCTTGCAGCGATAATCACAGCAGTGAAGGGGATAGGCGCTCTGGCTCTGGCCGCGATAGGCACAAGTCAAGAAGGGGCCGATGTATCCACGATCCGGGAGATTGCGCTCAGTGCGAAGAGAGCAGGGGCAGACCTGTTTCATATCGGGGACGCGGGGTTTGGGGGTATCGCGGTCCCTGAGAATATTCAGGCATTATCCATAGCGGTTCGCGGCAGACGGCATACCTATGTGCGTATGGCTGCATCCCCACTGCGATAGGAGGAGTCACCTATGATTATTGGCGTTATTTCAGACACACATATGCCCCGGTCAGCCAAGCGGCTGCCTTCTGCTGTAATCAAGGCGTTCGGAGGGGTGGATCTCATTCTCCATCTTGGAGATTGGGTCACTATAGATGTCTATGAGCAGCTTGCAGCGCTTGCTCCTGTGGAAGGAATTGCAGGGAATAATGATCCCGGAGAGATAATTGATCGGTTCGGGCACCGGAAGATCCTGACGCTTGATACTTACCGGATTGGACTTGTGCATGGCCATACGCCATTTGCCGGCCGCACCACCGAGGAGAAGGCCCAGCTGTCGTTCAAGGAGGACAGGCTGGATGCCATCTTGTTCGGTCACTCGCACCAGCCCCTGCTGAAGCAGTCGGGCGGGGTGCTATTGTTCAATCCTGGTTCCGCTGCAGATAAGCGGCGAGAGACACGTTATTCGGTCGGTATTCTTGAATTAAGGGAGTCCGGAATAGAGGCGAGGCATATTTTCTACGATTCAAAAGAATAGATACAAGAAGAAGCCTGATTTCTCAGGCTTCTTCTTGTTTAATGGGCTTCACTTATTGTAGTACGGTTTCTACCGTTCAGCTTGGACTGGTACATCGCTTGATCGGCCTTTAGGATCAGCTCCTGGATCTCTCTGGCATGATCAGGGTAGGAAGCGATGCCAAGCGAGATCGTTACTGGCTCACCTGTGGGGCTGTTCGTAACGGCCAGAACGGTTCTGATACGTTCAGCAATTTGATAGGCATAGCTTATGTCACTATGCTTCACCAGAATGGCGAATTCTTCCCCTCCATATCTGAAGGCCAGACTGTTGTCCCCGGCCAATTTCTCCATCAAGCCGGCAAGGAATTTCAGTACCTCATCTCCGGTAAGATGACCGTAAGTATCATTTACGGTCTTGAAATTGTCTATGTCCATTAAGATCAATGAGAACGGCGTGTGTTTTGCCGTTAATTTCTCCATGACAGAGTCAAAGGACTTCCGGTTGCCAAGTCCGGTTAATCCATCCATCTTAACTTCATCGCGTAGCTGAAGGATATCCTGGTTAATATTCTTAAAAGCAATCTTAACACTCTGATATAGCAAACGGACTTCATAGTGATTGGATTTTAGATCAGGCAGACTCTTTCCTTTATCCAGATTTAGTGTAGCCTCGTCTGAGAATTTGGCAAGAATGTGTAAGGGCTTGGCAATCTGACTGGCAAGCCACCACCCAAGTATCAGGATCAGGGCAAGAAAGGGCAGGGACTGAAGAAGCATCTTGTGAATCAACTGGGAGGACGGCCCATCGATGACTGAGACGGGAGTCTGCGCAATAATTCCCCATGAACTGATGGGATCGTAGGCATAACCGGCAAAAAAGTCATGTTTTTGGGAATTCGTCACATGCTGAGCTCCATTGGAGCCTTGAAGCACTTGCTGGACAACTGTATTGCGAAGTACCGATTGTCCAATACGCTTGGTGTCCGGGTGAAAGATCAAATGTCCGGTCTTCTCGACCACGAAGACATACGACCCGTTCCCGAAGAAATGCTCCTCCAGCAGTGTATTCAGTACGTTCTTCTCCTCCAAATAGATCGTTCCGCCAACAAATCCTTTGTACTCCCCACCCCGGTCAAAGATAGGAGCAGAGATCAGAATAATATATCTTCCTGACTTGCTTCGATACGGGTTGGATATAAAAGGTGCTTTGGATGTGGTGGCCAAAAGGCTCGCTTGCGAGGTTAGCTGGTCTCCTGCATGGACTCCGGTTGTGTTCGGACTTGTGAACTGGATAACCCGCTCCTCATTGGCAATGAAGATGGAATTGAAATATTGGCGATTCTCCTGGTAGAGATGGCCGAGCAGCTCGGCGTCCATTCTGGTCCCACTCTTGACGATGGCTGCAATGGATGTGATGTTCTGCTTCATCGTGCTGAGCAGGTCACCGGTGTTGGAGGCCAGCTTCTTCGCATACTGGCTGTTGCTCTGCAGATAGCTTGAGATCAGGGAATCCCGGCTGACTTGTACAGCAGAGATCATGCCGATCAGCATGGTTAGAAGCACAGCCACAATAACAAGAAAGCTGATGCTGAATCTAAGGGTATAACCTTTTTTGTGTAAGAGTTTCAAAATAGTATCCCGCCTGTAAGATGATGAATAGTGTTGAACAGTGTCATATCATGACAGTATGAGTTTATTATACATCAAAACTACAATAACAGATAAACCCGTTCAAGGATGGGCTGGGGAAAATATGGCAACAGTTAAATAATGGAGTGCAAAGTTGTGATTAAACGGGAGGAATTTCATTGACCTACGATTGTATCATTATCGGGGGAGGCATAGCCGGTCTCCAGGCAGCAATTCAACTAGGAAGATATGTGACTCATCAGATTCTGGTTATCGACTCGGGTTCTGGCCGATCCACCTTGTGCCGGAATTATCATAATATACTGGGCTGGCCTGACGGGATCTCCGGCGAAGAGCTTCGGAACAGAGGGAAAGCCCAGGCGGTATCTCTAGGCGTCAAATTTGTACAAGACAAAGTAGCTAGGGCTGCAAAGCAGGATCAGCTGTTTGAGCTTGCAGGTGAGCAGGGTGTGCGCTATCAAGCGAAAACCGTGCTGCTTGCAACCGGTTTGATGGACCGCTTGCCGGACATTCCGGGCATCCGCCGGACATTGGGAAGGTCAGTATATGTATGCCCTGATTGTGATGGGTATGAAATTCATAACCGAAAGACGGTCGTAATGGGTTCGGGCAATTCAGGTGCGAACATGGCGCTGCTGCTCGCTGAGCAAGCTTCCGAGGTGATCTTTATTAATCATGAGCAGCAGGCCGTTGACGCGGAGATTCTTATGAAGATCAAGGACCGGAGAATCCGTTATATCGAGACGGGGATCAGCCGTGTCCTCGAAGAGCAGGACGGAATGATCCAGAGCGTTATTCTTGAAGATGGAACAGTGATTCCAGCGGAGAGAGGCTTCATCGGATTTGGCGGCAATCAGGTGCATTCTGAGCTCGCTGAGCAGCTTGGAGCTAAGCTGTATCCTAATAAGCACGTAGAAGCAGATCCCCGTTCCAGGATGACGAATACGCAGAATTTATGGATTGCCGGAGATCTTGGCGTTCATGCCGAGCAGGTGACGGTCTCTATGGGTGATGGCACATTAGCCGCGATTTCAATCCATAAAGTACTCAGAGAATTAAAGCGGGCGCAGGAAGTGAATCTGTAGGCATCTGTCATTTGCCATGATGAATTGGGGACTAACTGAAACAAATCCCACTGCTCCCACGTTACATTTGGGACGGATAAACTTGAGGGGGGAGTTACGGTGAGAAGGATCGCGCTTGTGCTTGGCGCAGTGCTTGCACTTGGAGGATGCTCAGGCGGTAATATGAATAAGGTCAAGCAGGAATCTGCAGTGCAAGCTCCAATTCCGAAGAATGAACAACAAGGTCAGGCGGCAGACCAGAAGCAGCTGCTTGATCCTGCTGCGTTAGGGGACACCTACAGCTTTGCGGATCGCACGGGCAAGTATCTTATTGCCTTCACAGGCAACCAGGATAAGAGCCTGAACAAGGCGATCGGTGAAGGCGGCAAGGTACTGGATGTAAAGTATGTCAGGAAGCAGTCCGGATCAGAGAAGGATGATGGCAGGCAATGGGCTAAGAACTTCGGAAATCTGGAAGGATTGGTCTTCGAGGTGGTTGGAGGGCAGGCTGTTCCAGACCAGACGTATTATCTTGCCAATGATCGCAAGTTGAATATCCATGCGGTCATTCCTGTCATAAGCAAGGTCAATCCGGATGTAGAGGATTCTGTGAAGCAGGCCATTCGTGAAATGAAGGCTCAATCCATTGAGAAGATCTGGGAGATTGGACAGATTGGCCAGGATAATCAAATCTATCTGGCCCAGTTCGAGAAGAAGGGGAAGAAGGCAACGGCTTCGATTATACTGAAGCAGGGGTCACAGATCGTTACCCGTGATTATACAGCTGACTACGATCCGAATTCGACATGGCGGGTCGACGATGGCGGAACGGTTACGCCGGAGATGTTCTCCTTCTTATTTGCAGCTGCAACGGAGAGAGGAATCCTTCTTGGTATGGAGTGGGCAGGTGCGGAGGGGAGGAATGCGTTCTTCCTGAACCAGACGGAAGCAGATCTGGTTGAACTTGAAATAAAAGGCGGGCGCTATATGTCGCCATAAATCACAGAGTTGTTCATTAGGCCTTGGGTATGATGATGTTGATCATCCCAAGGCCTTTTTACCTTAAAAAGTCCTTCTGTTACTTGGTTGACTCACCAGGCATAAATAATATTAGGGAAGACATCAAGCGGGATTATGTGGACCTAATCCTGTTTAAATATATGGTGTGACTACAATTATTGCTTATCCAGGTAAGCAGGTGTCAACAAGGTTAATCTGTTCCAGAGTTCAGCAGACGGATTAATCTTTTTTATATTCTCATTAATGCTTGTATTAGATTCGGCAGCGGAATGTTCATTTGTGAAGGAGGAATATCTTGATGAAGAAAAAAGAAGTGGTTGCGATGCTGCTTGCCGGCGGACAAGGAAAAAGACTAAAGGGTCTTACCAAGAATCTGGCAAAGCCTGCTGTATATTTCGGGGGTACATACCGGATCATTGATTTTCCACTTAGCAATTGTTCGAATTCGGGTATCGATACGGTAGGCGTCCTGACTCAATATGAACCTTTAGTGCTGCACTCATATATTGGCGTAGGCAGTGACTGGGATATGGAGCGTAAGCATGGGGGAGTCTTCGTGCTTCCCCCGCATGAACGCGAGGACGGCAGCAGCTGGTACCGGGGAACGGCAGACGCGATCTTTAGAAATCTGAAGTTCATTGAACAGTATGACCCTGAGCATGTTCTGATCCTCTCGGGGGATCACATTTATAAAATGGATTATGATGCGATGCTTGATTATCACAAAGAAAAGAACGCTGATTGTACAATCTCTGTCATTAACGTCACGCGGGAAGAAGCAAGCCGGTTCGGCATTCTGAACACGAATGAGGACTTAAGCATTTATGAATTTGAGGAGAAGCCCGAGCATCCGAAGAGCACGCTGGCCTCCATGGGAATATACTTGTTTAAATGGGATGTGCTCAAGCAGCATTTGTATGAGGATGAACGAAACCCCGATTCCTCGTTTGATTTCGGTAAAGACATTATTCCACTGATGCTGAGCAATCAGAAGGTACTGTATGCATATCCATTTGAAGGATATTGGAGGGATGTAGGTACCGTACAAAGCTTATGGCAGAGCAATATGGATCTATTATCTGATAATCCCCCTCTGGATTTGAACGACCCGGCATGGCGGATCTACACCCGCAGTCCGAATCAGCCTGCCCAGTATATCGCACCTGAGGCTACTGTAACCAACAGTGTGATTAATGAAGGGTGTATTGTTCATGGTACGATCGAACATTCCGTGCTGTTCTATGGAATTGAAGTTGGTGAAGGCAGTGTAATTACGGATTCAGTGATCATGCCCAATGTGAAAATTGGCAAAAATGTGCGCATCCATAAAGCGATCGTCAGTGAGAATCTTGTCATCAATGACAACACCGCTCTTGGCGTGGATCGCCCTGATGAAGATGAAATCCTCCTAATTACGGATGAAGAACTCTCTGAGCTGCAAGAACAAGAAGCTTCGGTATCGACCAATAATTAAATAAAGGCGGTGTTCCCATGTCCGATTTAATGGGCGTTATTAATCTCGATCATGAGCTTGATCTGCTGAATGAGTTAACCTACTACCGGTGCGGGGCTGCTGTACCTTTTGCGGGGAGATACCGGTTGATTGACTTTGTGCTCTCCAATATGGCCAATGCCGAGATGAAAGATATCGCAGTCTTCGTAAGGCGTAAATACCGCTCCCTAATGGACCATTTGGGTGAGGGAAGACCTTGGGATCTGGATCGGAAAAGGGGAGGTCTCTTCGTACTCCCGCCTGACTGGAACGATAGCTCCGATACTTCGCATGGCGATTTACAGCATCTGCGCAACAATCTGGATTTCTTCAACCGCGGCAAGGCTAAATACATCCTACATTCCGGAAGCCAGCATCTGAGCAAGGTGGACTTCTGTGATGCTTTTAATTATCACAAGGAGAAAGGGGCCGATGTCACTCTGATCTACACCAAGGTAGATCAGCTTGAACCGGAGCATGATCCTTGCCTGCGGCTTGAGGTTAACGGTGACGGTTTTGTCAGCAACATCCACCATGAGAAAGACCATTCCAACATCTACATGGAGATGTTCATTATGGAGAAGAAGTTCTTCCTGGAGCAGGTAAGACATTGTATTGCACACGGGGACAGCTACTTTTTCCGGGATGCTATCCAAAAAAATCATCATAACCTGAAAATTGCCGCCTATGAATATAAAGGATACCATGCCGTTATTAACTCGGTGGAGAGCTACTATAAGAACAGTCTTGAGCTGCTGTGTCCAAAAAATTACACTAATCTATTCAAAGAACGGCCTGTAAATACGAAAATAAAGTATGAGGCACCAACAAAATATCTCGATAGCGCGAGTGTCAACAATTCACTGGTTGCCAATGGCTGCGTAATTGGCGGTAATGTGGAGAACAGCATTCTGTTCCGCGGAGTAAGGGTACAGAAGGGCGCCAAAATTACCAACTCGATCATTATGCAGAAATGTGTAATCGGTGAGAACGCCGTTATTGAGAATGTGATACTGGATAAAGATGTGGTTCTTCCCCCTGACCGTATGCTGGTCGGGGATGTGAAGCGGCCATTTGTCATAGCCAAGAGCAGTACACTTTAAACTACGATTAGAGTGCCCGACAGGAGGATTTATTTTGTTTACCGATAAGGAAAGCTTCAAGAAAGTGTTCAGCGAAAGTCTGGTAGGAGAGCTTGGAACGCCGCTTGAGGAGGCAACCAGTGCCGATGTATATAAGGTGCTTAGTGGGCTGATCCGTGAGTATGCGGGCCGGGACTGGGCAGCTACGAACCGGGAATATAAGCAGCGCGGGGAGAAGCAGGTCTATTATTTCTCCATGGAATTTCTGATTGGACGACTGCTGGGGAACAACCTGCTGAATCTGGGTATTCTGGATATCGTGCGCACCGGTCTTGAAGAGCTGGGATGGAATCTAGAGGAGATCGAAGAACAGGAAGCCGATGCAGGTCTAGGCAACGGGGGCCTCGGTCGCCTGGCCGCCTGCTTCATGGATTCACTCGCTTCGCTGCAGTATGCCGGTCATGGCTGCGGAATTCGCTATAAATATGGTCTGTTCGAACAGAAGATCATTGATGGCGACCAGGTGGAGCTTCCGGATTACTGGCTGCAGAAGGGGAACGAGTGGGAAGTTAGACGGGCAGACAAGAAGGTGGAGGTTCGCTTCTGGGGGAAAGTCGAGGCACGTGAAGAGAATGGGCGTTGGGTGTTCGAGACGAAGGATTATGAATCCGTCCTGGCTGTTCCTTATGATGTGCCTGTGATTGGTTATGGTCATCATCATGTGAATACACTTCGGCTCTGGAGTGCGGAATCGGCCATGCTCAGCAGCAGTAAAGGAATGGCCTCCAAGCATTATGATTATTATAACTTCTTGAATTATAACCGGTCGGTGGAGTCCATCTCGGAATTCCTGTATCCGGATGATTCGCAGTATGAAGGGAAGCTGCTGAGATTGAAGCAGCAGTATTTCCTCTGCTCGGCAGGTCTGCAGAGCATTCTCAGAACCTTTGAGAAGCTGGGACTTTCCTATGATCATCTGCCTGAGAAGGTATCCCTTCACATTAATGATACACACCCGACCCTGATTATCCCCGAACTGATGCGTATTCTTGTGGATGTTAAAGGATATAGCTGGGAACAGGCCTGGGATATCACAGTGCGAACTGTATCTTATACGAACCATACGATTCTAAGCGAAGCGCTGGAGAAATGGCCAACGGGGATGGTTAGAGATTTGCTCCCACGGGTCTACATGATCATTGAAGAGATCAACCGACGTTTCTGCGGCATGCTCCATGAGCAGAACCCGGATGACCAGGAGAGAATTGATCGCCTCGCGATTATCGGATCGGATCAGGTGAGAATGGCGCATCTGGCCATTGCGGGAAGCCACAGCATCAATGGGGTTGCTGCGCTTCATACAGACATCCTCAAGAAGAGGGAGATGCGCTCTTTCTATGAGCTGTATCCCGATCGCTTCAACAACAAGACGAACGGAATCACGCACCGCCGCTGGCTGATGCATGCCAATCCGGGACTTGCTGAGCTGATTACCGAATCGATTGGCCCGGATTGGATTACGGAGCCGCGCAAGCTGACCGAGCTTATCAAGTTTAGTGAGGATGCTGGCTTCCAGGAGCGAGTACACAGCATTAAGCAGCGTAATAAGCTGAATCTGGCTGCTTACATTCAGGAGAAGAATGGAGTCATTGTGGATCCCGCATCAATCTTTGACGTACAGGTCAAACGTCTGCACGGTTACAAGCGTCAGCTCCTTAATGTGCTCCATATTATGCACTTATACAATCAGATCAAAGCCAATCCGGGGCTGGACATCGTTCCTCGTACATTTATTTTTGGCGCGAAGGCAGCCCCAAGCTACTATTTGGCCAAACGGATTATCAAGCTGATTAATGTTGCAGCTGATACTATTAATCATGATCCGGTTGTCAGTCAGAAGCTGAAGGTTGTATTCCTGGAGAACTACTCTGTGTCACTAGCCGAGAAGATTATTCCGGCAGCCGATATCAGTGAACAGATCTCAACCGCAAGCAAGGAAGCTTCGGGTACAGGTAACATGAAGTTCATGATGAACGGGGCACTGACGATCGGGACTCTGGATGGAGCCAATGTAGAGATGCACGAGATGCTGGGTGATGAGAACATGTTCATTTTTGGCCTCAAATCCGATCAGGTATTTGACTACTATCAATACGGCGGTTATGACGCTAAAGGGATCTATGCCAGTGATTCGCGCATCCATCAGGTTCTGGACCAGCTTACCCAGGAAGGGCCTTTCTGTTCCTCGGCAAATGAGTTCGAGATTATCTACGATTCCATTCTGAATCATAACGATGAATACTTTGTACTCAAGGATTTTGCTCCTTATGCAAGCACACAGCTTGAGATTGATTCGTCTTACCGGAATCAGAAGGAATGGCTGAAGAAATCCATTATTAATATTGCACATTCTGGCAAATTTGCGAGTGACTGTACAATTGAACAGTATGCTGGCGAGATCTGGAGAATTAATCCGGTTCGGCAGATGTCAATACATTCATAAAGCAAATACAACAAGAGGGTCAGCTTGGGGCTGCCCTCTTTTTCATTTGATAGAAAATATCCCGAATGGTATATAATGGGTAATGACAAGTTGAGAGAAAGGTAGGATCGCAATGAGTTACACAAATACATTTATTGTAGTGGCCCCCGATTGTCCTGTAACAGCCAGCAAAATCCCTGTATCCTCCAGGGCCAAGAAGACGGCTTACGAAATTGAATTCGATCTCCTGTCCGGGAATCCCTATCGATACAACGAGAAGGAATTAATCTATGAGATTCATATCCGGCATAAAGAACTGGAGGAAGCTTATGTCCTTAATCATGCCGATGAGATCTGGGAAGAGCTGTTCAGGAAGCCGCATCCCTGTCTGAGAGCTTCCCAGCTGCCCAAGAAGTACGGCTGGGGCATTCATTACAACGAAGAAGGCCGAATCGCCATATATGGGATGGATACGGCCGAATATGGCAAGTTCACTGAACCGGGTGAAGATCAGCCGACGCTTCTTCCCGCAATGCGATCCCGCCGTTCAACGTGACCGGCTCAGGAGGACGCTTCCAGAAGCATACGCCGCTGTTTCCATTTGCGCATGATGACACCATGACGGGGGGAGAAGAGCAGGGCGAGTACGAAAAAGATTCCTGCCATACTGATCATGCATCCGGCAATTGAGGCATCCAGCCACTGCGCCAGGTAGTATCCGGTAATGGAGCTGAATATGCCGATGATCACGCTGTAGAAGATCATATGATTCAGCTTGTCGGTTATGAGGTAGGCAGCAGCGGGCGGAACGACCAGCATGCCGACCACGAGGATAGCTCCTACACTTTCGAAGGAGGCAACGGTGCTTACGGATACCAGACCCATTAGAAGGTAATGGAAGAGTGCGATTGGGATTCCGATAGCGGCAGCGAAGGCAGGGTCGAAGGAGCAGACCTTGAACTGCTTGTAGAATACCGAGATAACGATAATGCTCAGCACCAGTGCCGCGCCTACGCCCCATACCGCTTTTGGACCTATATCAATGCCGCCGATTTGCAGTGTATTCCAAGGGACATATGCGATCTCTCCATATAGCACACAGTCCAGATCAAGATCAATGTCCCGGGTGTACAAGCTTACGAGAATGATGCCTACCGCAAATAGCGCGGTGAACACGACGCCAATGGCTGCATCTGATTGTAAGCCGCTTTGGTGGAACAATTGAATGAGCAGCACAGTGACCAGACCTAAGGCTGCTGCACCGAGCAGCATGAAGAGAGAATCTCTGGAACCGCTGATCAGGAAGGCTAGGACAATCCCGGGGAGTACCGAATGGCTAATGGCATCGCCAATCATGGCCATTTTGCGAAGGACAAGGAAGCAGCCCACAATTCCGCAGGTACTGGCAACCAGAGCACCGGTCAGAATGATCCAGAAGTCACTCACTTGGCATCCTCCTTTCACTTTGTTTGAGGGCTGCGGCCACTTTCAGCTGATCTTGGAGATAACTCTGTCTGGCGGCTCTCCTCAAGATTAATTTGGAGGCCAGACCCCGCTTGGGAGCAAAAGCCATGGAGACCAGGAACAAAGCAGTGGCGGCGAGTACGGTTAAGGGACCCGTTGGGAGATTGCTGCCGCCCGCGCTGACATAGGTACCTGCAAGCCCGCTTAGAGCACCGAACAGTCCAGACAATATAACCATGACTCCCAGCCTCTCTGTCCAATATCTGGCCGAGACTGCGGGAGTAATCAAGAGCGCGGCCATAAGCACAATACCTACAGCTTGAATGCCCACCACAACAGCTACAACCATCAGGAACATGATGAGTTGGTCCAGTAACGCCACAGGGTAACCGAGTCCGCGGGCAAAGCCCGGATCGAAGCTGAGCAGCTTGAATTCTTTGTACAACAGGCAGCAGATTCCTATCAACACCACAGAGATCAGAGCCATAATGATGACGTCAGATTGAACCATGGAAGCCGCTTGACCGAACAGAAATTTATCCAGCCCGCTCTGATTGCTGTTCCCGCTATGTTGAATGTGGGTCAACAGCACGGTTCCGAATCCGAAGAAGACGGATAGTACAATAGCTAGGGCCGCGTCCTGCTTGATCCGGGTATGACGTGTGATATAACCAATACCGAACGTTGCCAAGAAGCCGGCAGCAGCCGCGCCGATTAGAAATAACAAGATAGATTTGGAGCCGCTGAGCATAAAGGCGATACACACGCCTGGCAGGGCGGCGTGGGATAGGGCATCTCCCATAAGGGACTGCTTCCGCAGATAGGAGAAGCTGCCGATAACACCGCTGCTTAAACCGAGCAGCATGCACCCAAGCAGTATCCACCTGGCATTGGGATCCAGAAATATGCGAATCCATTCAGGCATAGATGATATTCTCCTTTCCTCTCTAGCTTGTAATTAAAGGCGAGGGGTTATGCTGATCGAGGATAGTTAGGCGCCCGCCATACGTACGCTGCAATAGATCTGCGGTGAACGTCTCTTCCACAGGTCCGGCTGCCACCAGATTTACATTCAGCAGCACCACCCAGTCAAAGTATTCCTTCACTGTGTTCAGATCATGATGTACAACCAGCACGGTCTTACGCTGCTGCTTAAGCTCATTCAGGAGCGTAATAATGGCTTTCTCGGTTGCGGCATCCACACCCACGAACGGTTCATCCATGAAATACAAATTCGCTTCCTGGGCTAACGCCCTTGCCAGGAAGATTCGCTGCTGCTGTCCACCCGACAGCTGGCTGATCTGCCGATCCGCATATTCCGTCATGCCTACCTTGGCCAAGCACTCCATAGCAATTCTTCGTTCCTCCCGCCCGGGGCGCTTGAACCAGCCTAAATGACCATATCTCCCCATCATCACCACATCAAGGGCACTTGTGGGGAAGTCCCAGTCAATGGATTCCCGCTGCGGGACATAACCTGTCTGGTGTCTCTGCTGGGAATAAGGCTTGCCATAGATCAATACCTCGCCCGAAAGTCTTGGGAGAAGGCCCAGAGCCGCTTTGATCAGCGTTGATTTGCCGGCGCCGTTAGGACCGATAATTCCGATTAACTGGCCTTCCGGGACCTCGAAGCTGATATCTCTCAGGACAGGCTTCTTCTGATAAGCGACAGACAAATTCTGAATGATTAACGGGCTTTCTTTCATATGATCAGTCTCTCCCTCGATATAAGGTTCACTTATTTCAGCGCTTCGGCAATCGTCTTCACATTATGCCTAACCATTCCGATGTAGGTTCCTTCAGGTGTACCTTCCTTGCCCATCGCATCGGAGAAGAGCTCTCCGCCGATCTTGATCTCATGGCCTTTCTCCTTAGCACCTTGAATAACGGCATCAATGGCCTTTCGGGGTACACTGGATTCTATGAAGACGGCCTTGATTTTGTTATTAACCAGAAAGTCTCTAAGGTCGGTTACATCCTTGGTTCCAGCTTCGGACGCGGTGCTTATGCCTTGCAGCCCCATAACCTTGAGATGATAAGCATCTCCGAAATAACCGAATGCATCGTGCGCGGTAACCAGCACCCGGCTGGCTTCCGGAATAGTAAGGATCTGCTTCGTCACCTCTTGATGCAGCTGTTCCAGCTGCTTGAGATAAGCTGCGGCATTGCTCTTATAGTCTTCGGCATGAGCCGGGTCCTGCTTGATGAGTGTATCTCTCACCGTTTCGGTTGCCTTCATCCACAGCTGCACATCGAACCAAATGTGGGGATCATATTCGGTTTTCATAAGGGAGCCCGATCGTAATGCTGAACGCTCAATGGAATCGGAGACGGCTACTGTGGTCTTGGTCTTGGCCATGTTCTCGAAGATTTCATTCATCTTGCCTTCCAGATGTAATCCGTTGTAGAAAATAATATCAGCCTCATCCAGCTTGCGGATATCTCCTTGAGATGCCTTGTAGAGATGCGGGTCCACACCCGCTGACATGAGCCCGGTAACTTCTACATGGGTGCCTCCAACCTCTCTGGCAGCATCCGTGATCATTCCGGTAGTCGTTGTGATTCTTAACTTGCCACCATCCTGATAGGACAAGGACTTGCTGGCCCCGCAGGCACTAAGGAGAACAATCGCGCTGATCAACATAAGAGCAGTCAGCATACTTGAAATGGAGAAGGCTTTGTTCCCCCGCCTCGATTTTGAATGCAATTTCATTACATGCTTCACTCCTTTAAAGGTATAAGGATTCGAGAATAAAGGCCAAGCTTCTTGTGCTATGGCATCTTTGTTTCCTATAGGAAACTTTTTGAGTAAAAAAATTCGTGCCAGTTGTATGTATTTCCCATAGACTACAATATTAGCATACCGCAATAAAGATGCATGTACAACAATTTTTTTCCTTAGGGAAACAAATTAAAGGATATATTTAACATTAATTTTTTTTGCTGTAAGATACTCGAGATAGAATGTTTAAAAAAGGGGGGCTTAACATACTTCAGTACAATCACTATTTATTTGATCTGGATGGAACACTAACAGACCCGGCGCCTGGTATTACAAAATCAGTGCAATATGCGCTTTCCAAAATGGGGATTGAAGAAGATGACTTAACTAAACTACAATTCTTCATCGGACCTCCATTACAGGAGACCTTCAGTAAGTATTACTCATTTGATCAGACAACAACATGGCACGCTATCGACTACTACCGGGAATATTTCCGAGAAAAAAGGGTCTGTATGTGAATGAGGTATATACCGGGGTAACAGACTTGCTCGACATGTTGAAGGACAACGGCAAAATGATCTATCTGGCAACCTCAAAACCGCTTGTCTTTGCTCACGAAATTCTTAGGCATTTCAAGCTAGATCACTATTTCACAGGAGTATTCGGAAGTGAGCTGGATGGTACGTATTCGGATAAAAAAGAGCTGATAGCTCACATTCTAGAGACATTACAGCTGGATCCATTGCAGACCGTCATGATCGGAGATCGGAAGCACGATATCATTGGAGCTCAGCATAACCAGATACATAGTGCAGGAGTAGGGTATGGGTATGGATCGAAGGAGGAGCTATTAAACGCGCAGGCAACGTACTATTATGGAACTCTTGATGAGCTTACCCAGGCCTGCTTGCCAGCACTTTAACATTCCCGGCTCCCGTGTATAATGTAGTTACTGATGTACACAATATATGACCCCGGAGGCGCGGAAGCAACCATGACACCTTATACGATAACTGATGCCAGGATTAACGATCTTGAGCAGATTGTACAAATATACAATAGTACCATTGCAGGAAGACAGGTTACCGCAGATGTGGATCCAGTTACAGTCGATAGCCGGATTCCCTGGTTCCATGAACACACTCCGGATCGCAGACCTCTGTGGGTGCTGCGGGTGGGTGATGAAGTTGCCGCTTGGCTGAGCTTTCAATCATTCTATGGTAGGCCGGCCTATAACGGTACAGCCGAGATCAGCATCTATATCGCAGAGGCCTACCGCGGCCAAGGATATGGTACGATTCTGATACAGAAAGCGATCGCAGAATGTCCACGCCTATTCGTTACACGTCTGGTTGGTTTTGTGTTTGCCCATAATGAACCGAGCTTGTCACTTCTTCGAAAGTTTGGCTTCGTTCAGTGGGGATATCTGCCCGAAGTGGCAATGCTTGACGGTGTCGCAAGGGATTTGGTGATTGTAGGCAAAGTAATTAATCCTGAAGAGCAGAGTGCATCTGACTAGTCTTTGATTCGTAAATTTTATTTAAAATGTCTGCAGTATGGATTCCTACTGCTTAAATAGGTGAAAACCAAGCAAGAGCAGCCGCGTCAGTAAACTGACGGCTGCTCTTATTTGGTTTAACAATTGTAACCGCAGTGCACGACTCTTCTTTTGACAACGACGTGATGAACGGGTACGGGAACGTGGTGAATCCGTTCTACAACCTCTACTTCATGGATCACAGGAACGAGTTCCGGTTTGTACACATCCTCATAGACTACTTTTTTATCTGTGTAAATAGGGCGCGGACCTGAACAATTCGATGGTTGTAATGCCACAATCATCAACTCCTCTCTAGGGATAATACACATCATATTGCACGTACGACTATATGGTATGGACGAATGGAAGGGAGGCTGGAGAATTTATTGACTGTGAGAATCGTGATCAATACAATGAACTGTAGACAAAGCGAATGAACGATTGTACTAACTCTTAAAAGGATGGTTTGACATGTCTGCCTCACCACGAGAACCAGAGTTCAATAAGATCCGGGAGAGCAGCCGGCCGCTGACAGCTGTGGTCATCATGATTGCAGGGCTCATACTGCTGGGTATTCTAACAGGCATATCCATAGCTACTGGCTCCTCTTCAATTTCCCTTAGTACCGTATGGCAGGCTGTCATTCACTTTAATCCCGACCTGCAGCAGCATCAGGTGATCAGGGAACTGCGCATTCCCCGTGCTTTGGCGGGTGTGTTAGTAGGTGCCTGTCTGGCTGTAGCGGGTGCCTTAATGCAGGGCCTAACAAGAAACCCGCTCGCAGATTCGGGATTGCTGGGCTTGAATGCGGGCGCGGGATTCGCCATAGCTATTTGCTTTGCCTTTGTTCCTTCTGTTGGATCAACAGGATTGATGCTGTTCTCCTTCGCTGGGGCGGCGATCGCGGTAGGCATAGTCTACGGGATCGGCTCTCTTACCAGAGGAGGAATAACTCCGATTCGGCTGACTTTGGCCGGCGCGGCTGTCAGTGCTTTATTTGTAGCTTTAAGCACTGGTATCGCTGTGTATTTCAATCTGGGACTTGAGCTGTCATTCTGGTATTCGGGCGGGCTGGGAGGAACGAAATGGACCCAACTTGATATGGTGTTCCCATGGGCAGTCCTGGCTCTGGCAGGCGCGTTACTGCTCTCCAGGCCGGTAACTCTCCTGAACCTTGGTGAAGAGGTCGCCTCAGGACTGGGACTTCGAACGGGCTGGGTTAAGGCGGCTTGTCTGCTCGTTGTTATGGTACTTGCAGGCGCCAGTGTATCCGTTGCCGGGATGATCGCTTTTGTTGGCTTAATCGTCCCTCACCTGGCAAGGAGTCTGGTGGGGGTTGATTATCGGCTGATCATTCCATGCTCTGCGGTGATGGGCAGCCTGCTGGTTGTGTCAGCTGATATCGCGGGACAATGGCTGGACCCTAATTATGGGATCCCGCTTGGTGCCGTTATTGCCCTGCTGGGTGTTCCCTTCTTCATTTTCTTCATTCGCCGTTCTGGAAGGGGGCTGATTTAACTTATGAAGAAGCTCCTATTCTCACAGGCGGAGAGCCGGAGAAGAACCCGAGGCTTCACTGTCATGCTTGGTCTCGCGATTTTGATTCTAATTATGTTCCTGATCAGCATGAATCTGGGACAGATCCGCCTTACTCCCTCTGAAATAGTACAGACATTAATAGGACAGGGCACACCTAAACAGAACTTGATTTTGTTTGAATTCCGTCTGCCCCAAATAATCATCTCTGTTCTGGTTGGGGCAGGGCTTGCCCTGTCAGGTTGTTTGCTGCAAGGGGTAACTGGCAATCCGCTGGCGGAACCGGGAATTCTCGGGATCAATGCTGGTGCAGGACTTGCTGTGATAATTTTTGTATATTTTTATCCTGCTGAGCTCCTCGGCTCGGTTTATCTTATGCCGTTGCTTGCCTTGGCTGGTGCAGCAGCCTCCGCAGCCCTCATCTATTATCTGGCTTATAAAAAAGGTGAGGGGCTGTCCGCAATCCGTCTCGTTCTGAGCGGGATTGGTATTGCTGCTGGAATTAACGCTTTTACCATCGTGATCACGCTTAAGCTTGATCCGCAGAATCATCAGCTAATTTACACTTGGCTGGCAGGCAGTATTAGAGGAACAGATTGGAACTATGTGTTATCCTTCATTCCCTGGCTGCTTGTCCTGATTCCTTACTGCCTTTATAAAGCAAAGGTGCTCAATGTCCTGACATTGGGTGATCCGGCGGCAATGGGCCTGGGCACGGCGGTTAACAAGGAGCGGCCGAGGCTAATGGCGGCAGCCGTAGTCCTGGCTGGTGTCTGTGTGGCGGTTGGAGGAGCTATTTCATTCGTAGGCTTGATTTGCCCTCATTTGGCACGCCGGCTGGTTGGACCCAAGCATGAGTATCTATTGCCCGCCTCTATGTTGTGCGGAGGACTTCTAATGTTGGTGGCTGATGCCATAACCCGTGTTCTCGTGAACTCGGCCTCCATACCGATCGGAGTTGTGGTAGCCGTTATCGGAGCTCCATATTTCCTCTATTTGCTCGCTAAGGCAAAATAATTCCAAGCAAGAGACTGTAGGACGTTAGATAACGTGTTACAGTCTCTTTGAGTTTAGGATGTATAATAAATGTTAGAGTCACATTAGATTGCAACTAAGAGTCGTTTCCCGCGTAAATAGAACAAGAAATTAAATTTGGAGGCGATTGTACATGAGTGCACATGAAATCGATTATCGAATCTTAGGTGAAGAAATGCAGTGTGTTGAAATTCAGCTGGATCCTTCAGAGAGTGTTGTTGCAGAGGCTGGCAGCTTTATGATGATGGATCCGGATATCCGGATGGAGACCATCTTCGGAGATGGTGCACGCGGAAATGGAATGATGGGCAAGCTGATGGGTGCTGGCAAACGCCTTCTGACAGGCGAGAGCTTGTTCATGACCGTCTTCACGAATGAGGGCCGTTATCGCCAGAATGTGACTTTTGCCTCGCCTTATCCAGGCAAGATCATTCCGCTGGATCTCCAGCTGCTTGGGGGTAAGGTGATCTGTCAGAAGGATTCGTTCCTCTGTTCCGCAAAAGGCAATTCAATCGGCATTGAATTCCAGCGCAAGCTGGGCGCGGGCTTCTTCGGTGGCGAAGGCTTCATTATGCAAAAAATCGAGGGCGATGGCTGGGCCTTTGTCCATTCGGGCGGTCTCGTCATCCAGCGTGATCTTCAGCCTGGAGAAGTTCTCCGCCTGGATACCGGCTGTCTGGTTGCCATGACTGCAGGGGTGGACTATGATATCGAATTTGTAAAAGGAATCAAGAGCGCGCTGTTCGGCGGTGAAGGATTGTTCTTCGCGACACTTCGCGGACCGGGAAGGGTATGGGTACAATCGCTTCCATTCAGCCGTATGGCAGACCGGGTGATGTCTGCATCAAGGTATGGGGGAAGTAAAGAGGAAGGAAGCATTCTGGGTGGACTTGGCAACCTGTTCGAGAAATAAGATTACTTTGTTTCAGGAAATGAGTGCACAGCGTATCTAATGGCGGGTCTTCTTCGTTTAATAACGAAGAACTATGGAAAGGAAGATGGCCATGAGCGCGTTTAACCTATCAAGCGGACGCCCAGCCCCCAGACCCGCAGATGAGCTCTCGGAGCTCCGCTCCACTTTACTCGGCTACTGCCTTGTTCTGACTGGATCGAAGTGGGAGGCCGAGGACCTGGTGCAGGATGTCTGCTTGAAGACCCTGCCGGTTCTTCAAGGGGCTAAACATCATGAGAATATCCAAGCTTACCTGTTCAGAGCGGCACGGAACCAATGGATTGACCGGGTACGAAGACAGAAGGTATTCGATCGCAAAACAGCTGATCTTCAGCACGAATATAACTTGAAATATCATTTTGGTTCTGACCAGGATGATATTTCAAATGTACTAAGACTTGTGCTGCTGCACGTGCCCCCACTGCAGCGATGCATTTTTCTACTACGGGACGTCTTGTCTTACACCTCTCGCGAAGTCGCGGAAAAGCTGAATATGACCGAGGGTGCTGTGAAGTCTGCATTGTTCCGGGCGAGAGCATCCCTGGTCCCGGTTAAGCGCATCCTTAAGGACCCTGATGAAATGGAAGCTTGTGACGACGATTCGGATTACCTTGCAGCGAGGATTCAGCAATATCTGTTGGCACTTCGCCATGAGAATGCAGATCTTTTGGTTCAACTGCTGCATAATGATTCAGTGGACCCTCAGCTGATAATCAATATGGTCCGCGGCGGAACAGTTCAACACGGCTCTGCTATGAAGCCGTCTCCTCCTAAGGGCAGATCTGTACTGGACGCAGTTCATGTTCTCAGACTGTCTGCGTAGCTGTATTGAGAATGCTCGCGGGGTAAGCGGAACACAATATTTTTTATGTATTATTTTTCAACTTCAATTAGCCGATAATCTCCTTTATAATGGTAAATAGTTTGGAATGCAAACGATTTCCAACAATGCCATGAGTTCTAGTTCAAGGAGTGAGTCAGCTTGTCCGTACAGATCGACAGAAACATTCACATAGATTATGGAGATCCCGCTAAAACCAAAGGAATCTCTATCTTTGCTCCTGAGTTCGATGATCACTTTTATTATGATGGAGATGATCTTGGATCGCGATACAGTAAGCAGAGAACTGCATTCCGCCTATGGGCGCCTACGGCCAGTGAGGCTTTCGTAGTCCTTTACCGGACATGGGATGGGCGCTCAGAGCGTCTGTGTCCAATGAAAGAGGATATCAGTGGCACGTGGACACTCGAGATAGATGAGGATTTGCATGGTTATTTATATACGTATCTTGTTCGTATCGGTGAACAGTGGAATGAAGCTGCGGATCCTTATGCCACAGCCGTTGCGGTCAATGGAGACCGGGCGGCCATTATGGACTTGGCTGGAACGAACCCCGATCGATGGACTGAGGAGAAGCCTGCTTTTAACAAGGTAACAGATGTGATCATCTATGAAGCACACGTACGTGACTTCTCAATCCATCCGGAGAGCGGAATAACCCATAAAGGCAAATATCTTGGCATGGCTGAGACTGGAACACGCGGTCCTGAGGGAATCAAGACGGGGCTTGATCACGTGCTTAGCCTGGGTGTAACTCATGTTCAACTGCTGCCGATCTATGATTATTCAACTCAAAGTGTCGACGAGACCCGCCTGGATATTCCCCAGTATAATTGGGGGTATGATCCCAAGAATTATAATGTTCCCGAAGGCTCCTACTCCACAGATCCGTATCAGCCTGAGCTTCGCATCCGCGAGTTGAAGCAGTTGATCCAAACTTTGCACGATCAAGGTCTACGCGTCATTATGGATGTAGTCTACAACCATGTATATGATGGATATGTGGTTAATTTCAATAAGCTCGTACCCGGTTACTACCTTCGGTATAACAGTCAGCAGGAATTCTCGAATGGCTCGGGCTGCGGAAATGACGTTGCTTCTGAGCGTAAAATGATGTCCAAGTTCATTGTCGAATCCATTCTTCATTGGGTCAAAGAATATCATGTTGACGGGTTCCGATTTGATCTTATGGGTCTCCTCGACGTAGATACGATGAAAGAGATCCGCCATAGGCTCGATGAGATCGATCCTTCCCTGATCACAATCGGTGAAGGCTGGGTTATGGAGACTGAGCTCCCGTCTTATAAGAGGGCGAATCAGCACCAAGCCCGTCTTCTGCCGGGAATTGGATTCTTTAATGATATCATCCGCGATGCGATCAGAGGACACGTATTCGAAGCCAGAGAGAAGGGCTTTATCAGCGGAGGCGTAGGCCTGGAACATGCAATTAAGCAAGGGGTTACCGCCTGCATAGACTTTGATGATTGGATTAAAGGCTTTGCGGCTGAGCCTTCACAGACTGTTACCTATGCGGAATGCCACGACAACCATACAATGTGGGACAAGATTCTGGTCTCTGTTGATGGGGAGGAGAACGAGGTCCGCCGCCAGATGCACCGCCTAGGTTCTTCCATTGTGCTGACGAGCCAAGGGATTGCATTTATACATGCTGGACAGGAATTCTGCCGTTCCAAAGTCGGCTTCGAGAATAGTTATAATCTACCGGATGAAGTTAACCGTCTCGATTGGGAACGGTGCGCGGAATACCGGGACGATGTTGAATTTATGAAGGAACTGATTAAGCTGCGCAAAGACCATCCCGCATTTAGGCTTGAGTCTTCTGAATTAATCCGGAGACATTTACGCTTCGAAGCAAGCCCTTCTAATACAGTGGCATATACTCTTCGAGATCATGCGGGAGGGGATTCCGCCGAGCACTTGTATGTGCTGTATAATGCGAGAAGGGATGTTCTATCCCTGCAGCTTCCTGCACTTGGTGAGTGGAAGGTTATTCATGGACAGGAGCGGACAAGAAATCTTACATCCGGCAAGCTGGAAGTTGAAGGCATCGGAATGGTTATTTTAGCTGTGTAGTTTGGTAATAAATATGAATGCCCCCTACCTTTAAGGACTAGGGGGTTGTTTGTTGACTTTACAAGTATTTGACTAAGTTAGATTTTGGCCATTTACAGCCATCTCGTTCTAGAACGAGATACATGCTGCAGGATTATTTTGTAGGAGCTAGTTATTGGCCATGCTCATTAAGGAGGGAGTTAAATGCGGGGAAAGTCACAAATGCAATCGATCAAGCTTAGTGTATTGGACCTTGTACCTCAATATAATGATGTCCCGCCGGAGACTGCACTTCAGGAAGCGATCCGGCTTGCTATTCATAGTGAAGCTTGGGGATACGACCGCTATTGGGCTGCCGAGCATCATGATCTTGAAGGACTGGCTTGTGCTTCGCCGGAAATATTGTTATCTCATATCGGTGCAAGAACACAGCGTATCCGATTGGGGACGGGAGCGCTTCTGCTGCCGCATTACAGCCCGATGAAGGTGGCAGAGTCTTTTCATCTATTATCCTGTCTCAATCCTGGGAGGATTGATCTTGGGATTGGCCGTGCT